>DASVEQ010000156.1:0-28821 GCA_036380455.1 Candidatus Limnocylindria bacterium | reverse complement strand
ACGTTCGGTAGTAGCAGGTCTTGTACCCGACGAACGTCTGGATGATGTCGAAGAACGCCTGGTCGCCTGGGCGGATGAGCCGATCGCTGAAGACGTGCGGGTGGGGGGAGCACCGCTCGCCGGAGACCGCGTTGATGTTGTCGACGTGCTCGCTGCCCATGTCGAACAGCGCCTTCGTCACCTCGGCCACCAGCTGGCTCTCGCGGACGCCGGGCTTCAGCCGTTCGCTGATGAGCTGGTACGCCCCGTCGACCATGGCGCACGCGATGTTCAGCAGCATGATCTCGTCGGGCGACTTCACCTCGCGCGCGTCGAGCATGGTCTGCTGGCCGTCGCGCACGGTGATGTTCTGGGCCTCCAATGCGGCCAGCATCGGCGGCTCGACGATGTCGACCCCGATGGGCATGTCGGCAACCCCCTCGGCGCGAAGGATCTCGGCGATCTCCTTCGCCGCACCGGTGAACAGGCCCGCGTCCGGGGCGACCGCGCCCCGCAGGCCAATCATCCCGCCGCGGATGTTCTCGGGGAGCAGCCACGGGCAGTTCAGGCGGTGATGCTTGGCGGCGGAGCCGAAGTCCCACAGGTGTGGCTCACCGCCGCGGGTGAGAAGCGCGAAGCGCGTCATCTTGTCACGCGCCCACTCGCCGATGTGGGTGCTCGTGACGTAGCGGATGTTGTTGAAGTCGAACAGCAGCAGGGCACCCAGCTCGGAGGCCTCCAGCGCCTGCCGCGCTCGTGCGAAGCGATACGTCCGCAGCCGCTCGGTGTTGACGCGCTCCTCCCAGTCGACGGTCATGAGTCCGGGTGAGGCGATCGGCCTGGACATCGGCAGTCCTCTCGGTGGTGAGGTGGCGTGTAGCGACGCTTCAATAGTAGGGCAATCGTCGAGGCGGCTATGCTAGCGGTGTTCAGTGGTGCTGGAAACAGGTGAGAGCGGATGGCCACCCACGTAGCCTCGGTCGACTGGTCGTTCACCGGCCGACCGTTTGTTTCGTCACCGACGATGCACGCATTGTCGCGATCGGTCCTGATAGGCGCGGCGCAGGGGGCGGTCCACACCGAGGTGTCTGTCGGTGCGCTGGGGCCCGGAGGGTGGCTCCAACGCCACTTTCACTCATTCGAGGAGGCGCTCTACGTCCTGGCGGGCGAGCTCCTCCTGGAGATCGACGGCCATCACCATCGGCTCGTCAAGGGCGATTACGCCGTCCTGCCGGTCGGGGCATGGCACGCGCTGGCGAACGCCGGCGTGGAGGAGACGCGCTGGCTCTCCGTCAACACGCCGCTCCGGCTCGCCGTCAACGCGGGCCGGGCCGACACGTTCTTCGCCCGAGAGCCCTTCGACCTCGATTCCTTCGCCGGGCGCGCCCAGCGGCCGCCGTTCGGCGACCCGCGGCTTCGATTCGTCGGCCACTACGACGGCACGCCGCCGCAGGCCGAGGCGCTCGCCCTGGACGACCCGGCGCGCGGGCGACGGCCGGCGGGACGCGACACCGCGCTCGTGGTGTACAGCGGGATCAGCGTGAAGATGCTCGTCGATCGCGTCTTCGGCGCCGAACTATTGACGATGTTCACGGTCGATTACGAGCCCGGCGGCTCTGCGCAGGTCCACGATCACCCGTTCGAGGAGACGTATTTCTTCCTCGAGGGCGAGATCGAGGCCGAGCTGGATGGGCAGACCCATACGATCCGCGGCGGCGACGTCGTGTTCGCGGGCGTCGGCGCAACGCACGGATTCTTCAATACCGGGTCCGGCCGCGTGCGCTGGATCGAGACCCAGGCGCCTCAGCCGCCGGAGCGGCACTCCTATCGATGGGTCGACCACTGGCGCAGATTCGAACAGGACACCGGGTAGCGCGGCGCAGGCGGAAGAGGAGGAACGACGTGGCAGGCGGTGGAGCAGTGGTCGTCATCGGGGGTACCTCGGGGCTCGGACGCGCAGTGGCCGAGCACTACGCCACGGCGGGGCGCGACGTCGTCATCAGCGGTCGCGACCATGACCGCGGAGTGGCGATCGCCGGCGAGATCGGTGGCCGCACGCGGAGCGTCACGCTGGACCTGTCGCAGCCGACCGGGATCGCGCCCGCGCTCGCCGACGTGGGGCCGGTCGACCACCTGGTGATCTCCGCCATCGACCGCGATCAGAACACCGTGCGCGACTACAGCATCGAGCGAGCCATCAACCTCGCCACGCTGAAGCTGGTCGGTTACACCGAGGTCATCCACGCGCTCGTCGATCGGCTCGACGACGACAGCTCGATCGTGCTCTTCGGCGGCCTCGCCAAGGACCGGCCCTACCCCGGCTCGACGACCGTCAGCACGGTCAACGGCGGGGTGGTCGGCATGGTGGTCACGCTCGCCACCGAGCTGGCGCCGATCCGGGTGAACGCGCTCCATCCGGGCATCGTCGGGGATTCGCCATTCTGGAAGGACAAGCCGCTCGACCACATCCTGGCTCGGACGCCGACCCGGCGCCTGGTGCAGATGGCCGACATCGTGGACGGGGTGCGCTTCCTGCTCGAGAACCGATCGGTGAACGCGATCGACCTGCGCATCGACGGCGGATGGATGATCATGTGAGCGCCGTGCGAATCCGTGAGGCGTCCCGGACCGCCGAGCCGGACTATCCCGAGGTCGGTGAGCGCCTCCGCGCCCGGCGACGCGAGCGCCGGCTCAGCCTTCGCGAACTCGCCGGCCGGCTCGGCGTTTCGCCGAGCCTCATCTCCCAGATTGAGCGCGGCCGCGCGAAGCCGTCGGTCAGCACGCTGTACGCGATCGTGGCCGAGCTCGACGTCTCCCTCGACGAGCTGCTGTTCAACGATACGTGGCCGCCGGAGCGCCGGGAGGCCGCGAAGCCGTCGACCGACACCGCCGGTACGGAGACCGCCACCTCGCCCGCGACGGAAGACGGCGTTCGTGCCGCGAGCGCATCGGCCCGCCCGCAGCCGGTGCAGCCTGCCGCCTCTCGGCATCGCATCCGCTTGGCATCCGGCGTCATCTGGGAGCGGCTGACGACGGTCTCGGAGCCGGGTGTGGAGTTCCTCCATGTCGTCTACGAGGTCGGCGGCGCGTCATCGCCGGCGGATGCGTTCCAGCGCCACGCCGGCCACGAGTGGGGCTACGTGATCAGCGGCACGCTCGAGGTCGTCATCGGCTTCGACCGCCACGTGCTCGAGGCGGGGGATGCCGTCTCACTGGACTCCCGGATTCCCCATCGGCTCGCGAACATCGGCGACACGCCCGTTCACGCCATCTGGTTCGTGATGGGGCGCGACGTGGACCCGCGGCTCATCGACCAGCCGCAGCGCACGTAGGAGGCTCCGGGCCGCGGGAGAGCCGGCGAGCTGCGGAGGAGCGCCACCGGTGACCAGCCGCCAGCTCCGTCGGCTCCAGGCGATCAGGCGATGCCCAGCACGGTTCTGCGCAGCTCGGCGTTGGCGAGCAGCTCGGCCGCAGCGCCGCTCATCGAGATGCGGCCCTCGGACAGGACGTAGCCACGCGAGGAGATCTCGAGGGCGCGCTCGACGTTCTGCTCGACCAGCAGGACGCTGACGCCGGCGCGGTTGATCTCGCCGATGACGTCGAACACGCCGTCGACCACGATGGGCGCCAGGCCCAGCGATGGCTCGTCCATGAGGAGCAACCGCGGCCGGGCCATGAGCGCGCGGCCGATGGCCAGCATCTGCTGCTCGCCCCCGCTGAGCGACCCTGCCAGCTGGTCGGCCCGCTCGCGCAGGCGCGGGAAGAGCGAATGGACCCAGGACAGCGACGCGCCACGCGAGGATCGGGCGTCGCGCCGGTACGCGCCGAGGTCGAGGTTATCGGCCACGGTCATGCCGGGGAAGATGCGGCGGCCCTCGGGGACGATCGCCACGCCGGTGCGGCAGACCCGGTGCGCCGGCTGCCCGGCCACGTTGGAGCCGCCGATACGGACCGACCCACGGCGGACCGGCAGCATCCCGGCGATGGCGTGGACCAGCGTCGTCTTGCCGGCGCCGTTCGGGCCCACGATGGAAACGATCTCGCCCTGCGCCACGTCCAGCTCGAGGCCCCAGATGGCCTGCGCCTCGCCGTGGTAGACGTCGACGCCGCGCAGCTCAAGCACCGGGGGCTTCCTCCTCGACGCGCTTCCCGACAGAGCCTTCACCGGCGCGCCGGCCGAGGTAGGCGCCAATGACCGCCGGGTCGGCCATGACGCTCGCGGGTTCACCCTGTGCCAGGACGCGACCGTGGTCGAGCACCACGATCCGAGTCGCCAGCTGGTTCACGACGCGCAGCAGGTGCTCGACCAGGACGATGGCGACCCCCGACGCATGGATGCGTCGCACGACGGCGACCGCGTTGTCGACCTCGACCGGGTTGAGACCGGCGAGCGCCTCGTCAAGCAACAGCACTCGCGGACGGGTGGCCAGCGCACGGGCCATCTCGAGCAGCTGGCGCTCGTGCAGGTTGATCTCGCCGGGAAGCGCATCGGCCAGCTCGGCCATGCCGACCATGGCCAGGTGCTCCTCTGCTCCGCGACGAGCGGCCGCCAGTCCGCCGGGGGAGCGGCCGAAGAGGATGCCCATGGCCACGTTGTCGCGCACCGTCATCGAGGCGAAGGGACGGGGGATCTGGTAGGTCCGTGCCACCCCGACGTGCGCGATACGGTGTGGTGCGAGCCTGCCGATGTCGACGCCGCGCACGATGACGGTGCCGCTCGTCGGCCGGAACAGGCCCGACAGGAGGTTGACGAGCGTCGTCTTGCCCGATCCGTTCGGCCCGACCAGGCCGAGCAGCTCACCCTCGTGAACGGTGAGCGACACCCCGTCCAGCGCCCGCACCCCACCGAAGTGCTTCGTGACCCCGGTCGCCACGACGATCGGGGCCCCGACCGCCGGGACGGATGCGCGCGTCGGTTCGATGGGTAGCACCTCGGCTGCCTGGATCGCCTCGCCGTCCGCGGCCTCCGGGCCGACCGGCTCGAGGGCAGCCTCCGTCCCGCGGCGACGAATGCCCGGCAGGAAGGCGACGAGGGCGGCGGCCAGCAGCGCGAGTGCCAGCCAGTCGACCGGGTCCTCGCGCTGGCCGCTCAGCCACAGGCCGGCGAACACGACGACGAACGCGATGAGCACCGGGATGGGCCGCCGGCGCATCCGCGGCACCAGCCCCTCGGGGGCCAGGACCACGAACAGCACGAGGATCGCTCCGAGCACGATGAGGCTGAAGCCTTCGAAACCGCTCGTGGCCAGGCGGTCGCGCAACGTGACGATGAACAGGGCACCAACGGCCGGGCCCAACCAGTGGAGCCGGCCGCCCAGGACGCTCATGACGATGACGAAGAGTGGGACCTGGAGGTTGAACGTGCCCTCCACCGTGACGTATCCGACCTGGATGGCGGCGACGCTGCCCGCCATGCCGGCGATGAAGGAGGTGACCGCGATCGCCACCATCTTGCTGCGGAAGGTGGGCACGCCAAGGCCCTCGGCCACCCCCTCGGCGTCACGGATCGCGAACAGCGCCCAGCCGAGTCGAGCCCGCTGCGCCACGTACGCGCCAATGACCGCGATGCCCGCGATCGCGAGGACGAGCAGGTACGAGAGGTCCTGGAAGGTGCTCAGCGGCTCAGGGATGTCGGGGACCGGCACGGTGATGCCCTGCCCGCCATCGATGGATGGATTGAGGCGGGCGATCGGCGCCACGATGAACGGGACCGCCAGGGTGAGGAGCGCGAAGACCTCGCCCCGCAGCGACCGCAGACGGAAGGCGACCAGGCCGACCAGCAGCCCCAGGACGGCAGCCACGGCACCGGCCAGGGGCACGGTCGCCAGGAAGTCCCAGCCATGCCGGCCGGTCAGCACGGCCGTCGTGTAGACCCCCACGCCGTAGAAGCCGCCGTGCCCGAAACTGAAATAGCCGCTGTAACCCGAGAGGATGTTCCAGCTCGTCGCGAGCGCCGTCCAGGACAGCACGAGCGTGCCGAAGGCGAGGAGGAAGATCGGCAGGTCGAAGGCCTGCCGGACCCAGGGCAGTGCCGCCAGCGCGAGGATCGCCACACCGATGCCGACCAGCCCGCGCCGGCTCATCCGTGGCCACCACGGCGCGGCAGGAGGCCATTCGGCCGGAAGAGGAGCGCCAGCACGACCAGCGAATAGACGACCACCGGAGCCGCGACCGATGACCACGCAACGGTCATCACGCCGGCGATCCCGCCCACCAGCGCGCCGGCCAGCAGCGTGCCGAGCACGTTGCCGATGCCGCCGAGGATGACGACGGCGAACACCACGCCGAACCACTCGAAGGCCGTCGACGGCGTCAGCGAGCCACCGATCGCGAACAGCGTCCCGGCGACGGCGCCCGTGGCCCCAGCGGCCCCGGCCAGGAGGATGCCGAGCTGCCGGTGATCGATGCCGAAGGCCGACGCGATGGCCGGGTCCTCGGCGAACGCGCGCAGCGCCCGACCGACGAACGTCCGCGCGAGGACGAGATGGATGAGCACGACGAGGCCGCCAGCGGCGACCGACGCGATCAGCGTCGGCATCGGGAACACGAGCGGACCGATCGTCAACGAACCGGTGGCATAGGGGTTGAGGTCGCCGGGGATCCGCCGGAAGTCGGCGCTCCAGGCATTGCTGATGAGCTGGATGCCGATGATCAGCAGGCCGAAGCTCACGAGCAGCGAGCCCAGCTCACTGACCCCGAAACGCTGATAGCCCCACTGGATGGCAGCCCCGATGAGGAACATCACCGGGACCGTCACGACCAGCGTCAGCAGCGGGTCCAGGCCGGCGTTCGTCGCCAGCTCGTACGTCAGGTACGCGCTGAGCAGGATGAGCCCGAAGTGGGCGAGGTTGATGACCCGCAGCATCCCCCACGTCAGCGACATCCCGATGGCCATCAGGGCATAGAGCCCCCCGACCAGGACACCGGTGAGTGCCGACTGGACGAAGATCACGTCGGATCAGGATGCGATGGGGGTCCTCCGATCAGGCGCACCGGAGGGACCCCGAGTGCCGGCGCGGCTACGGCCCCTGGATCTCGGCGGCCGCAAGGTCCTCCGGCCAGACCATCACCCAGTCGCCGTCCTGGATCTGCTTGATCCCCTGGTCGCTGGCCCAGAAGTTGTTGTCCTCCGGATCGAAGGTCAGCTGGCCGTGGAAGGTCGTATCCGCGCCCTCGGCGTGCAGGGCGTCGCAGATCGCCTCATGGTCGAGGCTGCCGGCAGCCTCGACGCCGGCGGCGAGGATCTCCCACGCGGTCCACGAGCCGGCGGCCTGCGTCTCGAACGCCGTGTACGGCAGGCCGGCCGTCTCGGCGCGGGACTGGAACTCCTCGACGATGGCGCGGACGTCGTCACCCATCGCCTCGAGAAGCGGCTCGTTCGGCTCGAAGACCGAGACCGACAGGTGCCCCGCCGCCGCCTCACCCAGGCCGAGGAGCGGCCCGGGAGCCGGGAAGAGGCTGAACATGATCGGTGGCCGGTATTCCAGCTGCTCCATCGCCTCGATCAGGCCGGCCGACTCGATCCCCAGCGCGTTCATGATCACCGCGTCCGGGTCCGCATCGGCGACCTGCTGGGCAATCGGCCCCCACTCCGCGTTGCCGGGCGGGTACGGGATGTCGGCGAGCACGTCGATGCCACGCTCCTCGGCGATCGTCAGCAGGCCCGGATCGTCCGGGTCGTCCGCCAGACCGCGGGTGATGAAGTCAGTCGAGCCGCCGGCGTTCGTCACGGCCACGATCGACTCCGGCGGGTTGTCGAGCGTCGCGAGCGCGTCGAACAGCTCGTTGGGCATGAACACGTTGGGCTCTGGGCCGAGCGACCACGCCGGGAACTGGCACTCGTAGGTCATCAGCGGCGCGTGCACCGCGGTGTGCTGCGGCATGACGAAGCCGTGGCGCTCGGCTGCCCCCATGGCCGCCACGATGTTCGGCGTCGCGTACGGGCTGATGATCAGGTCGACGCCCTCCTGCGTGATGAGCCGGTCGTACAGCGGCCCGACGTTCTCCTGGACGGACTCGTCGTCCAGCAGCTCCCACTCCACGGGCCGGCCGAGCAGTCCGCCGGACGCATTCAGCTGCTCGACGAAGAGCTCTCCGGCGATCTGGTGCAGGGCCGCCGTGGCAGCGAACGGGCCGGTCAGTGACAGCGTGGAGCCGACCACGATCGGCTCGCCGGACGGTGCCCCCTGGCTTTCGGGCGCCTGGCTCTCGGGCGCATCGCTCGGTGCCGTTCCCTGGCTGGCCCCCGTCGAGGGAGATTCCTGCGATGTTCCGCAGCCGGCCATCGCGAAGACCATGATCAGCGCGAGGGTCGCGCCCGGAATCGAATGCCTCTGCATGTCGCCCTTCCTCCATCGTCGTTCGGTGCGCGCGCGCCGAATGGGTGGCGTCCGTCGGGACGGTTCCGACGATTGTAACGACACTGCACAACGCCCCGCCGGCCCGGAGCCGAATATTGAAGTGGTACTCGACCTCAGCGGCGCCCGGAGCGGAGTGCCGCGTCCAGCCCGACCGCGCCGAGGATCAGGCCGCCCAGGGCGATCTGCCTCCACAGGGCGTCGAGGCCCAGCAGGTTGAATCCGTTGCCGATGAGGGCGATGAAGAGCACCCCCACCACGGTCCGCCACACCGCGCCCTCTCCGCCGGCGATGCTTGTCCCGCCCACCACGATGCCGGCCAGCACGGTGAACGCGATGTCCTGGCCCGACGAGGCCTGGGCGCTCAGGACGCGCGATGCGATGAGCACGCCGGCGAGCCCGGCCGCTCCGCCGCTCATGACGAAGGTCGCCAGGCGAACTGGCCGGACGGGCACCCCGGCCAGGCGCGCCGCCTCGGGGTTGCCACCGACGGCGTACACGTATCGGCCGAAGGTTGTGCGGGCGAGAAGGATGGCGAAAACGACGACTGCGACGACCATGATCCAGGTCGAGCTGGCGATGCCGAGGATGTCCGTGCGGGCCAGGGCGGCAAAGTCCGCCTGGTCCAGGATCACGATCAGGTTGCCCCCGGTCAGCAGGCCCGTGATGCCGCTCACCACGAAGGAGACCGCGAGCGTCGCGATCAGGGCATTGATGCGGAACGTGGTCACGATGATTCCGTTGGCCAAGCCGGCGATGAGCCCGGCGCCCACGCCGGCCACCATGCCCGGAACCGGCCCGGCGACGAGCGTGACCTGTGCGGCCGTGACGCCGGCGAGCGCGTGCACTGCCCCGACGGACAGGTCGATGCCGCCGGCCACGAACACGAGGGTCCCCGCGGCGGCCATGATGAGGAAGGTCGACTGCTGGTCGAGGATGTTCGTCAGGTTCGTCCCGGACAGGAACGGCGGGCTCACGAGGGCCAGCAGCAGGAAGAGCGCCACGAACGGCATGACGATCGCCCCGCTTCGGACGCGTTCACGGCTCATCCAGTCGCGGGGCTTCATGCCACCCGGCCTCCAGTCGCCGGTGTCGCGAAGGCGGCGGCGAGGATCGCAGCCTCGGTCATGGCGGACCCGGCCAGCTCGGCAGTGATCATGCCGCTGCGCATCACGTAGGTCCGATGCGACAGGCCCAGGATCTCCTCCATCTCGCTCGAGATGAGGAGGATCCCCATCCCCTCCGCGGCGAGCTCGACGAGGAGCTCGTAGATCGCGCGCTTCGCGCCGACGTCGACACCGCGGGTCGGCTCATCGGCGACCAGCAGCGCCGGGGTCAGGAGCAGGCTGCGGGCGAGCAGCACCTTCTGCTGGTTCCCGCCGGACAGGGTGAGGACCGACGCGTCGGCTGCGCCGACCACGTGCACGCGCTCCAGCGCCGACCCGGTGGCGTCGCGCTCGCGCCGGCGGTCGACGAGTCCCAGTCGCGTGAAGGCGTCGAGGTTGGCGATGCTGACGTTCTCGCGGACGGGGCGCAGCCCGAACAGACCCTGGTCGCGACGCGACTCGGGGATCATCGCAACCCGGGCGGCGCGGGCCTCCCGAGGGGATCGGAACCGTCGGTTCCGCCCCGCCACCACGAGCTCGCCGCTGAGGATCGGCGCGGCCCCGGCGAGGGCGTGCGCCAGCTCGCTGCGACCGGATCCGACCAGCCCGGCGAGGCCCACGATCTCGCCCGCCGCCACGCGGATCGAGACATCGTTGAACCCGACGCCCGTGAGGCCGCGGGTCTCCAGCACGTCCCGCGCAGCCGCCGACGGCGGGCGCCGGCCCGGGAATTGGGCTGTGAGCCGCCGGCCGAGCATCGCCTCGATCAGACCCGCCTGGCTGTGGTTGGCCGTCGGACCGGTGGAGACGAGAGCGCCGTCCCGGAGGACGGTGACCGTATCGGCGACCTCGAGGACCTCCTTGAGGAAGTGCGAGATCAGCAGGACCGACCGCCCACTCGCGGCCAGTGAGCGGATGGTGGCGTGGAACCTCTGCGCCTCTGCCGCGCTGAGGCGTGCCGTCGGCTCATCCATGACGATGAGGCGCGCGTCACGCGCGAGCGCGCGCAGGATCTCCACCTGCTGCTGCTGCGCCACCGGGAGCGCGCCGATCGGAACGCCCTCCGGCAGTTCGAAGCCGGCATCGGCGGCGAGCGTGCGATAGCGCTGCCGTAGCCGCCGCCGATCGACGAAGCCGATGCGCCGCGGCTCGACGCCCAGGAGAACATTCTCCGCGGCTGCCAGGGCCGGCACCAGGGCGAGCTCCTGCGCGATGAGCGCGATGCCTCGCTCCAGCGCGTCCCGCGGGCGCGCGAGCTCGACCGGCTCCCCGTCGATCACCACCTCGCCGGAGTCAGGCTGAATGGCGCCGGCGATGATCCGGCCGAGCGTCGACTTGCCGGCGCCGTTCTCGCCTACGAGGGCATGGACGGAACCGGGAAGGACGCTGAGCGAAACCTCGCTCAGCGCCCTCGTCTCACCGAAGCGCCTTGAGACCCGCTCGACCCGCAGGTC
Organism: Candidatus Limnocylindria bacterium; assembly: GCA_036380455.1. Classification (GTDB taxonomy): domain Bacteria; phylum Chloroflexota; class Limnocylindria; order QHBO01; family QHBO01; genus JACDBZ01. The sequence continues at coordinate 17,925 of DASVEQ010000156.1, read as the reverse complement.
GATCGTCGGGCTCGGCATCACCGTCGCCCTGGAATGGCTCTGGGAGTGTGCGTCAGCCAGGCCACTCCGCCACGAATTCGGCGACGTTGTCGCCGGTGATGATCCCGTCGTCGGGGAGCTCGCCGACCGGGTCGCGCGCCGGGCTCGGCGAGCCGCTGCGGATCGCCTGGATGAGGTCCTCGACGGCGAAGCGGCCCTCACTGGCGGGGAGCTGCGCGACCGTCGCGTACTGGGTCCCCGCGGCGATCTGGTTGTACGCGGTGGCCGACCCGCCATACCCGACCAGGACCACGTCGGTGCGTTCCGCGGCCGTGGTCGCCAGGAGCGACCCCGCGATGCCCTGGTCCGCGCCGACGATGAGGTTGATCTCCGGGTTGCTGACCAGCATCGTCTCGGTCGCCGCAAGGCCCACGGCGACCTGGTAGAAGGCCTCGCCCTCGGCCACGACCTCGATGGTCGGATGGTCGGCGATGACCGCGTCGAATGCGGTCCGGATGGCCGTGTCGAGTGAGGAGACCTTGATGTTGTAGAGGAAGCCCACGTTGCATGGATCGAGCTCGAACTCCTCGCAGGCTTGGACGACGAGCTCGCCCTGCTTGCGGCCGATCTCGCTCTGCACGAACACGACGTTGGCCGCCAGGCCGTCGACCTGGTTCTCGCTGGTTGTCAGGTCCTCCCCGAGGATCTGGTCGAGCACGGCGATCTGCGCGCCATCGGCGATCGCCTCCTCGATGGCCGGGATGAGGGCCGGGCCGAAGATCGGCTGCACGATGATCCCGTCGTACTGGCCGGAAGCCAGCGCATCCTGGAGCTGCTGGAACTGGGTGTCGGGGCTGTTGTTCGCGTCGAAGACGTCGAGCTCGGCGTTGTTGCTCGCGGCCGCCGTCTGCGCCGCGGCGAGCATCGGCGCGTCGTAGCTGTTGGCGACCGCGAAGGACAGGTAGGCGAGCTGGAGCGTCTCTTCCGGCGCGGCGCTCGCCGGCGCCTGCGACTCCGGGGCCCCCTGCGACTCGGGCGGCGCGTCGCTCGGAGCCGACGACTCCGTCTGCGCCCCGCAGGCCGCCAGCGTGAATGCGAAGAGGACGACAATGACGGTGCTCAGCCGGCGCAAGCTCGAACCGTTGGGCATGCCACGGGCCACTCGGGGACCTCCTTCTGCTTCCGCTCAGCGACGTGCCTGCGGTTGGGTGCGGGGGAGTGCCCCACGGCGGAACAATAGTCACACTGCAAGGGGTGGTCAATGACATTGCACAGACCGGCAGCGGGTGTTCACGCCCCTGGGCCGATCCGTCCCTTGCGGGTGGTGCTGGTCGGAATGATGGGCAGCGGCAAGTCGTCGGTGGGACGAGCGCTCAGCGAGCGCACCGGGTGGCCGTTCGTGGACAACGACAGCCTGGTCGAGCGCGCGAGCGGCATGACCGCCCGCCAGCTGCTCGAGCAGCGTGGCGCCGATGCGATGCGCCAAGCCGAGTCGGCGGCCCTCCGCGCCGGCGTGGAGATCGACCCCCCGGCCGTCGTCGCCACGGCGGCAGGCACCATTCTCGATGCCGCGAATCGCTCGACGCTCGCCCATGCCGGGCTGGTGATCTGGCTACGGGCACCGGCCGAGACGCTCGCGGCGCGCGCGGTCGGGGCAGCGCATCGGCCCTGGCTCGAAGACGACCCGGTCGGCTGGTTCGAGCGGGCGCTCGCCGAACGCGACCCGCTCTATGCGGCGGTCGCCGACCTCGAGGTCGACACCGCCGCGCTGTCCCCAGAACGAGCGGCAGACCAGATCCTGGCCTGGCTGTCAGCCGGCGGCTGACCGTCGGGCACTCGACTCGCGTTCTGCCGTCGGCAGGGTTCGCATCGGCTGCAGTCGGACCGTGGCGAATGGGCTGCCAGGATCGGGATCGCGCATCACGCCTCGCAACCGGAAGGTGGTCGTCGCGCCATCGACGTCGAGGGTGATCGGCTCGCCCGGTCGCCAGAACCGGTCACGTGGCCATGGGATGCGCGCCTCGATAGCGTCCGTCGGCACAGGGTCCCCGCGTGGATGGGTCAGCCCCTGCATCCTACCGGGCCCCGGACGGCCGCCGGCATGGGTCGATGGGTCTGCGCCGGCGACTACCATCGGGCCATGAACGACACCGCCAGCGATCGGACCGGCGAGGTGCGACTCGCCGAACTCATCATGCCGAACCGCACGAACCACCACGGCACCCTGTTTGGCGGGCATGCGCTGGGCCTGATGGACCACGCTGGATGGGTCGCCGCGACGCGCTGTGCGCGGCGCACGATGGTGACGGTCGCCTCCGATCGGGTCGAGTTCAAGGTTCCCGTGCGCGCCGGGCAGCTCGTGGAGCTGGTCGCGCGCGTCACGCGGGTCGGCCGAACCTCCGTGACCGTGGGCGTCGACATGTACGCCGAGGACGTCGCGAGCGGCGAGCGGCGCCTGGCGACGTCCGGCAGCTTCGTGTTCGTGGCCATCGACGATGACGGACACCCGGTGCCGATCGACGGCGGCTGAGGCCCGCATCGCGGGCTTGGCTCGGCGGATTCGTCACGCATCGGCGCCCTCGCGAGCGGGGTCGATCATGGATCGGCGACCGAGTCACACGAGCGGGCGCCGGCGCGGGCTCATGTGAACCGTCCGCTCATCCGTGGGTCCGTTCATCACGCGCCGACGCATCTGCGTGAACGATCCGCCGAACGATCGGGCGGACGCATGTCCGCGTCTCGAGTCGATCGAGGGCGGCTGAACGTTTCGGGCCGCCCTCGGGTATCCATCACACGACATCGCGGCGCGGCCCAGGGGCGTGGGTCGCGCCGCAGCCCATGTCCGGGGTTTGAATGCGCAGTCGATCGCGTGGATCGCGCCCACACGATGGGACGGCGAAAGCCCCGTCACGGCTGCTCGGGGCCTGACGGGGCTCTCACCTGGAGGGAGGTTGGGTTGGAGAGAGTGTCCGGCTTCGACCCGGTGACCGATACGGACGTTCGCAGCACGGTGGCCTACGTCAAGTGACGTAGGCGTCAGCCAGGGCCGCCGCCCCCAGACCCGAACCCGCCGCCACCGCCGAGCCCGAACCCCGATGCCCGGGCTGCGATCTGGACCATGTCGCGCTCGGTCGGCTGCCGCCCGAAGTGCGACACCGCGCGCTCGTTGCAATCGCCGCACAGGTAGATGGCGACGCCGTCGTCGCCGCGCGTCACGCGTCGGTCGCTGAACAGGCGCGTCCCCGACCCTGTGCCGCGTCCGCAGCTGGTGCAGGCCTCGACGGAATCGCTGTTCGTCATCGCGCGTCCTCCCCGTGTCCGGCAGGCTGATGTGCGTCGATGATATCCGTGGTGTCGATCCCGCTCGGTCAGCGGCCGTGCGCCTGCATGACCGAGCGCAGGCGGTCGTGGGGCAGTGCGTGCGCCGTGATCCCGTCACGCCCGGTCATCGTCTCTGCCGCCAGCAGGGCGTTCGTGATCGCCTCCTCGGTCGCCTCGGCCACGGCCTCGAGGAGCGGGTTGATGTGATCGTCGACGACCATGCGCAGCCCGACGGTTGTCCGTGGATCGTCCTCGCCGGCACGGCGGCTGAGGTCGCGGTTGCCGGTGCTGAAGGCGAGGAACAGGTCGCCGGAGCCATGGGACGCGTAGCTGCCCATTCGCGCGACGCCCATGCCGACCCGCTGGGCGAGGCGGGCGCACTGGTGGGGGAGCAGCGGCGCATCGGTGGCGACGATGCCGATGATCGAGCCGCCCTCCGCCGTGGCGCGGGCGTTGGCCGCGCCGACCTGGTCCCACGGTGACGGGATCTCCGAGGTCGGGATGGCCTCTCCCACCGGCACCCCGTCGATCCGCAACAGCTCGCGCGTGCCGTAGTTCGCCTGGACCAACACGCCAACCCTCCAGTCGCGTGCCCGCCGCGACGCGGTGCCGATGCCGCCCTTGAACTCGTGGCAGATCATGCCGGTCCCGCCGCCGACATTGCCCTCGGCCACCGGCCCAACGGTCGCGGCGGCCAGTGCCTGGTGGACGTGCTCGGGCCGGACGTGGAAGCCGTTGAGGTCGTTGAGGGCGCCATCGTATGTCTCGCCAACGGAGGGCAGCGCCCAGAAATCGTCGCGTCCCCCGCGCGATCGCGCGGCCGCCTCGATCAGGCCGTCGCGCACCGTCCCGACGCTGTGCGTGTTGGTGATCCCGATGGCCCCGCCGAGCAACCCGTGCTCCCGGATCCACTCGAGCCCGGTGAGCTCCCCGTTGCCGTTCAGCCGATGGGCCCCGGCGAAGACCGGCTCCGTCCAGACGTCGCCATCGTGGGGGATCACGACCGTGACGCCGGTGCGCACCGGTCCCTCGCCGACCTGCAGGGGACCCTCACCACTGATCAGCGTCGTGTGGCCGACCCGGACGCCGGCGACGTCGGTGATCGCGTTGAGCGGACCCGGCTCCATCCGCCCGATCCGGATGCCGAGATCTCGCGCGCGCATCGGCGGAGTGTAGCGGCAGGCCGATCCGGTCCGAGGACGCGGAACCGTTTCGATGCTTCGGGCGTATCTTCCATCAATGATGGACCGGGGCTGGTTTCGCATGGCGCTCGTGTCGCTTCTCGCGGCTTCCACGGTTGGCTGCGCGGCGGTGCGGCCCGGCGGTTCGTCGCGGCCGGCGGCCGAGCCGGCCCCATCGGTCTCAATCCGAGTCGGCCCAGACGGCCCGGAGCTTCCCGAGGAAGCGGTGGCCGGTCTCCAGGCCTACGGGGCCGAGCATGCCGATGAATTCGGCGGGCTGTACGTCGAGGATCAGAGCCGCGGCTCGTTCGTCATGCTCTTCACCACCAACCTCGAGGAGCACGCCGCCGCGCTGGCCGAGATCTGGCCGCGCGTCACGGTGCGGGGCATCCGCTTCAGCGAGGCGGCGCTGATCGAGGTGCTCGAGGGCCTCGACCTGCAAGGCATGGCCCGCGACGGGATCGAGCCGGTGTCGGCAGGGCTGGACACGATGAACAACCGGGTGACGCTCGACGTCAAGAGCGACGACTCGACGCTCGAGGCCCAGCTCGAGCAGCGGTACGGCGGCATGGTCGAGGTGACGGTCCATCCGCTGCCGGGCGACTGGGCGAACGTGGCCGAAGGACACGGCTGGCGCCTGCTTGCCGCCGGCGAGGCGAGCGGTGGCGAGGCATACACGGTGCGCGCCGCGACCGACGCGGCGGCATGGAACGAGATGTGGGCGGACATCGGGCTTGGCGGCGAGCCGCCACCGGTCGCCTTCGACGAGGAAGTGGCCATCAGCTTCGGCCACGGCATCGGATCGACGTGCCCCGAGGTTCGCCTCGACAGCGTCGAGATCGCCGGGGACGTGGTCTTCAGCCGCACGAGCGACCCGCTGGCCCCGAGGGGATGCACCGCCGATCTCGTCGGGGCCGCCGTCTTCGTGGTCGCGATCGAGCGGGATGCCCTGCCCCATGACGGGTTCACGCTTCAGCTCGGGCCGGAGCCCACCACTGGCGGCGGCTTCACCGAGGTCATCGAAGTCCCGCTGCCCTGATCAGGGCGTCGGCCCGGTCAACAGCGGGTCGTCCAGCACGCCGCATTCCGGGCAGGCGGTGGCCAGGAAGCGGAACCACTCGTTGAGCTCACGAGGATCCGGCAGGTCGCCGGCATCGGTCGCGTCGTGGACGGCGTACACCTGGCGGTAGCGGTCGACCACGAGCAGCCGATGCGTCGGCTCGCCGTCCGCGGCCAGGATCAGGACGCGGCCGTCCCAATCCGCGAAGTCGGCGGCGCCGGCATCGATGCTGGACCGATACGGCTCGATCGGTGCCGCCCCCGGCTGCAACACGGCGGTGGCGTCCAGCCCCCGAGCGCTCGACCGACCGACGATGCGGCGCGGAAGGATGTCGCCGACGCGGGCGGATCGGACGATGGGTTCGGCGGCCGAGCTCACTCCCGGAGCGTCGTGTCAGGCTTCGGCCGGCGTCGCCCCGCCGTGCGCCGGGTGCTCCGCCTCGCCCCCGCCACGGTGTTCGATCAGCCACAGGCCGGCGAGCACGATGACCCCGCCGACGACGGTCAGCGGCCCCAGCTCCTCGCCAAGGAAGGCGACCGATGTCAGCACGCCGACCACCGGCACGAGCAGGGCGAAGGCGCTGGCACGGGCGGCGCCGATCCGGGCCACGCCCAGGTTGAGCAGGACGAACGCCGCCACGGTGCCGAAGACGGCCAGGTATCCGATGCTCGCCAGCGCGTCCATCGGCGCCCCGACCAGGGCGGCGGTGCCGTTCTCGGTGAGCGCCAACGGCACCAGGATCAGGGTGCCGAGCGCGGTGCCGTACAGCGTCGTGCTGACCGCGTTGAAGCGGCGGCTCGCGGCGCGGGCGAGCACCGAGTACACGCCCCAGAGGGCGGCGCCCGCGACGAACAGCGCATCGCCCGCCAGTCGCGTCCCGCCCGCCTCGCCGCCGGGTCCGACGACGAGCAGCAGCCCGACCGCGGCGATCGCCAACCCGGCGAACCCGCGCGCTCCGAGTGACTCGCGCAGCACCGCGCCGGCGATGAGGGCCGTGAACACCGGCGCCAGGCCGGGCACGATGATCGCGCCGTCGGTCGCCGGCGCCATCGTCAGCGCGGTGAGGAACAGCCAGTTGTAGCCGGCCACCGCCGTGACCGCCAGCCCGATGATCATCGGCCAGTCGCTGCGCGCGATGGGCGACAGCGGGCGGCCGGCGAGCCGAGCCCAGGCGTAGAGCAGCACGGATGCGATTCCGAATCGGACCGCCGCGATCGTGAAGGGCGGGACGCTGTCGACGGCCACCGCCGCCGGCACCCAGGTGCCGCCGAAACAGATGGCCATGGCGGTGAGCGCGAGGTAGGCGGTTCGGTCGGATCGGATCATGAGGCTCCCGTGACTGCGCTCAGGTTTGCCGCTTCAAGCGGTGATCGCATCGGTCAAACGTCGCGGGGTCGCGATTCGTGAGATGGGGCTTCGTGGATGAGCTGTGGACAGAAAGGGAATCTCCGCGAAACTTCGGGGATAAGTGGGATTGCGTCTCGTCTCCCGGGCCGGGCATACTGTGGTCGTCCCGAAGGGGCAAGCGCACCCGGATCACACGATTTCGATCATGAGTTCCGGGGCCGGGTTCGGTGGCTTCGGTCACTGGGTTCGGACGGCAGCGGAGGCTTCGGCCGCCGCGGTTGAACGGCCTTGTTCCTTCGGGACATTGCGTCGCGCCCGGAGTGCACCGTCGCGCGGCGGAGCCGACGCCGCCCCGGCATGTCCCGCGATGCGGGTCAACGAGCGCTGGAGACCACCGTGGAGCCTGGCCCCGGCGACGGTTGACCCGCGACCACGGGCGAAACGCCCTGGAGCGTCCCGCCGGCGTCCGTTGATTCGTGGGTCGGCTCATCGAGCGGCGACCAGCGAGACGGCCTCGACCTCGGACGAGGTGCGCAGGTGATGGATCGCCGCGAAGCCTTCATCCGGCAGCTCGCGCAGCGTGTCCTGCAACCATCGGTGCTGGCGCCGAAGGGCCGCATTCGGCGGCCGCGGCTCCGGGCGCGCCAGGTTGCGCTCCATCGCGACCTCGAGCGGCAGGTCCAGGACGATGGCCACCACCGGGCGTTGGTGCCGCCGCGCTACCGCCAGCAGTTCGCCCCGGGCCCAGCCCTCGACGTTCGTGGCGTCGACCACGGTGCGACGGCCACGGCGCAGCCGCATGGCAAGCAGCCGATGGAGGAGATCGAACGCGTCGTCAGAGGCCCCCTGGGCGTGGGGATTGTCCGTGATCAGCGCCCGCATCGCGTCGGATGAGAGCACCTCGGTGGGGACGAAGTGCCGCGCGGCGAACGTGGACTTGCCGCTGGCGGCGACGCCGATGAGGAGGATGAGGGCGTCACGGGGAATCGGCAGGGATACGGACCGGCCGCCGAGGTCGTCGGCGGCCGGCGGGTGTGCCATGGAGGTCCTGAGTTCAGCCCTGGGCGTCGCAGTCCGGGCACATCTCCGACTCGGGGATCGGCGCCTTCGGCTGACCGGTGGCGCGCGGAAGGGCGCGGCCACAGATCGTGGAGCCCGGCTCGCCGACGAGATGGACCTTGCTGAAGTGGCGATCCGGGAGGCGCCACGTCACGTATCGGCGCTGACGAGTGGGGGTCGAGGACACAGGGCGGGACTCCGTTTGCGGAAGCCAATTCTGCCAGAAATCATCCCCTTTCACAAATCCCTCGGCAATCTGGCAGCATGGCGCGTGCAGCCATGAAACGCATCGGCATCCTCACCGGCGGCGGCGACGTCCCGGGCCTCAACTCGGTCATCAAGAGCGTCGTCTACCGGTCCAGCGAGGTCGGGTGGGAGGCGCTCGGGATTCGGCGCGGCTGGAAGGGCCTGACCCACGTCGACACCTCTCGCGAGGATGGCGGCGGCTTCCTCCGTCGCCTGGATCGCGTGACGACGCGGGCCATCGACCGCACCGGTGGCACGGTCCTCCACACGTCGCGGACGAATCCGTCGTCGATGGCGCGGTCCGCCCTTCCCGAAGCCCTCGACCCCGGCCGGCTGGCAGCGCTGGAGATCGGCGATGGCCGGTACGACCTGACGCCGATCGTCCTCGAGCATCTCGAGCAGCTCGGGATCGAGGCGCTCGTCGCCATCGGCGGTGACGATACCCTCAGTTACGCCGCCCGGCTGGGGCGCGAGGGGTTCCCGGTCATCGCCATCCCGAAGACGATGGACAACGACGTTCAGGGCACCGAGTACTGCATCGGCTTCTCGACCGCCGTCACCCGGGCCAAGGAGCTCATCAACCGCCAGCGCACGACGCTCGGCAGCCACGAGCGGATCGGGGTCTTCCGGATCTTCGGTCGCAATGCCGGATATACCGCCTGGTACGCCGCCTACGTGACGAGCGCTCGGTGCGTGATCCCGGAGGCGCCGTTCGACCTCGATGCCCTCGCCGCGGTGCTCGCCGACGACTGGCGTCTGAATCCGTCGAACTACGCCTTCGTGATCGCCAGCGAGGGTGCCATCTGGCGCGGCGGCGAGATCACCGAGGTGGGCGAGCGCGATGCGTTCGGCCACCGGCACAAGGCGGATGTCGGGGAGGCCCTGGCCGAGGAGCTGAAGCGACGCACCGGCGTCGAGACGGTGCACAGCGACCTCACGTACGACCTCCGTTCGGGCGACCCGGATGCGCTCGACCAGCTCGTGGCGATCACGTTCGCGAACATCGCGGTGGACCTCCTTGCCGACGGCCAGACCGGCCGGATGGTGGCCGTGCGGGACGGGAACTACGCCCACGCCCCGCTGCCCGAGCGGGCGCTCGGTGCCCGCACGATCGACGTGCCGGGAATGTACAACCTCGACCGCTTCCGCCCTCGCTACGAGGCGAAGCTCGGCTCGCCCCTTCTGCTCGGGCCGGCGGCACCGGGGTGACGCTCCTCGGCGGTCCCTGGACGCCGGAGCGGCGCCTCCTGACCGTCGGACTCATCGGCCTCGTCACGGCGGCCGCCTTCGAGGGCATGGCGGTCCCCACCGTCCTGCCGGAGCTCGTTCGCGAGCTTGGCGGCCTCGATCTCTACGGCTGGGCGTTCAGCGCGTTCTGGCTGACGAACATCATCGGGATCACGCTCGCCGGATCCGATGCCGACCGGCGCGGACCCGGCCGGGCACTGGCGCTCGGCGTGGTCCTGTTCGCCGCGGGCATGGTGGTCGCGGGCGTCGCGAGCGGGATGCCGCTCGTCATCGCGGGCCGCGCGATCCAGGGCTTCGGGTCCGGGGCGATCGGGTCGGTGGTGTACGCCGCCATCGCACGGGCCTACGACCCGTCGGCGCGGCCGCGGATGATCGCCCTCGTGTCGAGCGCCTGGGTCGTGCCCGGCCTGGTCGGGCCGGCGCTCGCAGGTCTCGTGACCGATACCATCGGGTGGCGCTGGGTCTTCCTCGGGATCGTGCCGCCGGTGCTTGCCATGGGCATGGCCGTCTATCCGCAGCTCGCCCGGCTCGAGCCGGCGGCGCGCGTCGGGCGGCCTCCGCGATGGGACACCCGTCGCGCGCTGGACGCCGTCCAGCTGGCGGTCGGCTCGACCATGGTCATCGGCGCCCTGACGGTCGGTGCATCGCCGCTGGCCATCCCCCTGGCGATCGCCGGTGCCTGGCTGGGCCTCGTGGCGCTGCGGCACCTGTTGCCGAGTGGCAGCCTGCGGGTCGCGCCCGGGCGGCCCTCGGTGGTGGTTGCGGTCTTCGCCGTTGCCTTCGCGTTCTTCGGCACCGAGGCGTTCGTGCCGCTCACCGTCGTGGAAGTTCGCGGCGGGAGCGTCACCCTCGGGGGCCTGGCGCTCTCGGCCGCGGCGGTGACGTGGGGTGCGGGGTCGTGGCTCCAGGCGCGCGCGGCCACCGCGGGGATCCGGCGCAGGCTGGTCGTGGCCGGAGCGGTCCTCATCGGCCTCGGCATCGGCATCACGTCGTTCGTGCTCCTCCCGGCGTCCCCCGTGTGGGTGGCGGCTCTCGGGTGGGGAGTGGCGGGCCTCGGCATGGGGCTCGCCTACTCGATGCTGGCGCTCCTCGTCCTCGAGACCTCGCCTGCCGGCGAGGAGGGAGCGAGCTCGGCCGCCATCCAGCTCATGTTCACCCTCGGCACGGCGTTCGGGGCCGGCGCCGGTGGCGCCGTGGTGGCCCTCGCCGATGCGGGCGTCCTCGACCTCGTCACCGCGCTGGCGATCGTCAACGGGATCATGGCCATGGCTGGGCTGGCCGGGGTGGCGGTCGCGACCCGCGTGCCGTCCGGGCCGGCGCCGCAGGCCGGGGCGACCGTCGGACAGCCGACCGGCGTGCTCGAGCACTCCTAGCCGAGGGCCGGGAGCACGACCTCCTCGATGAAGCGGGGTGTGGCGTGGCCGTCGGCGACCTCGAACGATGCGGCGCGGAACCGCCGAACCCGGTCCAGGTCGAAGGATCCGGCGCGCAGCCAGCCGGCGAGCTCACCGCTGGTGGTGACGACCGGTCCGGGAACCCACGAGCGGTAGTCGACGTAGAAGCCGCGCTCGCGCTCGTACGCGTCAAGGTCCGGGGCGAAGAACGCCATCGGCCTCTCCAGGAGGCTGTACTCGAAGATCGCGCTCGAATAGTCGGTCACGAGCACGTCCGAGACGAACATCAGCTCGTGGATGTCCGGGTGCTCGCTCACGTCGCGCACGAACGCGGCGGCCCTGGGGCTCACGGCCGTGCGGTCACGCACGAAGGGGTGGAGCCGGAGGAGCAGAAGGTGGTCGTTGCCGAGCGCGGCCGCCAGCCGATCGAGGTCGAGCGCGCCCAGGTCGCGGGCCTCGGTGACGCGGTCGCCCCGGAAGGTCGGCGCCCAGAGCACGACGCGCCTCCCATCCGGGATGTGGTATCGCGCGCGGACCCGTCGCTCGGCGTCTCGACGAAGGTCGGCGTCGAAGAACGGGTCGGTGCGCGGGATCCCGATGTCCCAGCGGAAGCGGTCGACCGGCAGGTCGAAGGCATCGGCAAAGTGCGTGGCCGCCTCGGCGGAGCCGACCAGGCACACGTCGTACGTGGCGTGGATGCGCACGCGGTCGGTCAGCGCCTCGTCGGCGCCGAACGTCGCGTCGCGCACGCTGTGGCCGAAGCGCTTCAACGCGCCGGAGGCGTGCCAGGTCTGCACGATCGTCGTTTCGGCTCGGGGCCGCACGACGTAGAGCGGGAAGAAGTAGTCGTCGACGACGACCACGCGCGCTCTGGCGATCGCGAATCCGGCGCGGACCGCTGCGATGGCGCCGGCGATGCGGCCACGCCACCCGCCGGCGGTGCGGTGCGCGAGCACCTGCGCCGAGAGGCTGCGCGAGGCCAGCCCGGCTCGGATGGCGGCCAGGTTGCCGCCCAGACGCTCGGCGTGCGCGGTCGCCAGCAGGACGCGGCGCCGTGGCGGTCGGAGCGAGCCGAGCGCGAAGCCCATCCGGACGAGCCAGGTGCGGATGGTGACGACGAGGGCGCTCATCGGGCGACGACCAGCGCGTCGATCACGCGGTCAGTCGCCCCGCCGTCGAGGTGGTCGAAGTGGCGTTGCGCGAAGGCTTGCACCTTGTCGAACTGGAAGTCGCCGTCGCGCAGGGCGGCGAGCACCTCATCGAAGGTGCGCGCAATCCGGCCGGGCACGAACTCGGCGAACGGGACGTAGAAGTCGCGACTGGCGACGTACGCCTCGAGGTCGTAGGCGAAGAAGAGCATCGGCCGCAGCAGGGCGGAGAACTCGAAGATGATCGACGAGTAGTCGGTGATGAGCAGGTCCACGGCGAAGAGCAGGTCGTTGACGTCGATCGGAGCGCGGGTGCCATCGATGAGCCGATCGCGGAGGGGTTCGGGGATCGGCGGTGATTCGGCGACGAACGGATGCATCTTGACGATGACTGCCGCGTCGGCGGCCACGGATGCCGCGTGGAGCCCGGCCCAGTCGACCTGGTCGTAGTCGTACCAGGCGTCGCGCGGGCCGTGGCCGCGGAACGTCGGCGCGAAGAGGATCACCGTGCGGCCCTCGATCGCCGGGAAGGTCGCGAGGGCGGCCGCTCGCCCCGCGGCGCGCTGCTCCTCGTCGAAGAAGCGGTCCATGCGCGGGATCCCGATCGGCGCGACCCGCTCCTCGGGGATGCCGAAGGCCTCCGCGTAGTACGGAACGTCGTGCTGGCCGCTCACGATGGCCGCGGTGTAGTTCTTGTGGCGCCGCCAGAACGGGCTCGGCCCGCCCGGCTTGCCGATGCGGCTGTAGCCGACGGTCTTGAACGCCCCCGACGCGTGCCACACCTGCACGATTCGGCGGCCGGGATCGGGTGGGAGCCGGTAGATCGCCGGCTGGTAGTCGTCGAGCAGGATCACGTCGGCCTGGGCCAGGAGGCGGGGCAGCCGCCATCGGTCTCGCCAGCTCCGGCTGGCCGTCACGCTCGGCTTGAGGATCGTGGTGAGCTCGTACTCGCGGTCGAGGCCCCGGGCGACCATTCGGTCATGGACCACCGCGAGGTTGCCCGCCAGCCGCGAGTTGGAGTCGGACGTGAACAGGATCCGCCTCCCGGTCCGCCTCGCCCGCGACTGGTGCCAGTCGAGGAGGGCGGCGAAGATCCGCCGGCGCAGGTCGGTGGCGGTCGTCCAGGCGGGCCGGCGGCGATACCACGGTCGCGGCCGGCGGTTGCGCTGCTGGACGATCGCGAGCTCAAGCGTCGCCCGTTGGCGGTCGACGTGTGGCGCGACGCGATAGCTGCCTCCGCGATAGCGGAAGGTGCGTTCGGCCAGGAACACCTCGATCGGGTCGTACGCCGTCAGTCGCACGGGAACGGGTGCATCCCCGCCAACGGCCAGCCGCCAGGTCCCCGCGGCCAGCGGTGCCTGTCCCGGACCGAGCATGACGTTGAACCGGACCATTCGGTCGCCAGCCTCGGCCGTGCCCATCCAGGTCGGCGGCATCGGCTCGCGACGCTCCTCGTCGTCCGACGGCAGGTGCTCGAGCCGGAGCGTGTCCCAGGGGCCGTCAGCGGCGGTGAAGCGGAGCGCGAGCTGGATGCGCTCCCAGCCGATCCCCTCGAGGACGAACCCCGGATCCGGCGTACCGCCGGCGAGGGGCTGGCCGCCCTCGGCCGAGTCCTGCGCGTCGCTGCCGGTCACCGGCGGATGATATCCACCCACCGCCGATCACACCGCTCGCATCGCTACAATCACGCGGACCCCACGGCACCGAGGCTGCCGTGGCCGCGATGGAGGGCCGTGGATGAAGATTGGGATGATCGTGCTCGCCGGAGGCATCGGCAAGCGCCTCGGCCGACCCGTGCCCAAGCAGTTCCTCCTGCTCGGTGGCAATCCGCTCATCGTCCACGTCCTCGAGAAGGTGCTCGCCCTGACGGAGATCGAGGAGATCGTCATCACCTGCCCGGCCAGCCACCTCGACGAGACGCGATCGCTGATCGCCAACCACGGCTTCGGCGAGGAGCGATTCCGATGCATCGAGGGCGGCGTTACCCGACAGGAATCGGTCTATCGCGGTCTCGAGGCGCTCGAGGGATTCGACAGCGTCGTGATCCACGAGGCGGTCCGGCCGCTCGTCACCGCCGAGGAGTTCCGCGCCCTGCTGGACGCGCCGGACCCGAACGCGATGTTCGGGATCCCCATCCCGTTCACCGTCCTCAAGGGCCATGAGTACGTGGAGGACCTCCTGGAGCGCGGTGAGCTCGTCAACGTGCAGCTGCCGCAGAAGTTCGACGCCAGGCAGCTCCGGGGGGCCCACGACGCGGCGCGTCGCGCTGGCGCCACCTTCACCGAGGACGCGAGCCTGTTCCACCGCTACGCCGATGCGCCCGTCCGCATCCTGCGCGGCTCCGACCGGAACCTGAAGATCACCGTCCCGACCGACCTCATCATCGCGGAGGCGATCTACGCCGATCTCGTGGGCCGGCGGGTCGACCAGCCGGTCCGCGACTGATCCATGGGCAAGGTGGCGGTGATCACGGGGGCGAGCCAGGGGATCGGCCGTGCCACGGCGATCCGGCTGAGTCAGGAGCCGGACATCAGCGGGATGGCGCTCATCGCCCGGAGCGCGGAGCGCCTGGCCGAGACCCGGGAGGCCATCGGCCCCGACACGGATGTCGAGCTCTACCCGTACGACCTCGCCGATCTCGAGGGCATCCCGCAGCTGGTCCGCTCGATTCGCGCGCGCTTTGGAACGATCGACGCCCTCTGCAACATCGCCGGCTACGCGGAGCCGAAGGCGCTCCTGGACACGACGACCGAGAACGTCGTGCGCACGTACACGATCAACGTGATGGCGATGATCGTCCTCATTCGCGAGGCCGTGCGCGCCATGCAGCACCACCCTGCCAAGATCCTCAACGTGGCCTCGACCGCTGGCATCACCTCGCGGCCGGGATGGCTCGCCTACGCTTCGTCGAAGGCGGCGGTGGTGTCCCTGTCCAGCACCCTGGCCGATGAGCTGGCCGGGAGCGGCATCAAGGTCTACACGATCTCCCCGGGCCGCTGCGCCACCGACCTCCGGCGCGTCCTGGCGCCCGAGGAGGATTTGAGCACGATCATGCAGCCCGAGGAGGTTGCCGAGGTGATCGCCAGGCTGCTCGACGATTCGGAAAGCATCCTGGACGGCCAGAACATCATCGTCCGCAAGCAGGTCTGATCCACCGATGGGCTGGCTGGAGTACGTCCTGGCGAGCACGCTGCTCGACGTCCTCGGCCGGATCTTCGCCCGCTTCCCGTTCCGCTCCCGGCGCGTCGTGTTCGCCACGGCGCGGACGCCGGTCCTCGACGGCAACCTCGCCTTCATCCATCGCGTCATGCATGAGCGGCGCCCCGATGTCGAGTGCGTCTTCCTCCTCGAGCCGTACAGCTACCGCTGGATGGGCAAGCTCCGCTACTTCCTGCGCCTTGTGCGCGGGGTCTACTACCTTCAGACCTCCGGCCTCGTGGTCGTCGACAACGCCTATTTCCCGGTCCACGTCGTGCGCCACCGTGACGTCACGACCGTCGTTCAGGTCTGGCACGCCGCCGGCGCCCTCAAGCGCTTCGGGCTCGATGCGCCGGTCCTGCGGCGCCCGTCCGAGCGGAGGTTCCTCCACCGCAATTACGACTACGTGGTCGTCGGCGGGGAGGCGGCACGCGGGCCGTATGCGTCGGCGCTCCGGACGCCGGTACCGCGGGTCCTGGCGCTCGGGTCGCCTCGGACCGACTTCTTCTTCGATGCCTCGGCGATGGCCGCGGCACGCGAACGGGTGCTGCGGGCGCACCCTGTGCTCCGCAACCGGCGGGTGGTCCTCTACGCGCCCACCTTCCGTGGAGCGGGCGAGGCCAAGCGACCGCCTGCTGGGTTCGATGCGGAGCGGCTCCGCGAGCTGCTGCCGTCCGACCACGCGCTGGTTCTGAAGACCCACCCGAACCTCGACCCGGCGGCGACCCCGACCGCGGGGTTCGACGCGGTGATCGATCACACGGCCGAGATCAACGAGGTCTTCACCGTCACCGACGTGCTCGTCACCGACTACTCGTCGTCGATCTTCGAGTGGGCCCTGCTCCGGCGGCCGCTGGTCCTGCTCGTCGGTGACCTGGAGCGCTACGAGCGCGACCCGGGGATGTACCTCGACTATCGAGCCGGGATGATCGGCACCCAGGTGCGGGACACGGACGGCGTGGCCGCCGCGATCGTCGGCGATGTCTTCGACCTGGCCGCGTACGACGCGTTCGTCGAGCGCCACCTCGCCGTCTCCGACGGAAGCGCCAGCGCACGGTTCGTCGAGCGCTTCGCGCCCGACGCCGCCCGCGCACGATCGCGTGATAGGCTCCCGGCGCATGTCGGCCACGAGTGAGGCGCCGGCGGCGTTCCGCAACGCCGCATCACGTCCGGGCCCGATCGCGCTCATCGGCGAGGCGCTCGGGGAGGTGGCGTCCCGTCGCCGGCTGGTCCGCTATCTCGTCCAGGCGGAGGTCAAGCGCCGTGGCGCGAACACGTTCCTCGGCAACCTGTGGTGGGTGCTCGACCCGCTCCTGCTCATGCTCGTGTACGTCGTGCTGGTGGCGATCATCGCGCGTCGCCCGATCGACGACTACCCGCTCTTCATCTTCGCCGCCATCCTGCCCTGGAAGTGGTTCACCGCCGCCGTCACCGATGCCACGAGCTCGATCGTCAGCCAGCACCGGCTGATCAAGCAGATCGCCTTCCCGAAGGTCGTGCTGCCCGTCGCGGCCGTCACGGCCGGCGTGGTGGGGTTCGCCTTCGGGATGGTGCCGCTCGCCGGGATCATGCTGCTCTACCTCGACCGGCTTTCTCCGCTCATCCTGCTGGTACCGCTGATCGCGGCGGTGCAGTACGTCTTCACGATCGGGGTGGCCCTGCTCGTGGCCGCCGGCAACGTGTTCGTCCGCGACCTCGGAAACGTGATGCGCCACGTCCTGCGGCTGTGGTTCTACCTCTCGCCGGGCCTGTACAGCCTCTCGATGCTCGACGATGTCCCGCTCTTCCGCGACAACCCGGTGCTCGTCACGCTGGCGTCGGTGAACCCGTTCGCCGTGCTGTTCGAGGCCTACCGCAGCGTGATCTACGGCACGATCGCCGGCGGGCCGGTCATGCCGGAGTGGGCAGCGCTCGGGGTGCTCCTCGCCGTCAGCATCGGCTTCGTGGCGGTCGCGACGATCGTCTTCAAGCGACTGGAACCCACGTTCGCGAAGGTCCTGTGAGCCGATGACCGACACGCCCCCGCCGATCACCGACACCGAGCACGCGATCGCCGCCGACCGCCTCGGCGTGCGCTACACGCTGCGCTTCAGCCGCAAGAAGTCGATCCAGCGGACGCTCGGCCAGTGGCTGGCCCGCGACCCGGTCGAGCAATTCTGGGCGCTCCGCGACGTGACCTTCCGCCTGGTGCACGGCGAGTCGCTGGCGGTCATCGGTCCGAACGGCGCCGGCAAGAGCACACTGCTCCAGGTGCTGGCCGGCATCATCCGCCCCAGCGAGGGGTCGGTCGACGTGCGCGGCCACGTCTCCGGCCTGCTGACGCTTGGTGCCGGCTTCGACGTCGAGCTCACCGGCCGCGACAACATCCTGCTGGCGGGCGCCTTCCTCGGCCTGGACGACGCGGTCACCCGGCAGCTTGCGCCCGGGATCGTCGACTACGCCGACCTCGGCCAGTTCATCGACGCGCCGCTGAAGACCTACTCGTCGGGGATGCGGGCGCGACTGGGATTCGCGATCGCCACCTCCGTCGACCCCGACATCCTCCTCCTGGACGAGGTGCTCGCCACCGGCGACTCCACCTTCCGCGCGAAATCGAAGGCGCGGGTCCTCGAGCTCGTACGGGACTCGAAGGCCGTCGTGCTGGTCACCCACGACATGGCCTGGGTCAAGGAGTACTGCAACCGCGCGATCCTGCTCGAGCACGGGCACGTGGTGATCGAGGGCGATCCCGATGAGGTGGTCGA
>DASVEQ010000155.1:0-3891 GCA_036380455.1 Candidatus Limnocylindria bacterium | reverse complement strand
GACGCACGGCGGGCGTCATACGAGCGGTGCCAGGGTCCGCGTGCCCGTTCTGCCGCGCGGCATCCTCGGCCCCTGTCGGCGCCGCCGGCGCCTCGGCGGCGGGTTCCTGGGAAGGCGGTGCGTCGGCCGCGGCGGGCGCCGCCTCCTGCTGCTCGACGGCCTGCTCGCCGGCATCGGCGGCGGTCTCCGCCTGCGCCGGCTGCTCGGCCGGGGGAGCCTCGGCCGCCGGTTCCGGCGCGGGAGCGGCCTCGGTGGGTGCCTCGGACGCGGCGGCGCCGGCTCCCTCGGCGTCGATCTCCGCAACGGGCGTCCCGACCGCGACGGTCTCGCCATCGGGCACCATGATCTTCATGATCGTGCCGCCGATCTCGGCCGGCACCTCGGCATTCACCTTGTCGGTGACGACTTCGAAGAGCGGGTCGTACTGCTCGACGGTGTCGCCTTCCTTCACCAGCCAGCGCTCGATCGTCCCTTCGGTGACCGATTCGCCCAGCTGGGGCATCTTGATCGTGGTTGCCATCGGTATCGGGGCCTTCCTCTGGTCGTCGCGTCGTTGCGGGAATGGTGCCAGATCGGCGGCTCGCTCAGTAGGCGGCCAGTTCGCGCGCGGCCTGAACGATCCGCGCGGGACTGAGCATGAACCAGTCCTCCAGGGTGTGATGGAACGGGACGCCCGGGACCTCCGGTCCCGCCAGCCGCGTGACTGGCCCGTCGAGATGCTCGAACGCGCGCTCGCCGATCTCGGCGGCGATCTCGGCGCCGAAGCCCCCGAACCGATTCGCCTCGTGGACGACGAGCGCCTTTCCGGTCTTCTCGACCGAGGCCAGGATCGTGTCGAGGTCGAGGGGCCGGAGCGTGCGCAGGTCGACGATCTCCGCCTCCACGCCGTCCTCACGGGCCAGCGTCTCGGCGGCCTCGAGCGCGCAGGTGCGCATGAAGCCGTAGCAGAAGATCGACAGATGCCGGCCCTGGCGCGCGACCGCCGCCTTGCCGATGGGCAGCACCGTGTCGCCGTCGGGAACCTCGGCCTTGAAGAGCCGATACGTCTTCTTATGCTCGAAGAACATGACCGGGTCGGGGTCGCGGATGGCGGCCTTCAGCAGGCCCTTGGCATCGGCCGGCGTGCCGGGCGCCAGGATCTTCAGCCCGACCGTCGAGGTGAAGTACGTCTCGTTCGACTGGGAGTGGTAGAGCGCGCCGTGGACGCCGCCGCCGTACGGCATGCGGATCACCATCGGAGCGCTGAAGGTGCCGTTCGAGCGGTAGTGGAGCCGGCTGATCTCCGACACGATCTGGTTGAAGGCGGGGTAGACGAAGTCGGCGAACTGCATCTCCGCGATGGGCCGCAGCCCGTAGACGGCAGCGCCCATTGCGGCGCCGGCGATCATGCCCTCGGTCAGCGGAGTGTCGAGCACCCGCTTGTCGCCGTACTTGGCCCATAAGCCCTCGGTGGCGCCGAACACGCCGCCCTTCTTGCCGACGTCCTCGCCGAGGACCATGACGCGGTCGTCGCGCTCCATCTCCTCGTCCATGGCGAGGCGGATCGCCTCGAGCATGTTGAGCTCGGCCATCAGTGGTTGCCTCCCTCGATCGGGGCCAGCGGCACCGCCGTGCCGCCGCCGGGGATCGGCTCAGCGTAGACGCGCTCGTGCGCGTCATCGGCGACCGGGTCCGGACGGGCCTCGGCCGCCTTGGTGGCGTCGTTGATCGCCGCCTTCACCTCGGCCTTGATGCCCTCGTCGATCTCGTCGGTCAGCACGCCGGCGCCCCGCAGCTCGGTGGCGAACATCGGGATGGGGTCCTGCTCCTTGAGATGCTCCACCTCGGACGGGTCGCGATAGCGGCGCTGGTCGTCGTCGGAGGAGTGGCTGGTGAGCCGGACGACGCGCGCCTCGATCAGGGTCGGCCCCTCGCCACGCCGCGCGCGCTCGTGTGCCTCCTTCGCCGCCGCGTAGCAGGCGAGCACGTCGCCGCCGTCGACCACCACGCCCGGCATGCCGTAGCCCTCGGCGCGTGAGGCGACCGAGCCACCGGCCACCTGCCGGTCGAGGGGCACGCTGATGGCGTAGCCGTTGTTCTCGCACACGAAGATCACCGGCAGGTTGTGGACGCCGGCGAAGTTCATGGCCTCGTGGATCTCGCCCTGGTTGGACGTGCCCTCGCCGAACTGGGTCATCGTCACCACGTCGTCGCCCCGGACCCAGGCGCCCATGGCAATCCCGACCGCGTGGAGCACCTGGGTGCCCACTGGCGACGAGAGGCTGACGATGTTGTACGGCGCGCCGCCGTAGTGGCCAGGCATCTGCCGCCCGCCGGAGCTGACGTCATCGCCCTTGGCGAGGTGGGCGGTGATGATGTCCTCCGCGGTCATGCCGAAGGTCATGGCGCTGGCGATGGACCGATAGAACGGCGCCATCCAGTCGGTGCCGGGGCGCATCGGCCAGGCGGTGGCCACCTGTGCCCCTTCGTGGCCCTGCCCCGAGATGATGAAGGCGATCTTGCCGGCTCGCTGCATGAGCCACATCCGCTCGTCGACCGCCCGGGCCATGAGCATCGCGCGGTACATGCCGAGGACGTCGTCGTCGGCCAGCCCGAGGTCGCCGTGGCGGAGCCTGGTGTCGGTGGTGGCCATCTCCCTCTGTGCCTCCTCAGACGTGAATCGGCGCCCCGTCGACCGCCAGGGCGGCCTCCGGGAGCACCTCGGGCAGGGTCGGGTGGGCGTGGACGTTCATCGCCACCTCCGCGGCGGTGGCCTCGACCAGCTGGGCGAGGGTCGGCTCGGCGATCAGGTCACCCGCGTGTGGACCGATGATGTGGCAGCCGAGGAGCACCCCGGTGTCCGCATCGGCGACGAACTTCGCGAAGCCGTCGACCTCCCCGACGATCGTTGCCTTTCCGAGCGCCCGGAACGGGAACTGGCCGGTCTTCACGCTCCGGCTGGCAGCCTTCGCCTCCTCCTCGGACAGCCCGACCGATGCGATCTGCGGCCGGCAGAACGTGACGCGCGGCATGAGCTCCATGCGCACCGGCTCCGGGTCGTGGCCGGCGAGGTGCTCGACCGCCACGACCGCCTCGTGGCTGGCGACGTGGGCGAGGGCGAAGCCGGGGACGATGTCGCCGATGGCGTACATGTTCGGCGCGCCGGTGCGCATGAACTCGTCGACCTTGACGTAGTCGCGATCGACCTCGACGCCTTCGATTCCTTCGAGGCCGATGCCCTCGGTCAGCGGTCGCCGCCCGACCGCCACCAGGATGACGTCGGCCACCAGGTCGGTGCGCTTCCCCCCGTCCTTCGTGGCGACCTGGAAGCTGACCTCGTGTTCGCCCTTCTTCAAGGTCTCGGGGTCGATCGTGGAGGCGACGTGGGTCGTGATCCCGCGCTTGCGGAAGACGCGCGCCAGCTCCTTGCTGATCTCCGGGTCCTCGAGCGGGACGACGCGATCGGCGAACTCGACGAGGGTGACCTCGGAGCCGAAGTCGCGGTACATGCTGGCCCACTCGACGCCGATGGCGCCCGCTCCGACGATCGTGACCCGACCCGGGACGTCGCCGCGGGCGAGGGCCTCGTCGGAGGTGATGACCAGGCGGCCGTCGGGCTCGAGGCCGGGAAGCGAGCGCGGAGCGGAGCCGGTGGCCAGGATGAGGTGGTCGGCGGTCGCCTCCACGTCACCGGACTCGCCGCCCGAGACGCGGACGCTGGTGGGCCCGGTCAGCACGCCATTGCCCTTTATGACGGCGACCTTGTTCTTCTTCATCAGGAACTCGACGCCGCTCACGTGCTTCTCGATCACCGCGTCCCGGCGCTTCGCCAGCGGGCCGTAGTCGAGGCTCACGCCCTCGTGGCCGGCCAGCCCGAACTCGGCACCCTGCTGCGTCACGCGGTGCAGGAGG
>DASVEQ010000154.1:0-21308 GCA_036380455.1 Candidatus Limnocylindria bacterium | reverse complement strand
GGGTTCCTCCCCCAGCTCGCCGGGGTCCACCGGCTGACCTGACCGGCGCCGTCAGAGCAGGGAGGCCTGGTTCCTCGCCCGGCGGGACCGCTGAGGCGCCGGCGGCGCGGGGTGCTCGACGAGCGCCAGGACGCGGGTGGCCATGAACCGGCCGGTGCGCACGGCCGTGCCGCTCCGGGTCACCTCGGTCACCTCGACGACGCCGCGCGCCGTGGTCACCTCGATCCGCCGACCGGCCTTCGTGGCGACGATCTCGAACGTCTGCGTGCCGCCCTGGCCGGTGTCGACGACGGCCTCGACCCGATCACCCTTCATGCGGGGAGTGTACTCGCCGCGCTCGGTTGTATATACGTATATACGATGGGACCAACAGACGCCTACCGCGCCTCGCGGGTGACTGAGGTGACGTCGCGCAGGCGTTCGATCTTCGTCAGCACCTTGGCCAGCTGCTGGAGCGAGGTGACCTTGAAGGTCGCGGTGATCGTGGCGGTCGCATCGGCGTGGGTGGCGACCGAGGCGGCCACGATGTTGACCTTGTACTCGGCCACCACGTTCGTGATCTCGTTGAGCAGCCCCGGCCGGTCGAGCGCGGTGATGCGAACGGTGATCGGATAGGTGTTCTGGGCCGCCAGCTCCCACTCGACGTCGATCAGGCGTTCGATGTCCCGCTCGGACAGCACCGACGGACATGATGCCCGGTGGATCGTCACGCCCTTTCCGCGCGTGACATAGCCGGTGATCTCGTCGCCGGGAATCGGCGAGCAGCATTTGGCGAACCGGACGAGCAGGTCGCCGACGCCCTTGACCTTCACGCCGGTGGTCGACGGCGCCGCCGGTGGCGCCTCCTCGGGGAGGGTGATCGCCGCGTCGTCGTGGATCTCCAGCTTGCTGACCACCGACGCGGACGAGACGGCGCCGTAGCCGATGGCTGCGTAGAAGTCGTCGATCTCCCTGTACTTGTACTGGGCTGCAAGATCGGCCAACTTGGCGGCATCGATGCCGGCCAGCGTCTCGTGCGCGAGCCTTCGCAGCTCGCGGTCGAGCAGCTCCTTGCCCTGCGTGATGTTCTCGTCCCGCTGCTGGCGCTTGAACCAGGCGCGGATCTTCTCGCGGGCGTGCGAGGTGCGGACGATGTTCAACCAATCGCGGCTGGGCCCGTGGGCCGCCTTCGTGGTCACGATCTCGACGATGTCGCCATTCCGCAGCCGGTAGTCGAGCGGCACCAGGCGGTTGTTCACCTTCGCGCCGATCGTGCGATGGCCCACATCGGTGTGGATGCGGTAGGCGAAGTCCAGCGGCGTCGCGTCGCGCGGCAGGTCCTTGACGTCGCCCTTCGGGGTGAACACGAACACCTGGTCCTGGAACAGGTCGAGCTTCAGGCCCTCGACGAACTCGGTGGGGTCGGTGACCTCGCGCTGCCAGTCCATGAGCTGGCGGACCCAGGCGAGCTTCTCGTCGTACTTGCGGTCGCCGCGGCTGCCCTCCTTGTACCGCCAGTGCGCGGCGATGCCCGCCTCGGACACCTCGTGCATCTGGTAGGTCCGGATCTGCACCTCGAGCGGCTTCGCCTCCGGACCGATGACCGCGGTGTGCAGCGACTGGTACATGTTTGCCTTCGGCATCGCGATGTAGTCGTCGAACTGCCCCGGCACCGGGCGCCATAGCGAGTGCACGACGCCGAGCGCGGCGTAGCAGTCCTTCACGTCGTCGACGAGCACGCGGATGGCGTGCAGGTCGTAGATCTCAGTGAAGTCGGAGCCCTTGCGCTCCATCTTCTTGGCGATCGAGTACAGGTGCTTCGGCCGGCCGCTGATCTCGGCGGTGATCGCCACCTTGCCGAGCTCCTTGCGCAGGATGCCGATGCTCTTGTTGACGAAGCTCTCGCGCGCCCGACGCCGATCGGTGAGCATGTCGACCAGCTGGCGGTACTTGTCCGGCTCGAGGTACTTGAACGACAGGTCCTCGAGCTCCCACTTGATCTGCCACATGCCCAGCCGATGCGCCAGCGGCGCGTAGATCTCCATCGTCTGGCGCGCGATGCGCTGCTGCTTCTCGGGCGGCAGGAACTCGAGGGTGCGCATGTTGTGGAGGCGATCTGCGAGCTTGATGATCACGACTCGCACGTCCTCGGCCATGGCCATGAACATCTTCCGAATGTTCTCGGCCTGCTGCTCCTCCATCGTCCGGGCCGACCCGAACTTCGACAGCTTCGTCACCCCGTCGACGAGCCGCGCGACCTGGCGGCCGAATCGCTTCTCGAGGTCGGCGAGCGTGAGCTCGGTGTCCTCCGGGACGTCGTGCAGCAACGCAGCCGCCAGCGTCTCCGCGTCCATCTGGAGCGTCGCGAGGTAATGGGTGACGGCCACCGGATGCGTGATGTACGGCTCGCCCGAGCCACGTACCTGCCCCTGGTGCGCGATGGCAGCAGTCTCGTGGGCGCGACGGATCAGCGTCTCGTTGAGGTTGGGGCGGTGCCTCCGGGCCTCAGCCACGATCTCGTCGATCGTGTGCGGCGCCTCGCCCACGGCGTCGCTGCCGCGCGTGATCCGTTGCACGACGGCCGCCGGTGAGAAGCGAGCCAGCTGGGCCATGGGAGCGTGATGCTAGCACGCAGCCCGCTCAGGACCGGAGGCGGTCAGATGTGCGCCCCTGGTCACGATCGGCGAGGAAATTGCGGCGGTTGGGCTCAGATGCGCGCCCAGGGTCGCGCTACGGCCCCGATTCGGGCCCGATGTGCCGCTTCCGGCCAGCGGACTCCGCTCACCGTGCGTGTCACGCACATCTGTCGGTGGGTCGGACGACCTCGGGCGCCATCAGCGCTGGAAGGCCAGGCCTTCGATGATGCGCACCGAAGGGAGCGCGCGCAGGACGGGGGGCGCGACGCGCAGCTTCGACGAGCGGTTGCCGCCGCCGAGGATGACCCAGTCCGGCTCCATGACCCGGGCGTCGACAAGCACCGGCATGTCAGCCGGCAGGCCGAACGGCGTCACGCCGCCGATCTCCATGCCGGTGAGCTCCCGCACCGGATCGGCGGCCGCGAACGAGGCCTTGCGCACCTCCATCTCCCGACGCACCGTGCGGTTCACGTCCAGCGAGGTCGTCGCCAGCACCACGCAGGCGACGTAGGTTGGCTCGGCGCCTTTCGAGGCAACGACGATCGTGTTGGCGCTCCGCTCGAGCGGCACACCGTACGCCTGCACGAACGCCGCGGTGTCGGCCAGGGCGGGATCGCAGGCCAAGACCTCGTACGTGACGTCCAAGGCGTCGAGGGCGGTGCGGGTTTGGACATGCAGCAGCCCGGTTGGATCGCTCACGGTCGGCGGATGCTAGCACGCCCGATCGGCTCACCGGCGAACGCTAGGCTGTCGCCGTGACGACGAACCGGGCCGCCGTCGGCCAGCTGATTCTGCTCCTGGTGGCGGCCGTCGCGATCCGCCTGCTCGCACTGGGCGTGGAAGGGCACAACGGCGACGTCCACGTCACCGGCGGATGGGCGGAACGCATGGCCGAGGTCGGCCCGTGGCGGTTCTACGAGGGATCCGGCTCGATCTACCCGGCACTCCTCTATCCGCTCTGGGGCATCGGTGCGCTGCTCGATGGCGAGGCGCTCGACCTGGCGATCAAGGGTCTCGCCATCCCGTTCGACGTCGGGATCGGCGTCCTCCTGTACTGGATGATGCGCGGTCGGGCTGGCGAGGGCGTGGCGCTGGTCACGTCCGGCCTCTACCTCCTCAACCCGGCCGTCATCCTGGCCGGGCCGATCTGGGGACAGGTCGACAGCGCGGGCACCCTCCCGTTCCTCGGCGCCCTCGTCGCGCTGTCAGCGCGACACCACGGGGTCGCCGGCGCCCTGGCGGTGCTGGCCACCCTCGTGAAGCCGCAGTTCGGCCTGGCGGTGTTTCCCGTACTCGTGGTCGCCGGGCTGCGCGCCCACCGGACGCACTCGGTTCGGCCGATCGTCGACGCCGGCGCCGGGATGCTGATCGCCGGCCTCGGCGTCCTGGCCTCGGTGGCGCTCAACCCGTTCCGGTACATCGGCTTGCTGGGCGAGACCGCGGTGCGACAGCCGGAAACCTCGCTCAACGCCTTCAACCCGTGGGGCCTGCTGGTCGGCTTCGGCATTCCCGACGAGCCGTACGTCGTCGCCGGCACCCTGTCCCTGGTGGCGGGTATGGCAGGCAGCCTGTGGGGGCTGCGACGGCGTCCCGACCTCGCGGTCGTGCTCGGGGTCGGCGCCCTCCTCACGCTCGCCCTCTACTTCCTGCCAACGCGCGTCCACGAGCGCTACCTGTTCCCCGCGATCGCCGTCCTCGCGCCGTTCGCCCTCGCCGGCCCCGCGCACCTCGCCGCCTACCTCGCGCTGTCGGCGGCCTTCTCGGCGGCGCTGCTGTACGCGCTGCTCGATACGACGCCGTTCGACCTTCCCGAACCGTGGGCCGCGTGGATCACGAGCGACCCGGGCGTGTGGGTGATCGGCGTGGTCCTCATCGGCAGCGCTGTGGCCTGGGCCTGGCTGCTGGGGTTCAGGCGCCCTCGACTCCCTCGCCGCCGCCGTCCCGCCCGAGCACCCTGAGGCGCAGCCGCTGCGCGAGGCCGTACGCGGGAATCGCCAGGCGCAGTGCTGCGTCGATCGGCGCCCGCAGCGCGAGGTCGCGCGCGCCGACGTACTCGATCTCCTCGCCGCCGAAACCCTCCTTGAAGCGGCGGATGCCGCCGGTGGCCAGGCCCCACATGTCGTAGACCGCGAACCCCTCGCGCGCGAAGTCGGCGATGGCAGTCCACTTCAGCAGGTAGTTGGCGCGCGCCTCGGCGCCCGCATCGGTCATGCCGCCGTACGACTCGACGGCCCGCCGGCCGCAGGTGAAGTGGAAGAGCGTCGCGACGCGCTCGCCGTCCTTCACCGCGAAGCTCAGCCGCACGCGTCCGCTGGGCGCGAAGATCGACCACACCCGCTCGTAGTAGAACGCCTGGCGGGCGACGAAGCCGGCCCGGGTGGCGGTGTGCTGATAGATGCGGTTGAAATCCGCGAGCGCGGGACCGATGTCCTCGGGCGGCGTGGCACCGTCGAAGCGCTCGACCTCGATGCCCGCCCGCTCCGCCTTGTTCACGTACTGGCGGTGCTTGCGCTTCAGGCTCTCGCGCAGCGCCTCCTCGCCCGGTGCCAGGTCGATGACCCGGGTGGTCGGCGGCTGGACCTTCGGCGCCGCGCGCCAGGGCGCTTCGAGCATCCCGCGACCGTATGGCGTGTCGAGTCGCGCCTCCGGATCGGCGCGCACCGTTGCGATCCGCTCGTCCCGCCCCAGCGTCCGGAGCGCCCGCAGCAATGCGTCGCGCACCGCGGGGTCGTCGAGGTCGCCGATCGGCCCCCGCGGAACGTAGGCCAGGTGCCAGCCGACCAGGGGGATGCTCCGCAGGAGCAGCTGCGCTCCGGCGACCGGCTCTTCCCGCGTCCGGCCGATGGCGAGCCGCACCGGCCGCCAGCCGCCCATCGCCCGGACCTCGCCCCACTCCCACAGCTGCGGGAAGGCGTGGTAGGGGGCACCCTCGACGAAGGCGTTCCAGGCGGTCGGATCGGTCACGCGCCACGCGCGCAGGTCGGCGCTCGTCATGTGCGAGTCCATCCTGCCGCAGCCAGCGCCTCGCGAGCCGCCACTCGATCGTCCCAGGGCCGCGACTCGGTCCCGACCACGATGCTCTGCTCGTGCCCCTTGCCGGCCAGGAGCAACACGTCGCCCTCGCGCGCCAGCCCGACCGCGTGGCCGATGGCTTTCTGCCGGTCGTCGATCACCCATAGCGTCTCGCCTTCCCGGGCGCCCGCCGCGCGGGCGCCGTCCGCGATCTGCTCGTTGATCGTCCGCGGGTCCTCGAGCCGCGGGTCCTCGTTGGTGACGATCGCGAGGTCCGCCAGCTCGGCGGCGACGCGGCCCATCGGTGCCCGTTTCGACGGGTCGCGTTCGCCCGCCGATCCGAAGACGACGATCAGACGTCCGCGCGTGATCGGCCGGAGGATCTCGAGCACCTTGCGGAGCGAGTCGGCCGTGTGCGCGTAGTCGACGATGACGGCGAACGGCTGGCCGGCGTCCACGCGCTCCATGCGGCCCGGCACGCCGGCGGTCGTCTCCAGCCCAGCCGCCGCGTGGTGGACGTCGAGGCCGAGCGCCTCGACCACCCCCAACGCGGCGAGCAGGTTCGAGACGTTGAAGCGACCGGGCAGCGGCGTCCGCACCGCTCCCTCCCAGCGCGGCGATCGAAGGTGGAAGCGGGTCCCGCCGGCATCGGCTTCGAGGTCCGTCGCGCGGAGGTCCGCGTCGGCGTCGATCCCGTACGTGAGGACGCGGTCGCGGGCACGATCCCGGAAGTAGTCGAACGCGGGATCGTCGACGTTCAGGACGCTGACCGGTGCCTCCTCAACCAGCCGCGCCTTCGCGGCCCGGTACCCCTCGACCGTGCCGTGGAGCTCGAGATGCTCGCTCGTGACGTTCGTGAGCACGCCGACGTCGAAGCGGCAGTTTCGCGTCCGCTCAAGCGCCAGGCCGTGCGACGTCGCCTCCATGACCACCGAATCGTTGCCCGCCTCGACCATCCGTGCCAGGAGCTCCTGGAGCTCGAGGGCCTCGGGGGTCGTGCTCCGGGCCAGGTTCGGCTCGAGGTCGTCGAAGATGCCGATCGAGACCGTCCCGATCTGCCCGGGGTGCCAGCGGCAGGCCCACAGCGCCTCCGCGGCCAGGGCGGTCACCGTCGACTTGCCGTCCGTGCCAGTCACGCCGATCATGGTCAGCTGCTCCGACGGCCGTCCGAACCAGGCGTCGGCGGCATCGGCCAGCGCGCGGCGTGTGCGATCCACCACCAGCTGTGGCACCCCGACCTCCGGCAGCTCGCGCTCGACGACGACCCCGATCGCGCCGGCCTCGATCGCCGCCGCTACGAAGTCGTGGCCGTCGACGTGGACCCCTGGAACGGCAAAGAAGAGCGTCCCGGGTTCCACGCGGCGCGAGTCGTACGCCAGCGCCAGGACCTCGCCGACGGGCATCCCGATGACGCGTTCTGGAGCCACGACATCGGTGAGGGCGCCGAGGCCCATCCGCCGATCAGCGGTCATCGGCGCAGGCGGCGGATCGTGGCGCGCACGATCCCGATCGCGGCTCGGAGCCGGTAGAGGGCCGGGTCGACGACGAGGTCCCAGCTGCCGGCCCACACCACTTCGCGGCCGCCGAAGCCCTTCTTGAACAGGCCCACGCCATGCCACGCGTGGTCGGGACCGGTGCCGGGCGGGGCGACCCCCCACAGATCGTGGTGGCGGACGCCGCGGTCCCGCGCGAGCCGCATCATCGCCCACTGGAGGGCGTAGCTCGCGTAGCGCTTCGGCTCGCCCCGCTCCTCGCGGCGCGACCCGCTGAACAGGTAGAAGGAACGGTCGCCCTCGATGACCACCATCCCGGACGCGAGCAGGACGCCCTCGTGGCGCGCCTCGAGGATCACGGCGCGGCCTGCGCCGGCAAGCCCTCGCCAGGCGACGCGGTAGCGATCGAGCGGCGGCATCGGGAACCCCGCGCGACGCTGGGTCTCCTCGACGAGGCCGTGGAGCGCGTCGATGGCCGCGGTCTCGTCGGCGCGTTCGGCGGTCTCGACCACCACGCCCTCACGCTCGGCGCGGCGGACGGAGTAGCGGGTGTCCTTGTCGAAGCTCGCCAGCAGCGCCTCGTCGGCGCCGAGCTCGACGATCCGCGTCTGGCCGACCTGGAGCGTCTCCGGCAGGCGGCGCAATCCTCTCCGCTCGAATGCTGCGAGCTCCGGTGTACCGGCCTCGAGGCGAGGCTCGAGCTTCACGGCGATCGCGCCGTGCTGACGTGCGACCTCGCGCAGGCCGAGGATCACCGCCCGCAGTCGGTCCGCGGCGCGGGGCTGGTGGTAATCGAGCACGGGCCCGTGGGGCACGGACCAGAACGTGCGCCCACGGAACAGCGGGCGCTCCTGTGCGGCGACGATCGCGACGAGCGTTCCGTCGTCCTCCAGGAGGTAGCGCCGCTGCGGCTGGCCGTCGAAGGCGGCCACATCGGCCCATGCCCAATCGTGGAGGAAGTCCCCGGTCCCGGTCGCGCCGAGGAAGGCCTGCCACGCGGCGGCGTCGGCATCGGTGGCCGGGCGGAACTGCATCAGGAGGTCCTCCGAGCGCGGCGTCGCTGCAGGTAGCCTCGCAGCTGGCCGATCTCGGGCGCGCGGAGCGCGGCGGCCGCGGCGAGGTAGACGGCGCCTCCGGCCGCGGAGAGCAGGAGCAGTGCCAGCAGCCGGCCGAAGACGTTGTCGAGGAGGCCGCCCAGCGCGCTGGAGACCACGGTCAGCCCGCCGAGCAGGAAGAGCGCGGCAACCGCGGCCGACACGGCCGCGCGCAGCACCCCGCGGAGGATGGCGGTCTCGTCGACCGAGTCGATCCGCCGGTGCAGGCTCCACAGCAGGCCGAGCACCTCGAGCACCGCGCTGATCGACAGTGCCAGCGCCAGGCCCTCGACCCCCATCGGCCCCACCAGCAGGGCCATGAGCGGAACGTTGATGACCACGGCGACGATCGCCCAGGTCACCGGCGTCCGGGTGTCCTGCATCGCGTAGAAGGTGCGGGTCAGCACGTGGACCACGATGTGCCCGCCGAGGCCGATGGCGAAGAAGAGGAGGGCGCTCGCCGTCCGATCGCTCGCCGATTCGCTGAACGCGCCGTACTGGTAGAAGACGTCCGTCAACGGCTCGCGCAACACGATCATGATCGCCATGAGCGGCGCGGCGACGAACAGGAGGATCCGGATCGCAGTCGACACCTGGCGCCGAATCTCGCTCACCCTGCCGAGCGCGGCATCCTGGCTCAGGGTCGGGAACAGCGCCACCGCGATGCTCACCCCGACCACGCCGACCGGAATCTGGGACAGCTGGAACGCGTAGTTGTAGGCGGTCAGGCTGCCCTCCGGCAGCCCGGACGCGAGGACTGTGCTCACGAGGAAGTTCAGCTGCCCCGCCGCCAGGCCGAGCGTCCGCGGCCCCATCAGCCAGGCCACCCGCCGGACGCCGGGGTGGGACAGGCCGATGGTGAGGTCGTAGCGCTGCCCGACGCGAGCGAGGTTCGGAACCTGGACCGCCAGGTGGGCGAGCGACCCGACCGCGACGCCGACCGCGAGCCCCTCGACGCCCATGATCGGGGCGAGGAAGATCGCGGCCAGGATGATCGCGAGGTTGTAGAGCAGCGGGGCGATGGCTGGGACGGTGAACTGCTGATAGCTGTTGAGAATGCCCGTCACCACCGCGCCCATGCCGATGAGCACCGGGCTGATGAGCATCACGCGGGTCATCCGGATGGTGAGCTCCGTGGTCGGCGCGTCGAAGCCCGGCGCCACGATCGGCACCAGGATCGGGGCGAACATGGCCATCAGCAGGCTGAAGCCCGCGAGCGCGATCATCACGAGGTTGATGACGCTGCTGGCCAGCTGCCACGCCTCGCGATCCTGGCCTCGCGCGCGGTACCCGGCAAACACCGGAATGAGGGCCGCGCTCAGCGCCCCGGCCACCACGAGCTGGAAGATCGCGTCCGGGATGCGGAAGGCCGCGAAGTAGGCGTCGAGCTCGCGGCTTGCGCCGAACTGGGAGCCGATGACCAGCAGGCGGATCCAGCCGAGCAGGCGGCTGGCAAGGGCTGCGACCGTGAGGATGAGGCTGGCGGTGACGAGGACCCGACCCGTGGCCGCCGCGACGCTGCCCCCCGCCTCATCGCGCTCGACCGGCGGCGGTTCTTCCGGCCTCACCGCCCCGGCCGCCCGCTCCCGCGCCCGGCCCGTGGGTGCGCCTCGCGGTACGCGGTGCGCAGGGCGGCATCGGAGAGGTGGGTGTACACCTGCGTGGTCTGGAGGTTGGAGTGGCCGAGCAGCTCTTGGACGACCCGCAGGTCCGCGCCGCCCTCCAGCAGGTGGGTGGCGAAGGAGTGGCGCAGGGTATGCGGGCTCGTCCGACTCGGCGAACCGGTCGCCTCGACCCAGCGTTCGATGACGAGCCGCGCCCCGCGCGCCGTCAATGGGCGCCCGCTGGCGTTGAGGAAGGCCGCCGGCCCCGGGTCGCCGCGCGCCGCGAGGGCGGGCCGCGCGACCTCCAGGTAGCGGGCGAGCGCCGCCGCGGCCGGAGCGCCGAACAGGAGCTCACGCTCCTTCATCCCCTTGCCGATCACCCGCAGCCTCCGCCGCGCGAGGTCGACGCGGTCGAGCGTGAGGTCGGCGAGCTCGCTGATGCGCATCCCCGTGGCATACAGCAGCTCGAGCATGGCGGCGTCCCGCATGGCGAGGGCCTCGTTGCGGACGGTGCCCCGCGTCGGCGCGGTCACCAGCCGCTCGGCCTCCTCCACGCTGAGGACGCGCGGCAGCCGCGACGGTCGCCGTGGCGCTCGGACGCCTGCCAGCGGGTCGACCGCGATGCGCCCGTGGCGCAGGGCGTGGCGGTACAGGGACCGAACCGCGGCCAGTCGCCCGGCAACCGAGCTCGCCGCCAGCCCCCGGTCTGCAAGGCTCGCCAGGTAGCTCCGGACCGTGGCGCGATCCGGGGTCCGCCAATCGACGCGGCGCTCGGCGAGGAAGGCGAGGAACTCACCGGCGTTGCGGCGATATTCGGTCACCGTGCCCGGCGACGCGTTCCGTCCCCGGAGCGCCGCCAGGAACGCCTCCAGCGCGGCGGCTGCCTGGGACGTGGGCTGCGCAGTCTCCGCGGCCTCAGGTCCCACGAGCTCGGGTCACCCTGGGCAACCGCGTCACGCCTTCCGCCGGCGGCTGGCCGACGCGCGCGGCCCACTCCGCCGGGTGGCGGCGCGCTTCGTGCCTCCGCCGCGGGACCGTCCCGCCGGCTTCGCGCCCTCGCGCTCTCGGAGCAGTCCGACGGCGCGCTCGAGGGTCAGGTCCTCCGCCGCCACGTCCTTCGGCAGGGACGCGTTCGTCGTCCCATCGCTCACGTACGGACCGTAGCGGCCCTCGAGGAGCCGGAGCTCGACGCCCGACTCCGGATGCGGACCGAGATCGCGCAGCACCTTCCGCGTCGCGCCGCGTCGCGTCGGCTTCTCCTGCCGGAACAGCTCGATGGCCTCGTCGAGCGTGATGCCGAACACCTCGGCGTCGGAGGAGAGCGATCGGAAGTCGCTCCCCCGCTTCACGTACGGGCCGAACCGACCGAAGTTGGCGACGATCTCCTCGTCGTGCTCCGGATCGCGGCCCACCAGGCGCGGCAGCGACAGCAGCTCGAGCGCCCGCTCCAGCGTGATCGAGGCCTCGGAGTCGTCGCGCGTCAGTGAGGCGCGGCGCGGCTTCTCGGTGCTGCCCTTCTCGGGGGATTCTCCGAGCTGCACGTACGGGCCGAATCGGCCGCTCATCACGTAGATCGGGAGCCCGGACTCCGGGTCCGTGCCAAGGCTGGCCGGGCCCTTCGCCCGCGACTCGACGAGCTCGATGGCACGCTCCAGGCTGAGATCGGCGGGGGGCGTCTCCTCTGGCACCGAGGCGTTGATCGCATCGGCCCCCTCACCCACCTGGACATACGGGCCGAATTTGCCGATGCGGACGACCACGGGGGCGCCGCTGTCCGGGTGCTGGCCGAGCGTGATCATCGGGTAGTCGATCTGCGTCTCCTGCTCGACCAGGGGCTTGAGGCCCGGCCACTGCCGCCCCCCGCCGCCGTGGTAGAACGTGGCGAGGAAGTCGTCGCGGCCGCGTTCGCCCTTGGAGATCTCGTCGAGATCCTCCTCGATCTGTCCGGTGAATCCCAGCTCGACCAGGGCGCCGAAGTGCTCCTTGAGCAGCTTGGTGACGGCGAAGGCGGTGAAGGTCGGCACGAGCGCCTTGCCCTGCCGCCAGATGTACCCGCGCCGCTCGATGGTCGAGATGATCGAGGCGTAGGTCGACGGGCGGCCGATCCCATCCTCCTCGAGCCGCTTCACCAGCGACGCGTCCGTGTAGCGGGCGGGCGGCGACGTCTCGTGCTGCTTCGTGTCGAGGCCCTCGAGCACGAGCGGGCCGTCGGCCGACACCGAATCGCCGACCCGCAGCGCCGGCAGCACCATCTCCTGGTCGCCAAGCTCGGCGGCCGGGTCGTCGGAGCCCTCCACGTACGCTCGCAGGAAGCCGGCGAACGGGACGGTCTTGCCGCTGGCGGCGAAGACGCAGTGACCATTCGGTCCGTCGGCGGTGATCTCCAGCCGCGTGCGCAGCAGCCTGGCATCGGCCATCTGGGAGGCGACCGCCCGCTTCCAGATGAGGTCGTACACCCGGAGCTCGTCGCTCCCCAGTCGCTGCTGCAGCCGCGGCGGCGTCGACCCGAAGTCGGTCGGCCGGACAGCCTCGTGGGCCTCCTGCGCGTTCTTCACCTTCGTCCGGTACTGGCGCGGGCCGGCGTAGTAGTCGGCACCGTACAGGCCGCGGATCGCATCGGCCGCCTCACCGAGCGCTCGGTCGCTGAGCGTGGTCGAGTCGGTCCGGTGGTAGGAGATGATGCCTTCCTGGAAGAGCCGTTGTGCGGCGCTCATCGTCCGATCGGCGGAGAAGCCCAGCTTGCGATTCGCCTCCTGCTGCAGCGTGGAGGTGGTGAACGGCGCGTACGGGCTCTGCGTGGCGGGACGCTCGTCCACAGCCGTCACCGACCACGGCAGGCGCTGCGCGAGCCCATCGCGGAGGGCCCGCGCGTCCGCCTCGTCCAGGGTCCGCACGCCGGTGTCCTTCAGCCGCCCGGTGGCGGGGTCGAAGTCCCGCCCGCTCGCAAGCCGCGCGTCCCCGATGCGCTCCAGGGTGGCGGTGAACGAGATGTCCGATGCGCGCAGCGCGCTCTCCAGCCCCCAGTAGACGCTGGTGTGGAAGGCGCGACGCGCTTCCTCGCGCTCGACGATGAGCCGCACGGCCACGCTCTGCACGCGGCCTGCGCTCAGTCCGGTCTGCACCTTCTTCCAGAGCACCGGGGACACCATGTACCCGTACAGCCGGTCGACGATGCGGCGGCTCTCCTGGGCATCCACGAGCTGGAGATCGATGTCGCGGGCTTCGTCGATGGCCCGCAGGACCGCCTCCTCGGTGATCTCGTGGAACTCGATGCGCCGCACCGGGACCTTCGGCTTCAGGAGCTCTCGGAGATGCCAGCTGATCGATTCGCCCTCGCGGTCGGGGTCGGTGGCGAGGAGGACCTCGGGGGCATCCTTCACCGCCGCGCGCAGGTCCCGGATCCGGCTCGCCTTGTCGCGGGCCACCACGTAATACGGCCGGAACCCGTTGTCGACGTCAACCCCGAGACGGCCCCAGGGCTTGTCGCGAATCTCTGCCGGCACTTCGCTCGCGTTCTCGGGCAGATCGCGCACGTGGCCGACGCTCGCCTCGACGCGGTACGAGTCGCCCAGCAGACGCGCGAGCGTCCGGGCCTTTGCCGGCGATTCGACAATGACGAGTGGCTTCGACATCGGGTCAGCCCTCGGAGCGTTCGATGGTCTGGCCGGTGGCGCTCTTCGTGCGCGGCATACGGTGAGCGAGTGTAGCACCGGCCCCGTGGCGATCCGCGGGCGGCGGACCGGTCCCACGGGGCCGGCAGGTGCGGAATCCGTGCGGCCGGCGCCCGGCTACGGCAGCGCCCGGCCGGCCGTCAGTCGGTGAAGTTCCAGGTGATGACCGTTCGGCCACTCACCGTCGCGATCCCGATCCCCATGCGGCGCGCATTGGGATTGAGGATGTTCCCGATATGGTTCCAGTGGCCCGGATAGGGCTCGGCCATGAACTGGGCGTGGCACCAATCGAGGGTGGCCTGCTCGCTCATGCCGACGTGGTAGCACTGGTTCTCGCCCGACCAGCTGAAGCTCACGCCGCCGGCTCGGAGCCGGGACTCGCGCGTGCTGCCGTTCAGCCCGTAATGGCTGAAGTAGCCGTTCGAGGCCTGGTCCCAGGCGTGAGCCGAGGCCACCGCGGAAATGCTGGCGTCCAGCACCACCGGGGCGAAGCCGTAGGCGGCTCTCGCGGCATTCACCTGGTTGAGCGCATAGCCGGCCAGGCTGGTCGCCGGGGCGGCGGGCGGGACGACCGTCGCGCTCCGCGTGGTCGTCGCCGATCGAGTGGAGGCGACCACGGGTGCGGCCTTGGTCGCGAACGTCCAGGTTGTGGCGACCGCGTTCCCGTCGGCATCCCGCGCTCCGTCGCCCAGGCTGACCTCGAACGTGGTCGAGCCCGCGAAGGGGGCGTCCGGCGTGTAGATGAGCTGCGTCGCCGCCTCGTTCCAGTTCAGAAGGCCACCGACCAGTGCGCCGGTCGCCGAGTTCTTCAGCGCGAACGCCTCGTTGGTGGCATCGATGTCCATCGGCCGGCTGAACCACATCTCGACCGTGGCGGGCTCGACGTCGCTGGCATCGGCCTCCGGCTGAGTCTTCGTGAGCTGGGCGCCGGCCTGCACGATGAACGAGAAGTTCGCCTTGCCGCCGATGAGGTTGCCGACGCGGTCGTGGGCGCCGATGACGCTGATCGTATAGCGCGCGCCCGGCTCCAGGCGGCCGGTCGGCGTGAAGACGAGGTCGCCGTCGCTCCAGGTGAGGTCTCCCTCCACCTTCGGAGCGATCGAGAACTGTTCCTCCACATCGGCGACGTCCATCGCCTCGCTGAAGGAGACCGTGATGGCGCTCGTGGCGCTCACCTCGGTGGCCGTCCGGGTGGGTGGCTGCGAGCCGGCCGCGGCGGCGGTCGCATCGGCCTCTCCGGCGCGGGAGGACTCGGCCACCACCTCGCTCGTCTCCGGCGCCGGCTCGGGGGTGGCCGAGGGAGCGAGGTGGACCTGGAAGTCCGAGACGGTCGGCGCGGTTTGCGTGGTGAAGGCGTAGCGGCGCGCCGTCTCGATCGCGGCGCCATCGGCGGTGGCCGCCGAACCGGCCACGACGACGAGGTAGCGCTCGTCGGTTCGCCACAGGCGCTCCGGCGCGATGGACAGCTCGGTGTGGTCGTCGTTCCAATCCAGCTCGACCATGTGGGCCGGCAGCACCTGGACGGCTGCCTCCACCGAGGCGGGATCCATGACGGACTCGAAGGGAATGTTGACGGCGTCGCCGCTGGCGATCGCGACGCCCACGCTCTGGGGGAGCAGGGACTCTGGTACCAGGGGTGCCTGCTCGGGGCCCGCCTGAATCACGGGGGCCGCCTGCTGGCCGAGGGCGACGATGATGGTGAACGAGAGGGCTGCCAGCGAGACGCGGGTGACGGCTCGATGGCTGCTCAGCAGCTTGCCGAGCGACTCGAACGTGGTGGCGGAGGGATCCGCCAATGCGGTTCGGATCGGACGCAATACACAGACTCCATGGGAAGTTCGGCCATCCTTGTGGGCACGCGGACGGCGCACTAGCGGGGCGAGCATAGCCGATGGGTAGGACGTTTGTCATACCGCGCCGGCAAGCCGCTTGGCCGCCAGCGTCGGATGAAACGTCGCGCCGCCGAATGGATTCACGAGTCCGCGCGCCTCCAGCAGCACCAGCGCACTCGCCACCGATGCCGCCGGATGCCGAGTTCGCTCCATGAGCTCTTCGATGGATCCGCTGCGCTCGAGGAGGTGCCGGAGCACCTGGCCCTCCACCTCGGAGAGCGCCTCCACGGCGGGCGACTTCGTCCTCAGTCGGAGGCCGATCCGGTGGAGGAGGGACGCGCTCGAGGTGACGAGCTCGGCATGGTGATCCGCGATCAGCCGATTCGTCCCGCGGGAGGCCATCGCATCGATCGGACCGGGCACCGCGTACAGCTCGCGTCCGATGGCGAGGGCGGCCGCCGCGGTGAGCAGGGCTCCGGAGTGATCGGGCGCCTCGATGACCACCACCGCCTCGGCCAGGCCAGCGATCACGCGGTTGCGGCGTGCGAAGTCCGGCCGACCGACCGCCGCGCCCACCGGCACCTCCGTGACCAGGGCGCCACCGTGGCGGACGATGTCCCGTGCCAGCGTGCGGTGCCGGGGCGGATAGATGCGGTCCAGCGGCGACGGCAGCACCGCGATGCTCCGCCCGTCGGCGGCCACCGCGGCCCGGTGGGCGGCCCCGTCGACGCCGAGCGCCAGCCCGGACACGACCAGCACGCCCGTCGAGGACAGATCCGTGGCGATCTCGCTCGCGGTTGCCAGCCCGTACCCGGATGCGCGCCGCGTCCCGACGATGGCCACCGCGCGCTCCCGGAACGCGGCGCGGTCGCCTACGACGTAAAGCGTTGGCGGCCGCGGGTCGAGATTGAGGAGTGCCGGCGGATAGTCGTCGTCCAGGACGGTCACGACCCGACCTCCCGCGCGTTCCGTCCCCGAGATGACACGCCGAGCGACGTCTCGTGGGTCGCTCCGTCGCAGCTCGTCGAATGCGCCGGCCGTCGCGGCCGGCAACCGTGCCACCCCGGTGAGGCCGCGCGACCCGGCCGCCCACGCGGCCGATGCCGACCGATGCTCCCGCAGCAGTTGCGCAAAGCCGGCCGGCCCGATGCCCGGAACGAGCGAGAGAGCGATCCAGTGCTCGCGTTCGCTCGCTCGTGCCGTCGGACCGGTTCCGCCGCCGAGCGGGCCGGAGGTCCCGACCCCGATCATGCCGTTATCTCCGCGGGCCGGTGGAACAGCGCTTCGTCCACGTGATGCGCGCGAACCTCCGACGAACCCTCGAGATCGGCGATCGTGCGGGCGACACGTGCCGCGCGGTGGACGCGCCGGAGGGAGAGCCCCAGCTGCCTTCCTCGCTGTTCGAGCACGGCGACCGGCTCAGGTCCGAAGCCGCGCGCCTCGTCCATCCGGGCCGCAGCGAGCTCCGCATTGGCGGTTCCCTGGCGGGCAAGCTGCGCATCCCACGCGCCGGCAACGCGTCGGCCCACGGTCGCGCTGCGCTCCGGCACGTGGCCGGTTCCGTCCCGGACCACCGGATCGAGATGCACGACGAGGTCGAGCCGGTCCCGCATTGGGCCGGACAGCCGGGCACGGTACCGGCGACGCGCGCCGTCTTCGCACCGGCACTCCCGGCCGTCGACACCCCACCAACCGCAGGGACACGGGTTGAAGGCCGCAAGCAACATGAACCGCGCGGGAAGCTCGAGCACGCCGTCGACCCTCGCGATCGTGACCGTCCCCGAGTCCAGCGGGCCGCGGAGCGCGTCGAGCGCATCCGCCCGGAACTGGAGCGTTTCGTCGAGGAACAGGGCGCCGCGGTGAGCGAGGCTGGCCTCGCCGGGCCGAATGCGCGGGCCGCCGCCCACGAGCGCCTGGGTCGAGACGGTGTGGTGCGGGGCGCGGAAGGGGCGCCGCCCGCCGGGACCCATTCCCTCCCGCGGCGAGCCAGCCACCGAGTGGATCCGGCACACCTCGGCGGACTCGCTCTCGGTGAGCGGCGGAAGGACGCCCGCGGCAGCGCGCGCCAACAGGGTCTTGCCGACGCCGGGAGGGCCGGTCAGCGCGAGATTGTGACGCCCGGCGACCGCGATCTCGAGGACACGACGGGCCACCGGCTGACCGATCACCGAAGCGAGGTCCGGCGCATCCGCGACGAGCCGGCCTGGGGCGGACGGCGACGGCGCGTCCGCCAGCGGGAGCTGCTCGAGGCCCGCCAGATGGCGGACCGCGGCCTGCAGCGTGGCCGCGGGGCGAACGAGCACGGAGCTGACGGCGGCCGCCTCGCCTGCGTTCGCGCAGGGCACGATGACCTCGGCGGCGCCGGCATCCCGTGCCGCCGTCACCAGGGCAAGGATGCCCGGCACCGGTCGCAGCGAACCGTCCAGCGCGAGCTCGCCCAGCAGCGCCGTCCGGACGACGCGGTCACCGTCCAGCTGCTCCGAGGCGACGAGGAGTGCAGTCGCGATTGCGACGTCGTGGCCGGTCCCCTCCTTGGGGAGATCGGCCGGCGCCAGGTTCACGGTGATGCGGCGCGGCGGGACGGTGAAGCCGGAGTTACGGATCGCCGCCCGCACCCGCTCCCGTGCCTCGAGAACCGCGCTCCCGGCGAGGCCGACGATCGTGAGCCCCGGCAGGCCGAAGGCAACGTCGACCTCGACCCGGACGGGGACGCCGTCGACCCCGACGATCGAGGCACTCAGGGCCGTCGCGAGCATGGCATGGCGCCCTCGGGGGAGGCGAGGTTGCGGTGCGATGCGAGTGCCGGTCGCCTGCCTGCTCGCCTCCCTACTAACCAGCGGCGACCGGCTGGGCCAGCGTAGGGACGGCCGATTACCGGCCGGTTAGCGGCCGATTACCAGCATCGGACGCCGAGCGTGACGAATCAGACGCCGGCGCCGGCGACCTCTCCCACGAGAACCGTGTCGATGTCCTGCGCGAACTTCGACAGGGCGCCGCCGAGCGGCCCGTCCGGGCGCGACGACATGAACGGCTCGCCGGAGTTCAGGGCGCTGATCGCGCCGCGATACTCGTTGATGATCTGGTAGTCGATCTTGCGGCCCAGGGCGGACTCGGCGTTATCGACATTGATGCCGGTGTACGCGTTCGACCGGTTGAGAACGAGCTGGACCTTGCTCCGCTCGAAGCCAAGCGAGTCCATCGTCTCCAGGACCAGTCGCACGTTCTTCAGGCACGAGAGGTCGGCGGTCATGACCACGAAGATCACGTCCGATTCGTCGAATAGCTGGAGCGTGAAGTCGTCGATCGTGCGGCCCGTGTCGACGACCGTGTAGTCGTACGCC
Source organism: Candidatus Limnocylindria bacterium (assembly GCA_036380455.1). Lineage (GTDB taxonomy): Bacteria > Chloroflexota > Limnocylindria > QHBO01 > QHBO01 > JACDBZ01. The sequence continues at coordinate 2,646 of DASVEQ010000154.1, read as the reverse complement.
TTGCGAAGCAGGTGGAGGATGTTCGTGAGCGTCCTCGGCTCGGTGCGCTGACGCTCGACCACGATGTCGGCCTGCTCCGGGTTCGGTGGCGCAAGCAGCAGGTCGATGCCGGAACGATGGGTCACCATGAGCCGCTTCAGCAGATCGGCGTCGAGGTCCGGCTCGCTGATGGCGTTGACGATCGAGGAGGAGTCGAGCCCGAGGTCGAGGAAGACACGCTCGTCGCCGAACTGCAGGTTCGCGTCCAACAGCGCCGTGCGACGCCGGAGCCGGGTGGCGAGCGCGATGGCGGTGTTGATGGCGAGCGTCGTGGTGCCCACGCCGCCCTTCGCCCCGTAGAAGGAGCACAGCCGCGCCAGCGTCGGCGCCTCCGTCCCGACCTTCGGCTTCGTGATCCCACCCGAGCGAGCCAGCAGCGCCTTGATCCGGGCGATGAGCTCGAGCGGATGGAACGGCTTGACGATGTCGTCATCGGCACCAGCCCGCAGGCCCTTGACTCGCTGCTCGACGTCCGCCTCGGCGGTCAGCATGATGATCGGCACCCGCCGCCCCTCGGCCGAGGTTTCCGCCGCGCGGATCTGCTGGGTGGCAGAATACCCGTCCAGCTTCGGCATCGCGACGTCCATGAGGATGAGATCCGGATCGATGGCGGCAGCCATCTCGACGCCCGCCTGGCCGTCCGAGGCCACGTGTACCTCGAACCCCTCCTGCTTGAGGGTGAACACGAGGACGCGCTGGATGTTCAGGTCGTCGTCGACGACCAGGACCTTGGTGGCAGCCATGCAAACCCCTGGACGGTGGATCGGGTGGAAGTCGAGCGGATTATACGGGCTGCGCTTGCGGTGACCGCATGCACCAATGGTCCTGCCCGGCCCGGCGTCGCGAGCGGGGCGGCATTCGCGGGCCCTGACTGCTGCCAGCGATCAGGCGCCGCGCGAGTGGCGGCATCCGCGGGCCCTGACTGCCCCCAGCGATCAGGCGCGTCGCGAGGGGCGGTCAGCCGAGGTGCTTTCCCAGGAACTCGAGCACACGAGACCGATACGCCTCCGGCGCGACCGCGTACGCCTCCGCGTGCCCGGCCCCGGGCACGACGTAGAGCTCCTTCGGCTCGCCGGCGGCCGCCAGGAGCCGCTCGCTCTGGTGCCAGCTGATCAGCTGATCCGCCTGTGGCGCGATCAGCAGCAGCGCTCGCGGCGCGATGCGCCCGACCGAGCGGATCGGATCCGGCAGCCGAGAGCGGGTCCGCAGCGCGGCTCCCGCGACCACCGCCCTCGCGCCGAGGCGAGGCATCGGGTAACCGGCGTCCCGCATCCGGTTCGCGATCGGGTGGTGGAGCTCGGCGAAGGCCGCATCGGCCACGACCGCGGCGACCGGCAGATCCGGCGCCGAGACGATGGCGGTGGCCGCGCCCATGCTGATCCCGAACAGGGCGATCGGCCCCAATCCACGCGACTCGAGGAAGCGGACCGCGGCGGCGACGTCCCGGCGCTCGTGCGAGCCGAGCGTCACAGAGCCGGCGCCGCTCTCGCCATGGCCACGGAAGTCGAACTGGAGGACGTGGTGCCGCTCCTGGAGCCACGGGACGAATGCGGCGAGCTCCGGGAGCCGATGGCCACCGAAGCCGTGGAGCACGATGACCGCGGTTCGGGTCTCACGCCCCGCGGGCACCAGCCAGCCGGACAGGGTCACCCCGTCGTCGGTGGTGAAGCGCACCGTCTCGTAGGCCAGCCCGAGGTCCGCCGGCGTCGCCGGCGCGCCCTCCCAGCCGGGCTCGAACGGACGCACCTCGGGCTGGACCAGAAGGCGCGACCCGCGCGCGCCGACGTACACGAGGTACAGCCCGGTCAGGGCCCCGACGAGGCGGCCGATGACGCGCAGGACGGCCGCGATCATCCGGCCTCGGCGGTCCCCGTTGCGGGCCGGTCGGCTAGCGAGCGCGCTTCGCGCATCGCGGACGTGATCGGCCGCGTCAGCTCACTGAGCTCCATCGGGACGATCCACTTCGTGCTCTCGCCATCGGCGAGCGCCTTCAGTGCCTCGAGGTACTGGAGCGCCATGGTCTTCTCGTCGATGCCGCTCGCCGCCCCGAAGATCGTCTTTAGCGCGTTGGCGTAGCCCTCGGCGCGGAGGATCTGGGACTGGCGGTCACCCTCGGCGCGGAGGATGTTCGACTGCTTGTCACCCTCCGCCACGTTGATCGTCGCCTGGCGAGTGCCCTCGGACTCGGTGATGACCGCGCGCCGGTTGCGCTCCGCGGACATCTGGCGGTTCATCGCGTCCTGGATGTCTCGCGGCGGAACGATCTCCCGGATCTCGACGCTGGTGATCTTCACGCCCCAGCGCTCGGTGACCTCGTCCAGCTTGGCGCGCAGGATGTGGTTGATCTCCTCGCGCTTGGCGAGGACGTCGTCGAGCGGGATGTCGCCGATGACCGCGCGCAGGGTGGTCGCGGCCAGCGCCTGCGAGGCACCGGTGAAGTCGGTCACGGCGGTGACCGTGGTCTGCGGATCGAAGACCTTGGAGTACACGAGGAAGTCGATGCTGATCGGCGCGTTGTCCTTGGTGATGCAGGTCTGCTGCGGCACCTCCAGGAATCGCTCGCGGAGGTCGACCTTGACGGCCTGCTGGACGAACGGGATGAGGAGC
>DASVEQ010000153.1:0-27003 GCA_036380455.1 Candidatus Limnocylindria bacterium | reverse complement strand
CATCGGCGAGAAGGCGCGCGGCGGTCACCGCCTCCTTCGTGAGCTCCCGGCGACGATCGTGCACCGCCTCGAGCTCGATGGCGAGGTCATCCGCCCGCAACGGGTCCTCCTCGAGGAGGAGTGCCATGGCGAGCTCGGCGTCGGCGATCCGCCCCGCGGCGTTGATCCGCGGCACGACCCCGAACCCGAGGTCGCGTGCCGTCGGCTGGCCGGGCGCCTCGCACGACCGCCGCAGGATCGCGCGCAGGCCGGCATGGGAGGTTCGCGCCAGCTCGTCCAGCCCGAGCCGCACGATCGCCCGGCTCTCCCCGGTCATCGGGGCGAGGTCGGCGATCGTCCCGATCGCGGCGATGGCGGCGAGGCCCTCCGTCTGGGCCCCGTGGCGGGTCAGGAGCGCCGCGGCCAACTTGTATGACAGTCCGGCGCCGGTGAGGTCCGGGTCGGGGTAGGCGCAGTCGGGCCGATGCGGGTCGACGACGGCAACCGCGTTCGGGAGCACGTCGGGCGGCAGGTGGTGATCGGTGACGATCACATCCAGGCCGAGGGCCCGCGCCGCGTCGACCTCGACCGCGTTGCTGACCCCGCAATCACAGGTGATGACGAGCCGCACGCCCCGTTCCGCCAGCTGCCGGAGGCCGGACACCGACAGCCCGTAACCCTCCTCGAGGCGGGAAGGCACGTACCGGATCGGGTCGATGCCCAGCCGCCGAAGGGCCATCACCCAGACGACGATCGCCGTCATTCCGTCGGCGTCGTAGTCGCCCCAGATGGCGACGCGCTCGCCCGCCGCGATGGCGGCGTCGATCCGGTTCAACGCCCGGTCCGCATCGGCCATGCGTGAGAGGTCGTGCAGGGCCCCGGCGCCTGCCTGGAGGAAGCGCTGGAGGCCGTCGTCATCCGTGAAGCCACGCCGCGCGAGGAGCGTGGCGACCGGCCGCCCGAACCCCGCGAAGGCCGGAGGGTCGACGACGGGCTCCGGCAGCAGCCACTCGAGGCTCGGGACGATCACCTCCGCATGGTAGCCCCGCGCGATTCCCGGCCGCTTACCGTTTGGTTACCGAGCTCAGCTCCGGGACGGTGCGACACGGTCGCGGGCCTTGCGTTTCGCATCCCACTCGTGCCACGCGACGAGAATCTGGCTGGCGTTGAAGATCGACGAGTACGTGCCCGACACGATGCCGAGCAGGAGCGCCAGCGTGAAGGTCCGGATCGTCGGCGGGCCGAGGAGGAGAAGCGCCGCGAGCGTGACGACCACGGTCATCGAGGTGATGATCGAGCGGCCCACCGTCTGGAGGATCGAGTGGTTCACGATCGCCCCGAAGGGCTCGCCGGCATGTCGGATTCGGTTCTCGCGGATTCGGTCGAAGACGACGATCGTGTCGTGGACGCTGAAGCCGATGATCGTCAGCAGGGCGGTGACGAACAGCGCGTCGAACTCCATGCCGAAGAAGTAGCCCAGGATCGCGAAGGTCCCGACGACGAGGATGACGTCGTGGAGGAGCGCCACGATCGCGGCGGTCCCGAACCGGAAGCCGAATCGCATCCACAGGTAGGCGAGGATGAAGAGCTCGCCGATACCGATGAGGATGGCAGAGCTGCGAATGAGGTCCGCGCCGATGATCGGGCCAACCGTGCGCACGCTGCGGGGCTCCCCGGCTCCGAACTCAGCCTCGAGCTCGTCCTCGAGATCCGCGAACTCGGTGCCTTCGACGACCGGGGCCGGCGTCGACGTCGCAGTGGGGCTGGGGCTCGCCTCCGACGACGCCGACGGCTCGACCGACGCGCTCACCGACGGCTCGACGGACGCCGCCGCCGACGCATCGGGGCTGGCGGACGCATCCGCGCTCGGGCCGACGGATGCGTCGGCGCTGGCGGCCGGTGCGGCGGTCGGCGTCGGGCTGGGCGAGGGAACCGGCGTGGGCGGCGGGGCGAGGTCGATCGGCTCGGTGCGAATGCGCAGGAAGCCGTCGGGCAGCTCGGTGATCGTCACCTCCTCGTAGCCCGCATCGGCCAGGAAGGCCTGCACCTCGGCGGCGGTCGGCTCGTCGGCGTAGCGCACCTCCCACTCGGTGCCACCGGTGAAGTCGATCGATGGTCGCAGGCCGCCGAGGAAGATGAAGACCAGGCCGGGGATGGTGAGGATCGCGCTGATGGCGAACCACAGGTTCCGCTTGCCGACGATGTCGTACATGGCCTAGCGCTCCACGTGATAGAGCTCGAGGCGCCGGCCCCAGCTGGTCCGGGTGACGTAGCGGAGGAGCGTGCGCGTGACCGTGATCGCGCTGAACATGCTCACCAGCACGCCGACGATGAGGACGAGCGCGAAGCCGCGGACCACGGTCGTCCCCTGCCAGTACAGCCAGCCGGCGACGAGGAGGGAGCTCACGTTCGAGTCGAGGATGCTCGACCACGCGCGGTTGAAGCCGGCTTCGATGGCGGGTCCCAGCGTCTTGCCGGCGCGGATCTCCTCCTTCATCCGCTCGAAAATGAGGATGTTGGCGTCCACCGCCATGCCGATCGACAGGATGAAGGCGGCCACGCCGGCCAGGGTCAGGGTGGCGTGGAGGACCCGGAAGATCGCGTACACCACGAGCGTGTAGAAGATCAGCGCCAGCGCCGCCAGGACGCCCGGCAGCCGGTAGTACGCGATCATGAAGAAGAGGACGAGGATGAGCCCGACCGCACCGGCGACGAGGGCCTGGACGAGGAAGTCGGCACCCAGCGTCGGGTCCACGGTCTCGAATCCCTGCTCCTCGAGGCTCAGTGGCAGGGCACCGAAGCGGAGGGTGTTGTAGAGGTTCGTCCGCTCGACCTCGTTCGTCGCGTTCGCCGGGCCCACGGTGATGATCGTCTGGCCGCCGCAGATCGGGTTCTGGATCGTCGGCGTGGTGATCACCCGCTCGTCGAGCGCGATCGGTCCCGGCCGTTGCGTGTTCGCGGTCGTGAACTGGCACCAGATGTCGCTCGCCTCGCCGCTGAGCGTGAAGGAGACGCCGATCTGGTTCCCCGAGCCGACATCCGGCGCGACGCTTCCCTGCTGGATCTCGCCACCGTTGAAGAGCTCGGTCACCGTGCCCGCGGCCAGGAGGTCGCTGATGTCCTGGCCTTCCTGGAGCGTCTGCCCCAGGGGGTTGACGAACTGGAGCTGGCCGGTCGAGCCGACGAGCGCGCGGAGCTGGTCCTGGTCCGTGACGCCCGGCACCTCGACGACGATCCGGCGCGAGCCGTCGCCGGCGATCTCCGAGCGCACCTGCGGCTCGGTCACGCCGATCCCGGCCACGCGACGCTCGAGGATGTCGCGCGTCAGCTCGAGGTCCTCGGCGGTGACTTCCTGGCCGGACTGCGGGACCACCTCCAGCGTCACCCGGCTGCCGCCCTTCAGATCGAGCCCGAGGACCGTGCGGAACTCGACGCCGGCCATCTCATCGGGCAGCCACGAGAGGCCGAGCGTCGTGCGCGGAAGGTCGATGAAGATCGCCACCAGGGCGATCACCCCGATGACCCACGGGGCGATGCGGCGCCAGGTCATGCTCGGCCGATGGTCCTCGAGTCGTGTGAGCTGGATGTGCCGGCGCGAAGCGCCCGGGACACGAAACACGCCGCTTCACCAGCGGCGGGCGGCGCTGAGTATACCGAACTCGTGCGCGGCTGCCCCGGCGCGTGCTGGATGTGCCGCTTCGGCACACATCGGAGAAGGAAGGCCGCCAGGGCAGGCCCGCGGCGCGGACGGATCATCGTCTGGTGCTGCCGGCGCACAGCGCAGCCAGGGAGGCGACCTCCGCGGGACTCCGACCGACGCTCGATCGCCGATGTGTGCCATGGCGGCACACCGCCGCGGTGGCACCTCGCTCGTTCACGCAGCGGCCCCCGACCCCGGCGACAACCGAGATCAGCCGAGCATGCCCTCGCGGGCGAGCTGCGACTTCAGGCGCTCGGCGAGCTCGCGGCTGATCCCCGGCGTGGCGGCGACCTCGTCGACCGAGGCCTCGCGGATCCGCCGCACCGAGCCGAAGCGCTTGAGGAGCGCCTTCTTGCGGCCCGGCCCGATCCCCGCGATGTCGTCGAGCTCCGACCGAAGGGCCCGCTTGCCCCGCACGTCACGGTGGTAGCTGATGGCGAACCGATGCGCCTCGTCCCGGATCCGCTGGACGAGGTAAAGCGCCTGGGAGCGTCTCGGAAGGACGACCGGCGCGGACTCCCCGGGCAGGTAGAGCTCCTCGAACCGCTTCGCGAGGCCGGTGAGCGGGACGTCGGTGATGCCGAGCTCGTCCATCACGCCCACGGCCGCCGACAGCTGACCCTTCCCGCCGTCCACGATGACGAGGTCCGGGACCGCCCATCCGGCGTCGTGAGGGCGCTCGTCCTCAGGGTCGACCTCCTCGGGCACCTCGTCGGCGCCGACCGCGTCGAGCGAGAGTGCGCCGGTCTCCGCGCGCAGGCGCGCGACGCGGCCGAATCGGCGGCGGAGCACCTCGGCCATCATCCGGAAGTCGTCCGGCGTGTCGCCCGATCGGATACGGAACCGTCGGTACTCCTTCGGCTCCGGCCTGCCGTCGATGAACACGACCATCGACCCGACCGCGGACGTGCCCTGGATGTTGCTCATGTCGTAGCACTCGATGCGCTCGGGGATCCGCTTCAGGCCGAGCGCGGAGGCGAGCTCGCCGAGCGCCTCGTCGCGCTTCGCGGTATCGGCCATCCATTCGGCTCGCTCGCGCTCCAGCGCCTCGATCGCGTTCTGGGTCGCGAGGCTCACGAGGCGACGCTTCTCGCCCCGCTCCGGGACCGAGACCGTGACCCGGACCCCGCGACGGCCGGCCAGGTAGGCGGCAAGATCGTCGGCTTCGGCCGGCATCACCGGGACGAGGAGCGCCCGGGGAAGCGCATCGGTGGTGGCGTAGTACTGCTGGAGGAAGGATCCGAGCACGACGTCCGACCCTGCGTCGCGCGCGCCCTCGACGATGAAGTGCTCGCGGCCGATGAGCTTCCCGTTCCGCACCTGCATGACCTGGATGCAGGCCTCGTCCTCGGCGGACGCCAGGCCGATGACGTCGTGCTCGGCGCGGCTGAAGGCCGCCATCTTCTGCTGCTCCATCGTGCGCTCGACGGCGCGCAGCTTGTCGCGGGCCGACGCTGCCTGCTCGAAGCGGAGCGCCTCGCTGTGCCCCTCCATCTCCTTCCTCAGGTCGGCGGCGATCGGCTCCTGGCGGCCGTCGAGGAAGTCCACGATCTGGCCGATCGTCTCGCGATAGTCGGCCTTCTCGACCGCCTGGATGCAGGGCCCCTGGCATCGGTTGATGTAGTAGAGGAGGCAGGGGCGCTCCAGGACGCGCTTCCCCTCGGGGATGTCGAGGTTGCAGGTCCGGAACGGGAAGATCTTCCGGAGCAGCTTCAGCGTCTCGTCCACGCTCGAGGCCGATGCGTACGGCCCGAAGTAGCGGCTTCCGTCCCGCGCCAGCTTCCGTGTCCGGACGATGCGCGGGAAGTCCTCGCCCAGGGTGATCTTCACGAACGGGTAGCTCTTGTCGTCCCGCAGCCGGATGTTGAAGCGCGGGCGATGCTCTTTGATGAGGTTCGACTCGAGGACGTACGCCTCGGACACGGTGTCGGTGACGATGTACTCGACGTCGGCGACCTCGCTGACCATCCGGCCGATGCGGGCGTCCTCGGGCCCCCGCGCCCCGAAGTACGACCGCACACGGCTCCGGAGCGAGTCCGCCTTGCCGACGTAGAGGACGCGGCCGGCGGCACTCTTCATCAGGTACACACCCGGCTTCGTCGGCAGGCGCCGCAGCACGGCCCGCAGCTGGTCGGGCAGGACGCGCTGGGGGCTCATGCGTCGATTCTAGGAGCCCCCAGCCCGATGTACGCGACGCCCCCATCGGCGTCCTCGAGGTAGGTGAGCAGGCGATCCAGGCGCCAGGAGGTCGCTGCGATCTCCCCGCGGTCCACCCACCCGGTCTCGGCGATCTCTCCGAACTGCGGCGCAAGGGTGCCGCCGACCGCGGATGCGGCGTAGATGAAGCTCACGTTCCGTCTCCGATGCGCATCGACGAGGATCAGCCGCTCCACGCGGACCTCGATCCCGGTCTCCTCGCGCGTCTCCCGCACCGCCGCCGCGTGCGGCGTCTCGGAGCGCTCGACCCGACCACCGGGAAGCATCCAGCCCGGCCCCAGGTATGTGGTGCGCACGACGAGGATGCGGCCCTGGTCGTCTCGAACGAGCACGTGGGCGCCCTCTGTTCGCCGATAGCGGCCGCCGAACAGGCCGGCGACCTCGATCACCACCCGGATGAGAAGGCGCGGGAACTCGGATGGGCGGATTCGCCGGCTACGGCGCATCGGACGCCGGTGGGGTGACCGGCTGAGCCAGCTCCGTCTCGAGGTGGGCGCGGATCGTCCCGTAGTCACCGGGACCGGTCCAGCCGGTGGGGATGAGGATGTACTGGCCGATCGTGTTCGTCGTCGCGGTCAGCACCGGGCCCTCCACCAGCTCGACCCGCCGGTCGCTCGACAGGTGCGACGACAGGAGGAAGAGGTCGATGGCCGACAGGTCGGTGCGGACGCGGCCCTCCATGGCATCCATGAGTTGGAGGCCCGGCACGATCGAGAAGACTCCACCGTCTCCGAGCTTGGAGCGCAGAGCCGAGATGATCCGGCCCTGCCGGACGGATCGCGCGAAGTCGGTCGACTCGGACACCTCGCTCGTGTACCGCGCGCGGGAGTAGATCAGCGCGGTGTCGCCGTCGAGCTGGAGGGTCCCCTGCTCGAAGCATCCCATCTCCCAGCGGCCCTCCAGATGGAACTGCTCGATCGTCGTCCAGCAGAACGGGGTCGGGTTGTCGATCGAGACGCCGCCGACTGCGTCGACCATCTCCTGAAAGCCCTGGAAGTCGATCGTGATCCAGTGGTCGACCTCGAGGCCGGTGACCGTGGTCACGACTTCCGCGAGAGCTTCGGCGCCCTCGTCAATGCTGCCGTTCTGCAGGTGGCCGATCGAGAAGACCTCGTTGATCTTCCCGTTCTGGGTGAACGTCGCCACACCCTCGATCCACAGGTCGCGCGGGATCGGGATCGTCGTCGTCGTGTCGGTTGCCGGGTCGATCGAGAGCAGCTGGATCGAATCGGCGAGGTAGGCGCCGTCGTGATCGCCGCCGCCGTAGCCGACCATCATCACGTTGACCCGATCGCTCCCGTTCAACGGGCCCAGCAGCGAGGTCGACACGAACGCCGTGTCCGTGATGGTCGCGTTGAAGGCGGCCGCCCGCATCCCGAGCAGAACGCCACCGACGACGAGGAGGACGAGGGCGAGCAGCAGGACCGTCCGCAGCCTGCGCAGGACCGAGCGCCGCCGCCGCGGTGGTCGGCGGCGGGCGCGGGGTGGCGGCTGGAAGGCGGCCTGCCGGCGGCGAGCTCGGCTCGACGTGCCGCCGGATCGGATGAGCTCGCGGTCGTAGGGGAGGGTGTCGTCGCCTCGCGCCATGTGCGCCTGGCGCCTCACAACGTCCTCATCGGGTTCTCGGAATCCCTCGTTCGGTGGGCGGGGGGCACAAGGATACGGGTTCGACCGATAAGCCGCCGGTGATCCGCCGATAAGCGCGCGGGTGGATCATCGGCCCATGACGCTCGCGACCACACCGACCCTGGATCTGGACCCGATCCTGGAGGCGCTCGACCCGGAGCAGCGAGCGGCGGCCACGCTCCCCGACGGACCGGCCCAGATCATCGCGCCGGCCGGCAGTGGCAAGACGACGACGATGGTCGCGCGGCTCGCCGTCCTCCTCTCCCGAGGCGTGGCGCCCGACCGGATCTGTGTCGTCACCTTCAACCGAGATGCCGCGGCGGACCTTCGCGCCCGCGTCGAGCGGCGCCTCGGACCGTCCGTTCCCGCGGCAACGTCGATCGAGATCCGCACGCTCCATGCGCTGGCCCGCCAGGTCCTGCTCGACGCCGGGGAGGGCCGTGCCCTCGTCGCGGATCGGCTCCCGCTCCTTCGGGCGGCGCGGCGCCGGCTCAGGGCCAGCGACAGCTCGGCGATCCTGCCCGAGGCGGGCGCCCTCGACACCTGGCTCTCGGCACAGAAGATCGAGGGCCGCGAGCCACCGACCGATGCGATTCCAGTCCTGGCGGCCTACGCGGATCTGATGCGTGCCCGGGGCGCCATCGACTTCGACGACCTCGTCGTCCGCGCCGGCGACCTCCTGGAGACCGATCCTCGCCTCGGCCTGCGATGGCAGTCGCGGTTCCTGCACGTCTGCGTCGACGAGTTCCAGGACGTCGACGCCGCCCAGCTGCGGCTGGTGCGTCTGCTCGCCGCTCCCGAGGACAACTTGTTCGTCGTGGGCGACGACGACCAGACGATCTATGCCTGGCGCCTCGCCGACGTGCGGCGCATCCTTCGCTTCTCGTCCGACTACCCGACGGCCCACCGCGTCATGCTGGCCACCAACTACCGATGTCCCGCGGCGGTGATCGAGGCTTCGGCCCGCATGGTGGCCGTCAACGGCGAGCGCTTCGCCAAGCCGATCCGTGCGCCGGCAGGGGCAGCGGTCGACCCGCGGGCGATCGCCGCCTGGAGCACGGCGGCGCCCGACTGGCCAGACGCGATGGCCCGCTTCGCCGCCGGGGAGGACCGGGCAGGGCGCCCCTGCTGCTTCCTCGCGCGGACCCGCAGCGAGCTGACGCCGGTCCTGCTGGCGCTCGTCCGAGCGGGCGTGCGACACACGACCGCGGTTCAGCCCCTCGTCGAGGCGGAGCCCGTCGTATCCCTCGTCGGCATGGCGCGGAATGCGGACGATCCGGACCACCCGTTCCATGTCTTCAGGCGACTCCGCGCCGGGCGCGGCTGGGATCGGTCCCAGGAGACGGCGGATCTGCTCCCCGACGAGGACCACGCGGCGCTCGATGCGCTCCTCGGGTGGACGACGGCGTTCCCGACGGTCGGCTCCTTCGTTCGTGCGTACGATGAGGGGCGGGCCCGGATCGCCGCGCTCCGCGACCCGGATGCTCCCGTGGAGCTCGCGACGGTCCACGCCTCCAAGGGACGCGAATGGGAGACGGTCGTGCTCGTCGGATTCGAGGAGGATCGCATGCCGAATCGTCGAAGCCTGCTGGACGCCGATGACCCGGATCGGGCCGTGGAGGAGGAGCGGCGTCTCGCCTACGTCGCTCTTACGCGGGCCGGGCGCCGGCTGATCCTCGCCTTCGACCCGGCTCGTCCGTCCCCGTTCCTCGCCGAGATCGGGCTGCGAAGCGACAGTACCGGCCGCTGATCCGAGGGTGCACTACCGGCCGACGGCGACGGCCTCTCGGCTCCTCCCACGACGTGGGGCTGGCGAACGCTCGTCGATGCCCAGCACCGGGCGGAGGTATCTGCCGGTGTACGACGCGGCGGTCCGGGCGACCTGTTCGGGCGTGCCGGCGGCCACGAGCTCCCCGCCCTTGTCGCCGCCCTCCGGACCGAGGTCGATGACCCAATCCGCGGTCTTGATCACGTCGAGGTTGTGCTCGATGACGACGACGGTGTTGCCGCTCTCCACGAGCCGGCCGAGCACCTGGAGGAGGCGCGCGACATCGTCGAAGTGGAGGCCCGTCGTCGGTTCGTCGAGGATGTAGAAGGTCTTGCCGGTCGCGCGTTTCGACAGCTCGGTGGCCAGCTTCACGCGCTGCGCCTCGCCGCCGGAGAGGGTGGTGGCCGGCTGGCCGAGGTGGATGTAGCCCATCCCCACGTCGGACAGGGTCTGGAGCTTGTTCTTGATCGACGGCACGGCGTCGAAGAACTTCAGCGCCTCCTCGACGGTCATCTCGAGGATCTCGGCGACGTTCTTTCCCTTGTAGTGGATCTCGAGCGTCTCGCGGTTGTAGCGCTTGCCCTTGCAGACCTCGCACGCGACGTACACGTCGGGCAGGAAGTGCATCTCGATCTGGACGATGCCGGCGCCCTCGCACGCCTCGCAGCGGCCGCCCTTCACGTTGAAGCTGAAGCGTCCCGGCTTGTAGCCGCGCAGACGTGACTCCGGCACGGCCGCCAGGAGCTCCCGGAGCGGCGCCCACAACCCGGTGTAGGTGGCGGGATTCGAACGCGGCGTGCGGCCGATCGGCGACTGGTCGATCTCGATGACCTTGTCGATGAGGTCGATGCCCTCGATCCGGTCGTGCCTGCCGGCCGGCTCACGCGAGCCCCAGATTCGCTGGGCGAGGGCCGGGTGGAGGATCTGCGTCACGAGGCTCGACTTCCCAGAGCCGCTCACACCCGTGACGGCCACGAACCGGCCGAGGGGGAACGTGACGTCGATGCTCTTCAGGTTGTTCTCGCGCGCGCCGCGCACGGTGATCGCCTCGCCCTTCCCGTTGCGCCGGCGCTTCGGGATCGGCACCGTCTTCTCGCCGCGAAGGTAGGCGGCCGTCACCGACCGGTGGTTCTCGAGCAGCTCCGGCAGCGGCCCGGAGTGGATGAGGCGCCCGCCGTGCTCCCCCGCTGCCGGGCCGATGTCGATCACCCAGTCGGCGGCGCGGATCGTCTCCTCGTCGTGCTCGACGACGAGGAGCGTGTTGCCGAGGTCCCGCAGCCGGACGAGGGTGCCGATCAGCCGGTCGTTGTCCCGCTGGTGGAGGCCGATCGACGGCTCGTCGAGGATGTAGAGCACGCCCATGAGGCTGGAGCCGATCTGCGTCGCCAGCCGGATCCGTTGAGCCTCTCCCCCGCTCAAGGTTCCCGAGGCCCGGTCCAGCGTCAGGTAGTCGAGGCCGACGTCGACGAGGAAGCCGAGGCGAGCGCGAATCTCCTTGAGGACCTGGCGCGCGATCTGGTTCTCGCGCTCGTTCAGACGCTTGGGCAGGGCGTCGTACCAGGCCAGCGCATCGGTCACCGATCGCCGGGTCGTCTCGATGACGTTGCGCCCCGCGATCGTGACCGCCAGCGACTCGGGCTTCAGCCGCATCCCGTCGCAGGTCGGGCACGGCTTGTTCGTCATGTAGCGCTCGATCTCGCTGCGCATCGCATCGGATCCGGTCTCCCGGTGCCGGCGCTGGAGGTTCGGCACGATCCCTTCGAACGTCGTGCGGAACGTGTGGACATTGCCGTTGCGGGCGCGGTAGCGGACCGGCACGCGCTCGCCGCGGTTGCCGTAGAGCAGGATCTGGCGCGCGTCGTCGGAGAGATCGCGGACCGCGACGTCGGTGCCGAAGCCGTAGTGCTCGGCGACCGCGTCGAGGATCTTGCTGAACCAGCTGTCGCTCGTCGCCATCCGGCGCCACGGCAGGATCGCCCCCTCGTCGACCGACAGCTCGTCGTTGGGCAGGACGAGGTCAGGATCGATCTCGAGGCGAGAGCCGAGCCCGGTGCAGTCGGGGCAGGCGCCGTGTGGCGAGTTGAAGCTGAAGTTCCGCGGAGCCGGCTCCTCGAACGAGCCCCCGTGATCGGGGCAGGCGTAGCGCTCGCTGAACAGCCGATCCCCCTCCTTCGGCGGCGCGTCCGGCAGGTTGAGCAGCAGCAGGCCGTCCGAAAGCCGGAGCGCGGTCTCGATCGAGTCGGCCATGCGGCTTGCGTCCGGACGCGGGTTGCCGTCCGCATCGGCATGGTGGACGACCAGGCGGTCCACCACGACCTCGATGGAGTGCTTGTACTTCTTGTCGAGCTTGATCTCCTCGTCGAGCTCATGGAGCTCGCCATCAACGCGGACGCGGACGAAGCCGCCGGCCTTGGCGCCGGCCAGGAGCTTCTCATGCTCTCCTTTGCGGTCGCGGACGAGCGGGGCCATGAGCATCACCCGCGTCCCCTCGGGGAGCGCGTAGACCTGGTCGACCATCTGCTCGATCGTCTGCCGCTCGATCTCCCGGCCGCAGATCGGGCAGTGCATCCGGCCGATGCGCGCGAACAGGAGCCGGAGGTAGTCGTAGATCTCGGTGACGGTGCCGACGGTCGACCGCGGGTTCTTGCTCGCGCCCTTCTGGTCGATGCTGATCGCCGGCGACAGTCCGTCGATCTGGTCGACGTCAGGCTTCTCCATCTGGCCGAGGAACTGCCGGGCGTACGCCGAGAGCGACTCGACGTAGCGGCGCTGGCCCTCGGCGTAGATCGTGTCGAAGGCGAGGCTCGACTTGCCGCTGCCGGACAGCCCCGTGATCACGATCAGGCGGTCCCGCGGCATCTCGACGTCGATGTTCTTGAGGTTGTGCTCGCGGGCACCGCGAACCACGATCTTGTCGGAGGGCATCGGAGTCGCATCGTAGCAGGAACTGAGCCGATGCGAACGCGTGTTCGGTTTGCTGGCGAGCATTCCCGCCGATGATCTGGCCGATTCCCGACACCCTCGGTCAGGTATCCCTACCGCGCGGCCGCCGCCAGGAGCGCCTTGTACCACCGCCCCGACGCCTTCACGATCCGGCGCTGCGTCGGATAGTCGACGTGGACGATCCCGAAGCGCGTGCCGTAGCCGAGCGCCCACTCGAAGTTGTCCAGAAGTGACCACGCGAAGTACGCGGTGAGCGGGACGCCATCTTCGATCGCGTCGGCCGCGGCCGCCAGGTGGCGCTCGAGGTAGGACCGGCGCCGCTCGTCGTCCACGGTTCCGTCCGGCGCCACGTGATCCGGGAAGCTCGCCCCGTTCTCGGTGATCGCGATCGCCGGAGGCGCGTAGGTATCGTTCACCCAGCCGAGCACCGCGCGCAGGCCCTCGGGGAGGATCTCCCAGCCGTTGCCGGCAAGCTCGCCGACGCCCTCCAGCCCGGCGGCCCCGAAGCCCCACGTGTCGCGGACCGGCGCCGCCTGGATCCGGTCTGGCCGGTAGTAGTTGAGAGCGAGGAAGTCGATCGGCTCGGCCCGATCGACGGCCCCGAGGTCCAGGCCCGAGAGGAAACCCTCCTTGTCGTACCACGCGGCGAGCTCCGCCGGATACCCGCGCCCGAAGGTCGGGCCGAGGAACCAATCGTGGATCCCCTGCCGATATCGTTCGGCGGCGGACACGTCCGCCGGATCATCACTGGCCGCCAGGATGTGCGCGACGTCGTGGCACACGCCGATGCGCGCGGCCGGCACGGCTGCCCGGATGGCACGCACGGCGGCGCCGTGGGCCAGCAGCTCGTGATGGGCCGCCCGCAGCGCCGTTGCCCAGCCCGTCCGGCCGGGGGCATGGCGGCCGGTGCCGTACCCGATGAAGGCGTGAGTTCGCAGCTCGTTGAGCGAGATCCAGCCGGCAACGCGGTCACCCAGGCGCCGCGCGACGATCGCCGCGTACTCGGCGAATCGGCCGACGACGTCGGCTTCGGTCCAGCCGCCCACATCCTCGAGCGGCTGTGGCAGGTCCCAGTGGTAGAGCGTCACCCAGGGCTGAATTCCGCGGGCCAGCAGGCCGTCGACCAGGCGATCGTAGAAGTCGAGCCCGGCCTGGTTCGGAACGCCGCTGCCGGTGGGCTGAATCCTCGGCCAGGCGACGCTGAAGCGATACGCGCCGAGGCCAAGCTCGGCCATCAGGTCGAGGTCGCTCTCCCAGCGCCGATAGTGGTCGCAGGCGACATCACCCGTGTCACCGCCAACGATCGTGTCCGGCGTGTGGCTGAAGGTGTCCCAGATACTCGGGCCGCGCCCGTCGACGTCGACCGAGCCCTCGATCTGGTACGCCGCGGTCGCCGCTCCCCAGGTGAAGCCCGCCGGAAAGCGCTCAGCCAGCGGACGAGCGGCGAGCGACGGGCTGAACATGCTCTCTCCTGTCAGCGAGGGTCGCCGCGAGCGCGCCGGCCTCGAAGGCGATCGGCCGCAAGCCTACCGCGCCGAGCTCGGCCGCCGCCACATCGGTCATTCGACAGCACTCCAGGAGGTCGTGGATCGCGGCGAACGCGCCGTCGGCGATGCCGAGGCTGGCGCCGCCATCGGCAAGGGTGGTGTGGTCGATCCAGGCGTCGTCCTCGAAGTACCCGAGGCCGAAGTCCACCGGTCCGAACCGTCTCAGGACGAGGCTCCGTCGATGCATGTCGCTCCTTCCTCCGTGCGCGCTAGGCCGGGCTGGCCACTCCTCCACGATCGCCACCGCTCGATCGGCGGACGATGAGCTGGGTATCGAGGATCACTCGCCGCGGCGGCCGGTCCGGGTTTCGGATGCCGTCGACCAGCAGCCGGGTCATCTCCCTCCCCATGTCCTCGATCGGCTGCCGGATGCTGGTGAGCGTCGGGTCAGCCGTCGCCGCGATCGGTGCGTCGTCGAATCCCACGACGGCGACGTCCTCCGGGACGGAGCGCCCAGCGGCCCGCAGGGCGGCGAGGGCGCCGATGGCCATCAGGTCGGACGCGGCGAAGACGGCATCAACCGACGGCTCACGGACCAGGAGCCGTTCCATGGCGGACCGTCCGCCGTCGTGGGTGAAGTCCGCGACCTCGACGAGCGCGTCGTCAGGCTGCTGGCCGGCCCGCGCCAGCCGTTCTCGATAGCCGGCGAGACGATCGGCGCCCACCGCCATGTCCAGCGGGCCGGCGATCGTCGCGATCCTGCGCCGTCCGATCTCGAGGAGATGGCCGATGGCGGTTGCGGCTCCGCCTCGATTGTCGACGTCGACGTAGGTGAACCCCTCCTGGGGTGGGCGCCCGCCGACGACGAGCGGCACGCCATGCCGCCGAAGGCCCGTCGGGAGCGGATCCGCCCCGTGGAGCGAGATCAGCAGGACGCCATCGACGTGGCCGGCCTCCAGGTAGCGCTCGACCCGCACCTCGTCCGGTCGCGCCTGCGGCATGAGGAGGATCAGCTGCATGCCCTCACGGCCGAGCGTCTCGCTGATGCCGCGCAGGACGCGCGGGAAGAACGGATCGCCGAACAGCTGGGTGGTGGGCTCCGGGATCACGACAGCGATCGAGTCGCTGCGACGCGTCACGAGGCTGCGAGCGGCCCGGTTGGGAACGTACCGCAGGTCGCGGACGGCGTTCTCGACCGCGGCGCGGACCGGTTCTCCCACCCGTGGGTCGCCGTTGACGACCCGGGAGGCGGTGGCCCGCGACACGTTGGCGCGCCGAGCGACCTCCTCGAGGGTCACCGGACCGCGTCCGATCATCGCTGTGAGAGCGCTCTCACGATCATCCATGCATCGTAGACCCCTCTGTCAAGAAAGCGCTCTCACGTTGCTACGGCGTCCCGGCCCGGGAACGAGCCTTGGACGACCCCCGGGACGGGACGACCAAAGCGCAGGCAACGCCAGCGAGCCGGCTGGTCGGTTTCAGGCGGTTCGGTGCGGACCAGCGGAGTTCACAGGCGGACGCAACGCGCGCATGCTTGCACCGGTACCTGACCAGTACATATGGGGCAACGCGGCAGATGATCTCGATCGCGGTCCAGGGCTACGGCATCGTCATCTGGGATGGCGACGGCGAGTGGCGGACCTTCACACCGTCGGACTCGATGTCGGCCGTCCTGGCGGCCCGGGTCGAGATGGCGCTCCGGGAGCTGCCGAGCGACCAAGAGAGCGACGAGGTGGTCTGCTCCGCCCTCCTCTCGATCGCGGGTGCCCACCTCCTGGCCGTCGACTGCGACCATGGCCCCGGCGGCTGCGACGGAGACACCGACCTGAATTGATCGGATGGCGCATCGGATACGTCGGATGACGGATGCCCTCCGATCGTTAGCGGTGCTAGCATTCCGCTCCCGCCCGCCCGATCCCGAAGTCCGCGCTGCCTGCCGATGTCTGACGACCTTGCCATCCACGCCCGCGGCGTCACCCGCGTGTACAAGGCGAAACCCGATCCGGTGACCGCTCTCGGCGGCGTCGACCTCGACGTGCGCCCCGGCGAGTACTTCGGCCTGCTCGGTCCGAACGGAGCGGGCAAGACGACCCTCATCAAGATCCTCACGACGCTCCTGATTCCCACGAGCGGGACCGCGAGGGTGGCGGGGTTCGACGTCGTCACCGAGACCGCGAAGATCCGTCGCGTCATCAACATGGTGGCCGGCGGGGAGCAGTCGGGGTACGGCCTCCTCAACGTTCGCGAGCAGCTCTGGATGTTCAGCCAGTTCTACGGCCTGCCCCAGCGCGAGGGCTGGCGCCGCGTCGACGAGCTGATCGAGATCGTGGGGCTCGCGGAGCAGCGCGAGCAGAAGGTTCGCTCACTCTCCACCGGGCAGCGCCAGAAGCTCAACTTTGCCCGTGGCCTCCTCAACGACCCGTGGGTCCTCTTCCTCGACGAGCCGACCCTCGGCCTCGACGTCGCCGCGGCGCGCGACCTCCGAGAGCACACCCTGGCGTGGAAGGCGGCGCAGCCCGGGCGCACCCTGCTGCTCACGACGCACTACATGATCGAGGCCGAGCAGCTCTGTGACCGGATCGCGATCGTCGACCGCGGCAAGATCCTCGCGCTCGGAACGCCCGACGAGCTGCGCAGGCGCGTCCAGGCCGAGTCGATCTTCCGAATCGAGCTCGACCAGCTCCCGCCGAACGGCGGCATGGCGGCCCTCGCCGACCTTCCGGGCGTCCTCTCCGCCGTGCGCGCCGACGACGACCTCGCCGATGGCGCGGGCACCGATCGCGTCGCGCTCAAGGTCGCGCTCGCCGACGACTCGGCGCTCACGAGCGTCGTCACCGCGGTCGCCGAACGAGGGTCACAGCTCGTCAGCCTCGCGAAGTCGGAGCCGAGCCTCGAGGACGTGTTCGTGGAGCTCGTCGGTCGAGGATTCGGTGAGGAGGACGGTTCGGAGCCGGCCTCGTGACCACCTTCCGTGGCTCGCGCGCCGCGAACGCCCGCGAGGCGGCCGACTGGTCGACCGGACGGATCCTGCGCACCAACCTGCGCGCCGTCGTCGGACGCGCGTATCCGCGGATCATCGGCCTCACCCGGGAGCCGTCGTGGGTCTTCTTCGAGATCCTCCTCCCCTTCCTCGCGGTGAGCGCGTTCGTCTTCGTCTACCGCGCCCTCGAGGCGCCGGAGGAGTTCGTCGGCTTCGTCGTCCTGGGCGGCGCGATGACCGCCTTCTGGCTGAACGTCGTGTGGATGATGGCCGCCCAGTTCTACTGGGAGAAGGACCAGGGCAACCTCGAGCTCTACTTCACCGCCCCGATGCACCTCATGAGCATCCTGGCGGGCATGGCGATCGGCGGCCTCGTGATGACCAGCTCTCGAGCGCTCGCCGTGATCGGGATCGGATCCCTGCTCTACGGCGTGACGTACGACATCCGGGACCCGCTCCTCCTGCTCGCCGTCTTCCTGCTCACGATGATCCCGCTCTACGGGATGGGGATGCTGTTCGCCTCCCTCTTCCTCATGTGGGGGCGCGAGGCATTCCACCTCGCGCAGCTCCTCCAGGAGCCGATCTACTTCCTCGGCGGCGTGAACTTCCCCTTGCGCCACCTCGGCGGCGTCTCGGCGCTCATCGCCGCCACGCTCCCGCTGGCGGTGGGGCTCGACGCGATGCGCCAGCTCGCGTTCCCAGGGCCGGCAAGCGAGGGAATCCTCCCGGTCGGGGCGGAAATTGCGATTCTCGCCGCCATGGGGGTCGTGTTCCTCATCGGCGCGCGGCTCGCGCTGGGATACCTCGAGACCCTGGCCAGGCGCGAGGGACGCCTGACGCTGCGATGGCAGTGACCGATCGTGCCTCCGTCCGAGGCATCACGCTCGCGGACGCGTGGCGGAGCTTCCGGACCGCGATCGGGCTCGGCTGGGCGATCGAGTCGAACTGGTCCGACCCGTTCCTGTTCGCCATCTACACCTTGGCGAAGCCACTGGCGGCGGCGATGATCCTCGTGGTGATGTTCCAGGTGATCACCGGCGGGGAGGGCACCGAGTTCCTCCAGTTCATGATCGTGGGGACTGCGCTCTGGAACGTCGTCTTCGGCGTGATGGGCGGGCTCGTCCAGTCGATCCTCGAGGACCGCGAGCGCTACCGGATGATGAAGTACGTCGTTGTCACGCCGTCGTCGCTCTTCCCGTTCCTTCTCGGTCGCTCGCTGGCCCGGGTCGCCATCTCGTTCGTCGCGGTCGCGCTCACCCTGGTCGTCGGGATCGTGTTCCTCGGTGTCGAGCTTGCGCCGAACGTCCTCTATCTCGTCCCGGCGATGGTGCTTGGCGTCCTGTCGGTCATCGCGCTCGGCGTGTTCATGGCCGGCTGGTGCCTCCAGCTCCGCCAGGAGGCGTGGTCGTACCCGGAGGCCATCGCCGGCGCGCTCTACCTCATTTCGGGCGCCGTGTTCCCGATCGACGTGCTTCCGAGCTTCGTCCATCCGATCGCCTACGCATCACCGACGACCTGGTGGCTCGAGGCCGCTCGCCGCGGCCTGCTGGGCCATGGCTCTCCGGGGACCCTGGGTTCCCTGTCCGACGGGACCGTGATGCTCGTCCTCGTCGCCAGCACGGCGATCGTCATTCCGCTCTGCCTGGCGGCCTTCGCATGGTTCATGCGCCGCGCGCGCCAGGCCGGGCTGCTCGACATGACGACCGGGAGCTGACGGCCTAGCGCACCTGCTCGTCGTAGTCGCTGACGACGAGCGTATTCCGGCATCGATCCACCCGCTCCGGAACGCAGCCATCGGCCGCGGCGTCAGCGAAGTGCCCGACGAACACCAGCTGACCGCCGCGAAGGTTCGGGCCGCCGGGCTCGGCGCGGGACGGGAAGGCATTCCCCAGCGGGGCGGCCAGGAGGACGCCGTCGGCCAGCAGCTCGCGCTGCGACACATCGGTCGATGGCTGCGCAGGCAGGAGGACGCGGAGGGGGCACTCGCGCTGGAGCCAGGCGACCGACGCGTCGGCCCCGCCGTCGTCGCCCACGCAATCCCCGTCGAGCTCCGCGTACCACCCGACCACATGGATCTCGTCGCTCCCCCATCGAGCCGCCGGATCGCCGCCGGCGAGGGCCTCGTCCACGGTGAGCGGATCGACCTCCGGGCGTGGCGAACCGAGGTTTCCCACCACCAACATCAGCGCCGTGAACAGGCCGAGGCCGACGAGCGCGGCGACCCACAGCCGGCCCTCGCGCGTCACGTCGCCACCTCGGCCCAGAGGCCGCGGAGGAGCGCGATCCCCCGCCTCCACAGCTCGACGCGCTCCGGGTCGTTCAGCCAGGTCGAGGCACCCGACGGATGCGGCAGGCACAGGACCGATGCGCCCGGCGCCGAATCCCACGCCAGCTCGCGTCCGACAAGGTCGTCGAGCCGCGCGGCAGGCCCGAAGGCGAAGCGGTGCGCCAGGCCGCCGACGAGCAGCACCAGCGGCGGCGCGACGAGGCGCAGCTCCGCTCTGAGGTAGGGCGTCCAGCGCTCGACCTCGGCGCGGGAGGGCGGCCGGTCGACCGACGACCCCGAGGCGCGCCCGGGATAGCACTTCCCGATGCTCGTCACGTACCAACGCTCGCGGAAGTCGTCGGTCGTGATGCCCGCGGCCGCCAGCCAGCCGCACAGCCGCTTGCCGGCGTCCCACGCGAACGGGAGGCCGGTCTCGATCTCCCGCCAGCCGGGGGCCTGGCCGATGAGCATCGCCGGCTCGCTCCCATCGCCGGAGAGGACCGGCGCCGCGCCACCATCGCACGCGGGCATGGCGTCCTGGAGGGCACGCAGGGCGGTGCCGGGTGGAGCGCGGCGAGGGGACGGCGTCGGCCAGTGGCCGGTGTGGCGCAGCCGTTTCGGCGCGGCGGTGGAGAGGTCGGTCACGCGCCGGCGCGCAGCGCCTCGGCTGCCCGAAGGTCGTCGGCGATCCCGAGTCGCAGGATGCGCCGGACGCCATCAGCGCTCGCCCCGGACGCCGCGAGCGCATCGGTCAGGGCATCCCGGGCGGCATACAGCCGGTCGACCGGATCGGCACTCAGCGCCGGCGCCTGGCCGTCGAGCTCGCGGACGAACGCCACGTCCTGCCGCTCGATGGCATCGAGCAGGTCAGCCGCCGTCATCGGGTCGCCGGCGTCCATCGCATCGGCGAGTTCCTCGCGGGCGAGCTCGAGCCAGCGGAGCCAGGTCGCGAGCTCCTCGTCCGACGGGGGAAGCTGGTCGAGCGTGAAGGCCGCGCGGCGCCGCCCACCCTCGGCGTCGGTGGCGGTCGCGCGCTCGACCTCGTACCAGTTGTCGCCCACGAACGAGGGGACAAGCTCCCCCTGCTCACGGAGCCAGGCGGTGAACCGGCTGACCCGCATCGGCATCGCAGCGGCTGCCTCCTCGTCGGTGGCGGCGAAGACCGCGCAACCCGGGAGCTCGGCGGCGTACGCGCCCACGAGGCCGCGGCCGTCGACATCGGTCTCCACGAAGATCGCGTGCGGCATCGTGCCGGCCATCTAGATGCGCCTCCGACGTGGCGGGCGTCGTCGCGAGCCGGCGGCGATGACGTTCGGGGTGGTGGCGGTGCTGAACACGCGCGAGGCCTCGCTCCCCCGTCGGCCGTCGGCCGCGTCGTCCTCCGCGGCGGCGGCGTACACCTCGGCCGGGATGCTGCCCGGTGCCGCGGCGAGCTCCTCGCGGAGACGGCGCAGCTGGAGGATCTCGTCACGGAGCGCCGCCGCGCGCTCGAACTCGAGCCCGCGGGCCGCCTCCTTCATCTGCGCCTCGAGGCGGCCCATCATGGCGGCGAGCTCCTCGGGCTCCTTGCCGGCCACCTGGAGCTGCGTGCGCTCCTCGGCGACGCGCCTCAGGCTCTCGTGGATGTCGCGGATCTCCTTCATGACCGTCTCGGGCCTGATCCCGTGCTCGGCGTTGTACGCGAGCTGCTTCGCCCGGCGCCGATCCGTCTCGTCGATCGCCGCCTGCATCGAGTCGGTCACCCGGTCGGCGTACATGATCACCCGGCCGCCGATGTTGCGGGCAGCCCGGCCGATCACCTGGATGAGCGACCCACCGGAGCGGAGGAAGCCCTCCTTGTCCGCGTCGAGGATGGCGACGAGCGTGACCTCCGGCAGGTCGAGCCCCTCACGGAGGAGGTTGATGCCGACGAGCACGTCGTAGACGCCCAGCCGGAGATCGCGGAGGATCTCGATTCGCTCGAGCGTGTCGACCTCGGAATGGAGCCATTGGACCTTGATCCCCAGCTCGGCAAGGTAGTCGGCCAGGTCCTCCGCCATCTTCTTCGTGAGCGTCGTGACGAGCACCCGTTCCTGTCGCTCCACCGTCGCGCGGATCTCGGCGAGCAGGTCGTCGATCTGCCCCGAGGTCGGCCGCACGGTGATCGTCGGATCCACGACGCCGGTCGGCCGGATGAACTGCTCGGCGACGTTCTCCGCACGCTCCCTCTCGTACGGGCCCGGGGTCGCCGACATGTAGACGACCTGGCTCATGTGGTCCTCGAACTCCTCGAAGGTCAGCGGACGGTTGTCGAGGGCCGATGGGAGACGGAACCCGAAGTCGACGAGGATCTCCTTCCGCGTTCGGTCGTTCTTGTACATCCCGTGAACCTGCGGAATGCTGATGTGGCTCTCGTCCATGATCAGCAGGAAGTCGGTCGGGAAGTAATCGATGAGCGTCCACGGCCGCTCCCCCTCCTCCCGGCCAGCGAGGTGGCGCGAGTAGTTCTCGATCCCGGAGCAGAAGCCCACCTCGCGCATCATCTCGAGGTCGAATTGGGTCCGCTGTCGGAGCCGAGCCGCCTCGAGCTCCCGCCCCTGGTCGGCGAGCCAGCGGACGCGCTCGTCCATCTCGGACTCGATCTTCTCGATCGCCACCAGCATCTTCTCGCGCGGCGTCACGTAGTGGGTCGCGGGGTAGAGGTTCACCTCGCCGCGCTCCGCGAGCACCTCGCCGGTGAGGTCATCGATCTCGACGATCCGCTCGACCTCGTCGCCGAAGAAGTCGACCCGCACCACGTACTCGCCGTGCGGCGGCTGGACCTCGAGCACGTCGCCACGGACCCGGAACTTCGCGCGTCCGAGCGCCGCGTCGTTGCGCTGGTACTGGAGGTCGACGAGGTGCCTGAGGATGCCGTCGCGCCGATACCGCCCGCCGCGCTTGAGGGTGATGACCGTGGCGCCGTAGTCGACCGGCGCGCCGAGGCCGTAGATGGCCGAGACCGACGCGACGATCACGACGTCCCGACGCTCGAACAGGGCACGCGTGGCGTTGTGCCGGAGCCGGTCGATCTCGTCGTTGCGGGAGGAGTCCTTCTCGATGTACGTATCGGACCGGGGCAGGTAGGCCTCGGGCTGGAAGTAGTCGTAGTAGCTGACGAAGTACTCGACCGCGTTGTCCGGGAAGAACTCCTTGAACTCCTGGTAGAGCTGCGCGGCCAGCGTCTTGTTGTGCGCCATCACGAGCGTCGGCTTCTGCACCGCCTCGATCAATTTTGCAGCGGCGAACGTTTTCCCGGTGCCGGTCGCGCCCAAGAGGACCTGGTGCTTCAGGCCGCGCTCGACACCGTCGACCAGGGAGGCGATCGCGGTCGGCTGATCACCCGTCGGCTGGTACGGGGCCTGGACTCTGAGGTCGGGCATCGAGATCGATTCTAGCGGCGATCCTGACAGGGGCTGTCAGGGATTGGATCGGCTTCCATCGGTCCCATGCGGACCTCCCCCAACGGCCTATATCGGTACCAGAGGGCCGTTCCTAGCATCGAGACGGTGGCTGCCCGCCATTCGAATCCGATACGAGCCTCCTCCCGTCTGCATGATGCCCTTCGAACCGACGTCTTCTGCGCCGATGCCGGACTCGCCGGCCGACTCGTCACGGCCGCGGGACCGTGGCCAGGCGATGGTCGAGTTCGCCGCGGTCCTCCTCCCGCTTCTGGTGGTCATCGTCGGCATCGTGCAGTTCGGCCTCATCTTCGGCGCGAACGTTTCCCTGACGAACGCGGCGCGCGAGGCGGCGCGCGAGGCGACGATCCACCGCTACAACGCGTCGAACGGCAATTCCGCCGAGGGGGTCACGCGCTGCACCGAGGCCGTGGACGCCGCAACTGCGGCCTTCGGCTTCCTGAGCAACAACAGCCCGCACTTCTCGGCCAGCTCGCCCTGCCCCGGCGGAGTGGATCTCAACGGCGACGGCCTCCATGACCTGTGGCAGAACGGTGACGTGGAGGTCTCGTTCTGCGCAGGCGGGACCCCGGCGGGGAGCGATTGCCCGACGACCTCGGATTCCGCGACGTACTGCACGACGGACTCCGGGAAGG
The DNA here is from genome assembly GCA_036380455.1 of Candidatus Limnocylindria bacterium. Classification (GTDB taxonomy): domain Bacteria; phylum Chloroflexota; class Limnocylindria; order QHBO01; family QHBO01; genus JACDBZ01. Next base: position 3,962 of record DASVEQ010000153.1, on the reverse strand, counting down.
GGTGCCTCGTGCGGGTGCAGCTGACGTACAACCAGGCGCTCGTCGTCCCACTGCTCGACGCGATCCTCGACTCCGACGGCAACGGGCTGTTCGAGATCCGGGCCGATGCCGCCATGGTGATCAACTGATGCACACCGCGACCTCGGCGCCCCGAGGGCAGGTGCTCGTCATCGTCGCGCTGGGCATCGTCGTCCTCCTCGCGCTCGCCGGCGTGGCGATCGACGTCGGTCGCCTGATGGCTGAGCGCCGGCACATGCAGACGGCCGCCGATGCCGCCGCCCTCGCGGCCTGCCAGTCGCTCAAGGATGGCGCCGTCGCCGACGTCGCGGCCGCGGTCCAGCGCGCGCGGAGCGTGGCGAGCGTCAACATGGAGGGCTCGCCGTCCGGGACCGCCGGCTCGATGGCCGATCCGGCCGTCTACGAGGACCAGGATGGCAGCGGATTCCTCGACGCCGATGAGCTCGTCAGCGGAGTGGTCGTCGCCACGACGTCCGTCCGGGTGGCGATCTCTGGCGACGTCGAGACGACGCTCGCGCGCGTCGTCGGCATCCCGACCCTCGGCGTGGGCGCCCGTGCGCACTGCACGCTCGAGCAGGAGCCGGCGCTCCCGATCGTCGCCCGCCGATACGACGCGCCTCCGGGTCCCGGCGGCTCGTTCGTCGACGTCGTCGCGACCGAGGCCACGAGCGGAAGCGGCCAGGTGGACGCGAATCCGCTCGGCTACGACGTGCGGACGCCCGCCAGCGAGGCCGCGAAGGGGCCGCTGTTCGAGATCTACGGGACGGGCAGCAAGGCGCACAACAGCTCCGAGTTCCGTGGCTTCATCAACCTCGACATCCGAGACTTCCGCGACATCACCTCCCGCGACTACTACAACGGCGAAGAGCCGGGCAGGAACGAGAACGTCATGAAGGCCGAGCAGGCCGCCTACGTAGTCACCGGCTACCCCGGCCCAGGGTTTCCGGCGGTGGCCACGCCCCCGACCGGCGCGTTGCAGGTGGCGACGCTCTCGGGGCACAACACGGGCCACCTGGTCGACGCGTTCGACGAGATCTTCGATCCTGGTGACCGGATCTTCCTCGCGGTGTACGACGGCACGGTCCGAGCCATCCCCGACTTCTCGATCACGCCGCCGTCCGTGATCACGCTGCCCGCCACGACCTCCTCGCCCACCGACGGGCCGACCCTCTCGGTCTCCCGAAACGACCAGTTCACCGGGACGGTCGAGCTCACGCTGGTCGGCGACGAGGATGCCCCCGATCCGGCCGACAACATCCTGCCCGTGTCGGGGACCGGAGCTCCCGCGGCCGGGGAGATGAACGAGCCGATCTTCAACCCCGACAACTTCCTCTTCGCCGCCAACGAGTCGAGCCGCAACGTGGTGATGGAGGACTTCTCCACCAACGCCGTGGCGCCGGGCATCTACACGGTCTGGGTGATGGGCGAATCGAACGTGCCATACAAGGGCCGCCGACATCCCGTCCCGGTCCACATCGGCGGGGCCACCCGCAGCTTCCACCTGGCGAACTCGTCGCTCAGCGCATCGGCCGACGCTTACGGCGACGCGGTCACGTACACGATCCGCGTCCGGAGCGACGGTTGGTCGACCAGTGGTCCGGCGACATCGGTGGCGCTGAGCTGGGACCCGGACTCGCTCAGCGATTGCATCCTCAACCCCGTGACGCCGCCGGCCGGCATGACCGTGGGCTTCAGCGCCTCGTCCGTCACTCCGAGCGGCGGCCAGGGCGCACCGTCGACGATGACGGTCGACACCGACGGCCTCGCGAGCGGCTGCTACCTGTTCACGGTGCGCGCCCATGCCACGAACAGCGACGGCCAGCCCGTGACCCGCCTCGCCAACGCCACCCTGTACGTGGTCTCGGAGCCGACCGACGGCGAGTACGTGGAGATCATCGGCTTCGCTGCCTTCGAGATCGAGAGCGTCGCCTCGAACACGATCACGGGGCGGGCGATCAGCCCGATCTGTGGCGACCCCGACTGTGCAGAGCTGCGCGCCGTCCAGCGCGCGCGCCTCATCCCCTGGTCCTGACAATCCCGTAACGGAGAACTGCTCTCGTGGAGCTCGAGTATTCCGACCGAAACAGCCGGCGTTCGAAGGTCTACATCGCCGTCGGCATCGTCGTCGCCCTGCTGGTGGCGGCAACCGTCTTCATCGCCCTCCAGGCGAGCGGCCTCACCGACCAGGGGGAGGTCGAGATGCGCCAGGTCGTCGTGGCGGCTGTCGAGATCCCCGGCCGCAAGGCGATCGAGGAAGCCGACGTCGTCATGCGAAACGTGCCGGTGGACCCGATCAGCGACACGGCGTTCGTCTCGCTGGACGAAGCCCTCGGCCGGATCGTGGCGGTACCGATCACGCCCGGGCAGCTGATCACGCCGAACATCCTCGCCTCGACCGACCAGGGCGCGACCTTCTCGATCCTGCCACCAGGAACCGAGTTCAGCGAGTCGATGCCCGACCTGCGTGCTGTGAGCATGACCGTCCCGGACGACCGCGCCGTCGGGGGCACCCTCCAGCCAGGTCAGCCGGTCGACCTGATCGCCACGCTCGGCGTCGCGCCGCCGGAGGAGGAGCCTCCCCCGCCAGCCGAGGGCGAGGAGCCCGCGCCAGAGGACGGTCCGCAGCGCGTCGCCGGACCTTCTACGAAGACGACGCTCCAGCATCTCGACATCCTCGTGCGGAACGGCAGCCTCTATATCCTCCGCACCGACCTGGCGACGGCGGAGAAGATCACCCAGCTCCAGGCAGCGGGCGCACAGTTCACGTTCGTGCTCCGCGCCGACGAGGACGAGCGCGTCGCCGAGACCGAGGGGTCGACCCTGGATCGGCTGCTCGAGGAGTTCGGGTTCCCGGTTCCCGAGGAGGCCGAGCTCCCCTAGGCGGATCGGAGCGCCGCCAGGGCGAGCTCCACCTGGCGGCGCGTCTCCTCGATCGGTGCCGAACCGTCGATCACGACGTCCGCGGCGGCGACCTTCTCGTCCTGTGATGATTGGTTCGCCAGCCGCCGGCGCGCCGCGGCCTCGTCCATCCCGCGGGAAGCGGCGATGCGGGCGATCGCATCGGCCTCGTCACAGCGCACGACCCAGATCTGGTCACACGCATCCGCGAGGGGCGACTCCAGGAGCTTGATCACCTCCACGGCGGCGACCTCCTCGCCGCCCTCCGCGAGCTCGGAGAGGCGGGCGCGGATCGCTCCCCGGACGCGAGGGTGGAGGATCGCCTCGAGGTCGGCGAGCGCATCGGCGTCGGTGAACACGACCCGCGCGAGCTCCGCCGCGTCATAGGTGCCGAATCGTCGCTGGATGGCGGCCCGCGCGTCGGCGTCGTTGTGCCGGATCTCGCGGGCGATGGCGTCCGCGTCGACCGTGGCGACCCCCCGGTCGCGCAGCATCGCCGCTACGGTGCTCTTGCCGCAGCCGATGTTGCCGGTCAGGCCGATGACCCTCATGCGCTGACCGATGCTACCCGCTCCCGTTGGCAGCGCGGGCAGAAGTGGGTGCTCCGCTGCCCGACCACGATCCGCTCGATGCGCCGCCCGCATCGGTAGCACGGCTGCCCCGTCCGCCGATACACCGCGAGCCGCTCCGCGTTCGCGCCCGGCTCACCGTTGGCGCCGACATAGTCGCTGAAGCTGGCACCCCGGTTCTCGATCCCCTCTCGCAGCACCTGGCGCATGGTCCGATGCAGCCGGCGGATCTCCTCCGGCGTGAGGGTGTCCGCCGTCCGCAGGGGGTGAAGGCGCGCGCGCCACAGTGCCTCGTCCGCGTAGATGTTCCCGACGCCGGCGATGAACGACTGGTCGAGGAGGAGCGCCTTCAGCCTCGCGGACCGCCGGCTGAGTCGTTCGGCGAACCGCCGGGCGGTGAATCCGCGGCTGAGCGGCTCGGGTCCGTGGCCGCTGAACACCTCCCCCACGCGGTAGCGCCCCGTGCCCTCCGCCACC
>DASVEQ010000152.1:0-24613 GCA_036380455.1 Candidatus Limnocylindria bacterium | reverse complement strand
TGCTGCTGCGGCCGGAGGGCCTGCTCCCCAGCCGGACCCGCCGCGCGGAGCTCCACGAGCGGGAGGGCGACGACGAGGAGATGTACGAGGAGGAGGCCGGTGAACGCACCGGCAGACCGGTGGTGAGCACATGACCGATGCGATGACGGCGCCGACCGCCGAGCGCCCGGCCGCCGGCGACGCGCTCCTCGAGGCACGCAAGGTCACCATGCGCTTCGGCGGCCTGGTCGCCAACAAGGACGTCGACTTCAGGATCCCCCGCGGCGGCATCGTGTCGCTCATCGGGCCGAACGGTGCCGGGAAGACGACCTTCTTCAACCAGCTGACCGGCATGCTCGAGCCGACGTCGGGCGAGATCGTGTTCAACGGCGAGTCGATCGTGGGCCTCACGCCGCACGCGATCGTCGAGCGCGGCATCGGCCGCACGTTCCAGAACATCCGGCTCTTCGGTGCCATGACCGTCATCGCCAACGTGATGGTCGGCGCGCACACGCGCATGCATGCCTCGTGGTGGGCGTCGCTCCTCAAGCTCCCCTCGGTGCGCGAGGAGGAGCGGGCCGTCCGAGCGCGGGCGCAGGAGCTGCTCACCCTCGTCGGACTCCCCCGCCGGTACGAGGATGCCGCCGCGAAGAACCTGCCGTATGGCGACCAACGGCGGCTCGAGCTGGCACGGGCGCTCGCCAGCGAGCCGAAGCTCCTGCTCCTCGACGAGCCGACCGCCGGCATGAACCCCGGCGAGACGGCGCAGATGACGGCGCTCATCAAGCGCCTCCGTGACGAGCTCGACCTGACGGTCCTGCTCATCGAGCATGACATGAAGGTCGTCATGGGCATCAGCGAGCGGATCACCGTGCTCGACCACGGCGAGCTGCTGGCGGAGGGGACGCCCGAGGAGATCCGGTCGAACCCGAGCGTCATCGAGGCCTACCTCGGCAAGCAGGCGACCCAGCAATGACGGAGACGATGACCGACCAGCAACCCGATCACCGCGCCGTCGAGAGCACCGATCACACCGGGGCCGGGCACAAGGGCGACACGCTGCTCGAGCTGACGGACCTGCACGTGTTCTACGGCAACATCGAGGCGCTGAAGGGCATCTCGCTCACCGTGGCACGCGGCGAGATCGTCACGCTCATCGGCTCGAACGGCGCCGGAAAGAGCACCACGCTTCGGGCCATCAGCGGCACGCACAAGCCGCGGACCGGTTCGATCAAGCTGGCCGGACGCGAGATCCATCACCTGCCCGCCCACGAGATCGTGTCGCTCGGCATCGCCCATTCTCCCGAGGGGCGCAAGGTCTTCAGCCGGATGAGCGTCTTCGAGAACCTCCAGATGGGGGCCTTCAGCCGCCAGGGCCAGCGCATCGATGACGACGTGGCGCGTGTCTTCGACCTCTTCCCGCGCATGAAGGAGCGGCGCAGCCAGAAGGCCGGCACCCTCTCCGGCGGCGAGCAGCAGATGCTGGCCATGGGGCGCGCGTTGATGGCCCACCCCTCGATCCTGTTGCTGGACGAGCCGTCGATGGGACTCTCGCCGATCCTGACCGAGCAGATCTTCACGATCATCCGCGAGATCAACGAGCAGGGCACCACGGTCCTCCTCGTCGAGCAGAACGCCCTGATGGCGCTGAACGCGGCGAACCGCGGCTACGTGATCCAGACCGGCAAGATCCTTCTCGCCGATTCGGCGGCGAACCTCGCCGCCAACGAGCAGGTCCGCCAGGCCTACCTCGGCGAGATCTAGACGCCCGCCGTGGACGACGACGCGCCGCCGCCCCGCCGCTCGCCCCGCGACTACCGGCCGGACCTGCGCCCCATGCTCATCCTGGTCGCACTGCTCTTCGCCGTCATCGCCGCCTGGCTCATCCTCTCCCCGCTGATCCTGCCGCGCTGATCGACCCGCGCCCCGTGGAATGAGCGGATTCGTCACAGAGGGGCGGTGTGACGCGCAAATCCGCGCACCAATCGGCGAATGGATCACGTGAACCGCGCAGTCCGTTGCTTCCGGTGAACCGGCCGCCGATCCATGCTCCAGCGCGCACCAGAGGACAGCCCTCGGTGAACGACTCGCCGATCCGTCGTCCGCCCGTCCTCCGCCACAGGACGTGTGCCTAGTACCGCCGCGTCACCCCGAATCCCGCACCCGCTCCGTACAGCACCAGCGCAACGCCGACGGCCGCCACCGCCAGACCCGGGGACTGCTGCGGCAGCGGCAGGTAGCCGACGGACCAGAGCTCCCAGCCGCGCCAGGCCAGGGCGGCCGCGCCGACAAGCCCGAGCACCAGGTAGACCCACGGCGAGTCGAGGACGAAGCCCCATCGGCCGCGCATGTACCCGATGTCGAGCAGCACGAGCGCCAGGATCGCCGCGCCGTAGATCACGAGGCCCGGACCCTCCAGGCCGATCCCCTCCTGTGCCGGCACCGGCACGCCCGACACCGAGTCGCCACCGGAGCGCCACCACGGGAGGAACCCGGAGCCGATCATCGCGAGGCAGCCGAGCAGGATCAGAAACCGGGATCGGCGCGCGCCCCCATCCACCGCGGGTCAGCCCTCGGGCGGCGCGGCGCCGTAGACGGACGGCTTCAGCACGCCGATGTACGGCAGGTTCCGGTAGCGCTCGTCGTAGTCGAGCCCGTAGCCGATGACGAAGCGGTCGGGGATCTGGAAGCCGCGGTAGTCGATCGGGATCTCGACGAGCCGTCGGGCGGGCTTGTCGAGCAGGCACACGATCCGGACCGATGCCGGGGCCTTGTCGGCGAGGTACTTCAGCAGGTAGTTCAGCGTCAGGCCGGTGTCGATGATGTCCTCGACGATCACCACGTGGCGGCCCTCGATCGAGCGCGACAGGTCCTTGAGGATCCGGACCTGGCCGGTCGTCTCCGTCCCGGCGCCGTACGAGCTGACCTCCATGAGGTCGATGCTCACCGGCACGTCCATGCTGCGCATGAGGTCGGCCAGGAAGGGGAGCGCGCCCTTCAGGACGCTCACCAGGACGGGGTCCTTGTCGGCGTAGTCGACGGCCAGCTGCGCGCCCAGCTCGGCCACGCGGTCGGCCACCGTCTGGGAGTCGAGGAGGATCTCCTCGACGTCGTCGTGCAGGCTCATCGGCTCGTCGCCACCGCCTTCGAGCCGCTCGCGCCGTTGCCGCCGTTCGCGCCGTTGCCGGCGCCGGTGTGCGCGTAGGCGCCGTTCGCCGCGGCGACATCGGTCAGGAAGTCGAGGCGGCCGTACTTCACCATCAGGGCGCGGAAGTCACGGGCGTAGAAGAGCTTCACGCGGACCTCGGGATACAGCTGCCGCATCCATCGCAGCTTGCGATTCTTCTTGCGCACCAACGACTGCTTCAGCGTGGTCAACTCGAGGTAGAGGTCGATCTCCGGCAGGTAGAAGTCGGGCGCGAACGACTCGACGACCGCGCCGTCGGCGTTCCAGGAGATGGGGAAGACGTCGGGTTCGTAGCGCCACGCGACACCGTAGAAGTCGAGGATCCTTGCCAGCTCCGCCTCGCTGTCGTGCGCGAAGCGGGGCGGCGAATCAACCGTTATGCGATCCGCCACCGGTCCTCGATCGTAGCCTGCCCCATGGGGTTCGACGCCATCGGGGCTGAGTATATCCGGGCGAGTTATCCACACATCGGCCAGGTATGCGCGATTGGTGGATAACTTGGCTTGTGGTCCACATCCGGCCCCTGCTACCTTCGCGGTCCTGCTTCTGCGGGCGACCGAGTACGGTAACCGCGGATGGTCGAGGCTCATGCGAGAGCGAGCCGCGACGCCGATCATCCGTGGGAAGACCGAAAGGCCGCTCGAAGGAGCATTTTTTCGTGTCCGATGCCCGGGCCGATGCACGCGCTGCGCGCATCGCCTTCGACCAGCTCCTCGAAACCGATGCGCCCCACCTCGCCCATCGCCTCCCGCCCGGCTTCGCCGATGCCGCGGAGCGCTACGTCGAGCTGCTGCTGGATGCCAACCGCCGCCTCAACCTGACGCGCGTCATGGAGCCCGAGGCGGTCGCTCGGCTCCATCTGCTCGACGCGATCGCCGCGGTTCCGATCCTCGACGAGCTCAGTCCCGCATCGGCACTCGACCTCGGGTCCGGCGGGGGCGTCCCGGGGATCCTGCTCGCGCTGGCCCGTCCGGGCATCGCGTGGACGCTGATCGACTCGGTGCACAAGAAGGTCGCGGCGCTGGCCGGCTTCGTGGCTGCCCTCAGTCTGTCCAACGTCGCCGTGCTCGCCGAGCGGGCCGAGGTGCTGGGGCGCGGACCCCGGCGGGAGTCGTTCGACCTCGTCACCGCCCGGGCCTGCGCCGCCCTGCCGGTCGTGGCGGAATATGCGCTCCCGCTCCTGCGCCTCGGCGGATCGATGCTCGCGTGGAAGGGACGCATCGGCTCGGACGAGCTGGCCGCCGGTGCGGCTGCGTCCGCAGGACTCGGCGGCGGGCCGCCCGTCGTGCGGCCGTCGGGCATGCCGAGCCTGGGTGACCACTCGTTCGTGCTCATGCCGAAGGTCGGACCGACTCCTGACCGCTTTCCGCGCCGCCCCGGACAGCCCGTCCGCCGACCGCTGCCGTGACCTGAGGACGGGAGCGCCGCCTGTAACTGCTCCCAGCGGTCAGGGGCCACCGGACGCACCGCTCCCGCCGCCTGTGACTGCTCCCGGCAGTCAGACGCCACCGGACGCACACCGCTCCCGCCGTCCGCGACTGCTCCCAGCAGTCAGGGGCCACCGGACGCACCGCTCCCGCCGTCTGCGACTGCTCCCGGCAGTCAGGGGCCACCGGACGCACCGCTCCCGCCGCCTGCGACTGCTCCCGGCAGTCAGGCGGGCGCGACGGGCCGGGCGGCCGGGGCGCATCGGTATACTCCTCGCTCGCATGCGCATCGCTGTCCTCTCGGACATCCACGCCAATCTCGCCGCGCTCGAAGCGGTGTGCTCCGATCTCCCCGAGGTGGACCAGGTCTGGGTCCTGGGCGACATCGTGGGCTACGGGCCGCAGCCGAACGCCGTAGTCACTACGCTCCAGGCCATGGGGGCGCGCTCCGTGCTGGGCAACCATGATGGTGCGGCCATCGGCATGGTCGACGTCGCCTACTTCAACCCGGACGCGCGAGCGGCCATCGAGTGGACCGCAGGGATCCTGGATGCCAACGCCCGCGCCTATCTCGCGACCCTTCCCGAGGTCCGCCAGGATGGCGACCTCACGGCCGTCCACGGCTCGCCGCGGGACCCGATCTGGGAGTACATCACCGGCCCGTCGGTGGCGATGGCGAATCTCCGCGCGTTCGACACGCGGCTGTGCCTGTTCGGGCACACGCACCTGCCGATGATCTACCGATCGGTCGACGGCGGCGTGGAGCCGACGATCGGCATGCCGGGCGAAACGATCGCCCTGGGCGACGCGCGCGCGCTGGTCAACCCCGGCAGCGTGGGACAGCCACGCGACGGCCTGGCCGATGCCGCCTACGCGATCCTGGGGACGGGTGGCGAGCGCGGGAGCGATGCCGTCGAGTTCCGCCGCGTCCGCTACGACGTCGACCGCACCCAGCGGGAGATGCACGATCTCGGGCTCCCGGCGCGCCTGGCCGATCGGCTCCGCTATGGCCGATGACCGCCACGCACGCGGCCGCAGCCGGGCGCGGCCTCGAGCGGGCGCCGTAGGATAGCGAGCGGCATGGACTTCTTCCGACGCTCAGAGAAGCGTCCCACCGTCTTCGCGCATGCGCGCATCCTCGTGCCCCTCTCCGGGGAGGACGAGGTCGACGACCCGGCGGTCAAGGTGGCGGTGCTCCTGCTCAATGGCCGCGAGGGCGTCGAGGTGTCGCTGCTCCATGTCATCGAGGTGCCGTTCGAGCGAACGCTCGACGCGGAGGATGAGGCGGCGGTCGCGCGAGCCGACGAGATCCTGTCCCGCGCCGAGCGCCTGCTTGTCGACCAGGCCATCCCGACGCGGACGAGCACCGTCCAGGCGCGCGCCGCCGGAGCGGCGATCGTCGACGATGCCAACGAGCTCGGCGCCGATCTCATCGTGATGGGGCTGCGCTACAAGAAGCGGTTCGGAGGACAATGGGACGCGGGCCGAACGGTCCCGTACGTCATGCGCAACTCGACCGCACCGGTGTGGTGCCTGCGCGCCGAAACGAAGGAGCTGGCACACACGCCATGAGGGTCATCATCGTCGGCTGCGGCCGGGTCGGCGCCCGCGTCGCCGCGGAGCTCGACCAGCGGGGCGAGCACGTCACGATCATCGACACCAATCCACGGGCCTTCAACCGCCTGCCGCAGAGCTTCTCCGGCGAGTCGGTGCGCGGCAACGGGACGGACGAGGACGTGATGCGCACGGCCGGCGCGGAGCAGGCGGATCTGCTGATGACGCTCACGGAGGGCGACAACCGCAACGCGCTCTCGGCGCAGCTGGGGAAGCACACGTTCGGCATCCCACGCGTCATCGCCAAGGTCAACGATCCGCTCCGCGGCGAGGCCTACCGCGCGCTCGGGCTCGAGACCATGTGTCGGACCATCATCCTGGGCGACGCGCTGGTCACGGCCGCCGTCGAGGGCGCCGATGCCACGAACGGCTTCGTCGAGCCACCGACCGCCGAACCGATCCGGGGCGCCCCGGCGCCCGGCACGCTGGCCGACGAGGAGGCGAAGGCCGCGCTCGAGTCCGGGGACGGCGAGGCGGCCGCCGACGCGACCATCGTCCAGCCGGGCGACGGGCGAGAGGGAGGCTTCTAGATGTACGTCGTCGTGGTCGGTGGCGGGAACGTCGGCTACTACCTCACCAAGGAGCTCCTCGCGGCCGGCCACGAGGTGGTGGTCATCGAGGAGGACTCCCTGCGCGCCCGGCAGATCGCCGACGAGCTCGGCAGCATCGTCGTCGCCAACGACGGCTGCGAGGGCCGCTACCAGGCGGAGGCGGGCATGGGCCGCGCCGACGTCATGGCCGCGGTGACCGGGGACGACGCGGTGAACCTCGCCGCATGCCAGATCGCGAAGATGCGATTCAACGTCCCGCGCTCGATCGCCCGCATCAACGACCCGAAGAACGAGAAGCTCTTCCGCCAGCTGGCGATCGACGAGGTCGTCAGCCCGACTCGATCGATCCTCGGCGTGATCGAGCACGAGATCCCCGTCCACGACCTCCTCCACCTCGCCGAGCTCGAGGGCGGCGAGGTCCAGATCGTCGAGGCCCAGCTCGACGGCGACTCACCCGTCATCGGCCGTGAGCTCCGCGAGCTGACGCTGCCCGAGGGCAGCTCGATCGCCCTGCTCATCCGCGACGACCGTGCGCAGGCTCCGCGTGCCGACACGAAGCTGCGCCCCGGGGACAAGCTGCTGGCCGTGACCTCCGCCGACCGGGAAGCCGAGTTGCGCGCCCTCCTGATCGGCGAGTGAGCGTGCCCGACCCCGGACGCGTCCTTCGCCGGGCGCTCGTCGCCTGGGGCTGGGGGCACACGGCCATCGGCCGCCCCGCCGTCGGCCGCACGCTGCTCGTCGCGGAGGTCGCGGCACTCCTCCTCGTGGCCTGGCTGACCGTCGGCCTCGCCGACTCGACCGCGTACCTCGTGCCGTTCCTGGCCGGCGTCGGCTTCATCATCGCCTGGGCGTGGCAAGCGGTCGCCGCCTACCGGGCCGCCCAGGACACGGATTCCGAGCGGCCACCCACGCCCGAGCGGTCGCCGGCCACCGCCATCGGTTGGCTCAGCCTGCCGCTGCTCGCCTGGGGAACGGGCTTCTGGCTGATCGGCGCGCATGCGGCCACGCCGGCCGCCGCGCTCGACCGATTCGTCACCGCCTGGACGGCCGACGAGCTCGATACCGGCACATGGCCCGCGGCCGTCGTTCGCGCCGCGGACCGGGCGGCCGACCGGCTGGGGGATGGCCCCGACCGATTCCGCGACGTTCGTTTCAGCATCGTGGACCTGACCGAGGGACGGGCGACGGCGGTGGGCAACGCCATCCACTACGAGCGCCGCCCAACGAGCCTGTTCGGGATCTTCCCCGGCAGCGAGCTGGTGCCGGTGACCGACGAGCAACTCCTGTCCATCGAAGTCGCCGCCGTGCCCGTGGAGCTTCCCGGCGGCGGTGACATCGGCGCCGTGCGCTGGGAGCTCGTCGGCATCGCCGACGACTGACCCTCGTCCGGGCAGCGCCCGACATGCTGGGTGCTATAACCCTTGACAGCACCATTGTCAGGGTTTATGGTCCCGATACGCACCATTCACCCGTGCGTTCATCGTGCAGCGTTCTGCGTGAAGGAGGCACAGCACCATGGCGAACATCACCCGATATGACCCCCTCGGCGAGATGGTCTCGTTGCGATCCGCGATGGACCGCCTCTTCGAGGATTCCTTCGTCAGCCCGCTCACGTGGCGGACGATCGGCGGCGGGAGCGACAGCATCACGCCCCCCATCGACGTCCACGAGACGGCCGACGAGCTCGTCGTCACCGCGGCCCTGCCCGGCGTGAAGGCGGATGACGTCGAGATCACCATGACCGGCCAGACCCTCACCCTCCGGGGCGAGTTCACGGCCGACGACGAGATCACAAGGGACCAGTACCTGTACCGGGAGCGCCGGTTCGGCTCGTTCAGCCGCACCCTCCAGCTGCCGGTGCGCGTGCAGGGCGACCAGGCCCAGGCCACCTTCGCCGACGGCGTGCTCACGCTGAGCATCCCGAAGGCCGAGGAGGTCAAGCCCCGCCAGATCCGGATCAATGCCAGCGGCAACGGCGCCACGGTCGACGAGGCGGCGGCGTCCTGACATGGACCGATCGCGGCGCGCTGCGCCCGTCGAACGCCCCAGCGCTCCGCGCCGCGACGCCCTGACCCGACCCCGGTACATCATCAGCATCGCCGCCGAGCTGGCGAGCTGCCATCCCCGAACGCTGCGGATCTACGAGGAGGAGGGACTCCTCGCTCCGCAGCGCCGGAACAACCACCGCCTCTACAGCGAGGCGGACATCCAGCGCGTTCGTATCATTCGATTCCTCACCCGCCGGCAGCGTGTCAATCTCGCCGGCGTGCGGGTCATCCTTCAGCTCGAGGAGCTCGGCAAGATCCGGGTCTACGATCTGTTCGATGAGGACGATGTAGAGCGATTCGCCGACGACCCCGACGAGCCCCAGCTCGCGGACAGCCCCTCGGCTGAAGGAGCGCCCACCCGTGGCAACTGACGACAAGACCCCCGACATCCCCGAGATCGAGCCCGACGGCGAGGACGAGACGATCAGCCTCGACCGGCTGCAGGTGCTGCCCCTCGTCGCCCTGCGCGACACCGTCATCTTCCCGGAGATGATCGTGCCGCTGCAGGTCGGCCGTGACCGCAGCGTCAAGGCCCTCGACCGCGCGGTCCGCACCTCGCAGCCCGTGGCGCTCGTGACCCAGCGCTCGAGCGAGCAGGAGGAGATCGGGAACGTCGACGAGCTCTACACCATCGGCACCCTGGCGAAGATCGCGCAGGTCATCCGCCTCCAGGACGGGACGATTCGCGCCATCGTCCAGGGGCAGCGCCGCATCCGGCTGCTCGACCTGCTCCAGACCGAGCCGCATCTCGAGGCGCGCGTCGAGCTCATCGACGACGCCGCCGAGAAGACGCTCGAGGTCGAGGCGCTGATGGCGTCGATCCACGGCCAGATCGAGCAGTACGTGAACAGCGGCGCATCGGTCCCGCCGGAGGTGGCGGTCGCCGCCCGCAACATCGTCGACGGCGGCCTGCTGGCCGACATGACCGCCTACAGCCCGGAGATGACGACCGAGCAGCGGCAGGAGCTGCTCGAGACGATCGACATCGCCGACCGGCTGCGGCTGGCGAGCCAGTTCCTGGCCAAGCAGATCGAGGTGCTCGAGCTGAAGGGACGCATCCAGTCCGAGGTCAAGTCCGAGATGGACAAGACCCAGCGCGAGTACATCCTGCGCGAGCAGATGAAGGCGATCCAGAAGGAGCTCGGCGAGGACGACCCCGCGGTCGCCGAAGCCTCCGAGCTCCGCGAGCGCGTCGAGCAATCGGCGATGCCCGACGAGGTGAAGGAGAAGGCGCTCAAGGAGGTCGACCGCCTGGCCCGCATCCCATCGGCCTCGCCGGAGCAGGGCGTCATCCGCACCTATGTCGATTGGCTCGTGAGCCTGCCGTGGGGCATCACGACCGATGACAACCTCGACCTCGACGAGGCGGAGAAGGTCCTGAACGAGGACCACTGGGGCCTCGAGAAGCCGAAGGAGCGGATCGTCGAATACATGGCCGTGCGGAAGCTGGCCGAGAAGATCCGCAGCCCGATCCTCCTGTTCGTCGGCCCGCCGGGCGTCGGCAAGACCTCGCTCGGCAAGTCGATCGCGCGGGCCATGGGTCGCAAGTTCGTGCGCATGAGCCTCGGCGGCATCCACGACGAGGCGGAGATCCGCGGCCATCGGCGCACCTACATCGGCGCGCTGCCGGGCCGGGTGATCCAGAGCATCAAGACGGCGGGCTCCGCGAACCCGGTCTTCATGCTCGACGAGATCGACAAGGTCGGCATGGACTTCCGCGGCGATCCGTCGTCGGCGCTGCTCGAGGTGCTCGACCCGGAGCAGAACAACAGCTTCCAGGACAATTACCTGGAGGTGCCGTTCGACCTGAGCAAGGTCCTCTTCATCGCGACGGCCAACATGCTCGACACGATCCCGGCCGCGCTGCGCGACCGGATGGAGGTCATCAACCTCGCCGGATACACGCAGCTCGAGCGGGTGCGGATCGCCGAGCGGTTCCTCGTCCCGAAGCAGCTCGAGGCCCACGGCCTGACGGAGGACAACCTGGTGTTCGAGGAGGGCGCGCTCGTCCGCCTCATCCAGGCCTTCACCCGCGAAGCTGGCGTCCGGAACCTCGAGCGTGAGATCGCGAACGTGTCTCGCAAGGTCGCGCGTCGCGTGGCGGGCGACCCGAAGACCAAGGTGGTCGTCAAGCCCGAGGATCTCGAGGAGTACCTGGGCCCCGGTCGGTTCGAGTACGGCGAGCTCGAGGCCGAGGACCAGGTCGGCATGGTGACCGGCCTCGTGGTCAGCGACGCGGGCGGCGACATCGTGCAGGTCGAGGCCACGAAGATGGAGGGCAAGGACGACTTCATCCTCACCGGCCAGCTCGGGGACGTGATGAAGGAGTCGGCGCGCGCCGGGATGAGCTACATCCGGGCGCGGACGAAGGAGCTCGGCGTCGATCCGAGCGCCTTCGAGAAGACGACCGTCCACATCCACGTTCCGGCCGGGGCGACCCCGAAGGACGGACCGAGCGCCGGCGTGACGATGGCGACCGCCATGGCGAGCCTGCTCACCGGCAAGCCCGCGCGGCGGGACCTGGCGATGACCGGCGAGATCACGCTCCGCGGTCGGGTGCTGCCGATCGGTGGGTTGAAGTCGAAGCTGCTCGCAGCGCACCTCGCCGGCGTGAAGACGGTGCTCATCCCGAAGCGGAACGAGAAGGACCTCGTCGACGTGCCGGAAGAGGTCCGCGACCAGCTCCGGATCGTGCCGGTCGAGAACATGGACCAGGTGCTGGCCGAGGCGCTCATCGATGCGCCCCGGTCGGCGGCCCGGATCAAGGCCGAGCGGCAGGAGCGGCAGAAGCTCGTCGCACGGCGGCCCCGACGGCCGCGGAAGCCGGCCAAGGAGGAGGCGCCGATCGCGGCCACCGGCGACGGCCCACCGGATCAGCCGCCGGCGGGACAGCCGGCATAGCAGGGCCGGGGTATCCCGGAGATACTCCGGCGCATCGCCACCTGACCGATGGAGTACAAGGACTACTACGCGACGCTGGGCGTTCCGAAGACGGCCACCCAGGCCGACATCAAGAAGGCCTACCGGAAGCTGGCCCGCGAGCTCCATCCCGACACGAACACGGATCCCGCGGCGGAGCGGCGCTTCAAGGAGGCCAACGAGGCGCACGCCGTGCTGTCCGACGCGGAGAAGCGAAAGCAGTACGACGAGCTCGGGGCCAACTGGCAGGCGTACCAGCAGGCCGGCTTCGGCTCCGGCGGCGCCACCGATTGGGCCGGCTTCGGCGGTGCTCCGGGTGGGACGCGCTGGACGTACCGCACGACCACCTCGGCCGAGGATCTCGGCGGGTTCAGCGACTTCTTCCGCCAGTTCTTCGGCGGCTCGGCGACCGGCGGTAGCGCCGGCGGCCCGTTCGGCACCGCGCCGGGCGGCGGGTTCGAGTACGTCGACCTCTCGGATCTGTCCGGGCGCGCCCGGACCGCACCATCGGTCCAGGCAACCGCCGAGGTGACGTTGTCGGAGGTGGCCACCGGCGCCGAACGCATGGTCAACGTGAACGGCAAGCGGCTCCACGTGAAGATCCCGGCCGGGGTGAGTGACGGGTCGAAGGTGAAGCTGTCCGGCGCCGTTGATGGCGGCGACCTCGTCATCAACGTGCGAGTCACGAGCGACCCGCGGTTCGAGCGCCGCGGTGCCGACCTGCAC
The DNA here is from genome assembly GCA_036380455.1 of Candidatus Limnocylindria bacterium. Lineage (GTDB taxonomy): Bacteria > Chloroflexota > Limnocylindria > QHBO01 > QHBO01 > JACDBZ01. The sequence goes on along the minus strand of DASVEQ010000152.1, from coordinate 12,162 downwards.
ACCGAGCTTCCGCTGACGCTCGCCGAAGCGCTGGGCGGCGCGGAGGTGCCGGTGGTGACGCCGACCGGATCGGTGAAGCTGCGGATCCGCCCGAACACGCAGAACGGCCAGGAGATCCGGCTGAAGGGCCGGGGCCTGCCGACGCGCGGCTCGAGCGAGAAGGGCGACCTCGTGGTGTCCACCCAGGTCGTGCTGCCGAAGCTCGAGGAGGAGGCGCGCGCCGAGATCCAGGCGCTCCTCGACAGGCACCCCCAGCCGGATCCCCGGAAGCGCATGAGCTGACCGATGCGGACCGACCGATTCACCCAGAAGGCAACCGAGGCGATCGTCGCCGCTCAGCAGCTCGCGGAGGCCGAGGGCCACCCACAGCTCGAGGTCTCGCACGTCCTGCTCGTGCTGGCCGAGCAGCCGGACGGGGTGGTCCCGGCGGTGCTCGCGCGCGCTGGGGTCTCGTCTTCGGCCGTGGCCGAGGCGCTGCGGGCCGACCTCGCGACGCTGCCGAAGGTGTCGGGCGCCGCCCAGCAGCTCCAGCTGTCGAACGAGGCACGCCGGACGCTCAGCGATGCGCACGCGGTGGCCGAGCGCATGCGCGACGAGTACGTGAGCACCGAGCATCTGCTGCTCGCCGCCATTGACGCCGGGGGGTCGACAGGTGCTCGCATCATGAGCGAGGCGGGAGCAACGCCCGCATCGATCACCGAGGCGCTCAAGGAGATCCGAGGCAGCCAGCGCGTGACGAACGAGAACCCCGAGGCGACATACCAGGCGCTCGAGAAGTACGGCCGCGACCTGACCGAGGCCGCGCGTAAGGGCGCCCTCGACCCCGTCATCGGCCGCGACGAGGAGGTGCGCCGCGTCATCCAGGTCCTGAGCCGTCGGACGAAGAACAACCCGGTGCTCATCGGCGAGCCCGGCGTCGGCAAGACCGCCATCGTCGAGGGGCTCGCCCAGCGGATCGTGCGCGGCGACGTGCCGGAGGGCCTGCGCGACCGACGGATCGTGGGCCTCGACCTCGGGGCGCTGGTGGCCGGCGCGAAGTACCGCGGCGAGTTCGAGGAGCGGCTGAAGGCCGTGCTGAAGGAGGTCACCGACTCCGACGGCACGATCATCATGTTCATCGACGAGCTCCACACCGTCGTCGGCGCGGGCGCCAGCGAGGGAGCCATGGACGCCAGCAATCTCCTGAAGCCGATGCTGGCGCGTGGCGAGCTGCACTGCATCGGCGCCACCACCCTCGACGAGTACCGCAAGCACATCGAGAAGGACGCCGCGCTCGAGCGCCGCTTCCAGCCGGTGCTCGTCGACCAGCCGGGCGTCGAGGACACGATCAGCATCCTGCGCGGCCTGCGCGAGCGCTACGAGGTGCACCACGGCGTCCGCATCACCGATGGCGCGCTCGTCGCCGCCGCGGTGCTCTCCAACCGCTACATCACCGAGCGCTTCCTGCCCGACAAGGCGATCGACCTCGTCGACGAGGCGGCGTCGCGGCTGCGGATGGAGATGGACTCGATGCCGGCCGAGCTCGACGAGATCGAGCGGCGCCGGATGCAGCTGGAGATCGAGCGCGAGGCGCTCCGCAAGGAGAAGGACGAGGCCAGCAAGGCTCGGCTGTCCGCGCTGGAGAAGGAGCTCGCCGACCTCCGCGAGCGCGGTGACGCGATGAAGGCGCAGTGGGAGCGCGAACGCGCGATCGTGACGCGCATCCGCGAGGCCCGCGAGTCGCTCGAGCGCCTCCAGCCGGAGATCGAGGAGGCGACGCGCGCCCAGGACTACCAGCGCGCCTCCGAGCTCCAGTACGGCCGCTCTCGGGAGCTGACCGATCAGCTGGCCGCCGCGGAGGCGGAGCTGAAGGAGCTCCAGAGCTCCGGCTCGATCCTTCTCAAGGAGGAGGTCGACGCCGACGATGTTGCCGAGGTCGTCGCCCGCTGGACGGGCATCCCGGTCAGCCGCCTCATGGAGGGCGAGACGGAGAAGCTGATCCACATGGAGGAGCGGCTGCATCGGCGGCTCATCGGCCAGGACGAGGCGGTGGAGGCGGTATCCGACGCCATCCGCCGCGCGCGCGCAGGGCTGAAGGACCCGAAGCGCCCGATCGGCTCGTTCATCTTCCTCGGCCCCACCGGCGTCGGGAAGACGGAGCTCGCCCGCGCGCTGGCCGAGTTCCTGTTCGACGACGAGGCCGCCCTCGTGCGGATCGACATGAGCGAGTACATGGAGAAGTTCTCGACCTCGCGCCTCGTCGGCGCCCCGCCCGGCTACGTCGGCTACGAGGAGGGCGGCCAGCTGACGGAAGCCGTCCGGCGCCGGCCGTACCAGGTGGTGCTGTTCGACGAGATCGAGAAGGCCCATCCGGACGTCTTCAACGTCCTGCTCCAGCTGCTCGACGACGGACGGCTCACCGACTCGCAGGGCCGCACGGTCGACTTCAAGAACACCGTGATCATCATGACCAGCAACATCGGCTCAGCGGCGCTCATCGAGGCGGGGGAAGCCGGGCTTGATGCGTTCGAGGGCGCCGCCGAGGGGGTCCGGCGCCAGCTCCGCGAGCACTTCCGCCCGGAATTCCTGAACCGGGTGGACGAGATCATCGTCTTCCGGCCGCTCGACGAGGCGCAGCTGCGCGAGATCGTCGGCCTCCTGGTCGAGGGCCTCCGGCGTCGGCTGGAGGAGTCCAACCTCACCCTCGAGGTGACCGATGCGGCCCTCGGCCTGCTGGCCCGCGAGGGCTACGACCCGGTGTACGGAGCCCGGCCCCTCCGCCGCGCCATCCAGCGCGAGCTCGAGAACCCGCTCGCGAAGCGCCTGCTCGCCGGCGAGTTCACGGCCGGGGACACCATCCTCGTCGACGCCACGCCGCAGGGCACACTCTCGTTCAACGGCTCGGCGGAGCCGGTCTCCGCCGCTCCCTCGGCATCGGCTCCGGGAGGCTCCTCCTCGACCGTGCACTGATCGGCGACGGCGACATCAGACCAGTGCGAGGCGGTCGAGCGGGAACGGCGGCATTGCCAGCGGCTTCACCGCAAGGCGGACGAGGAGGAGCGGCGAGTCATCGGCCGCCGACCGGTTGGCGTGCAGGACGCCGCAGCCGGTACAGCGGTGGATGAGGACCCACTCGCCTTTGCCACGGACGGTGATGGCGATCGGCTCCATGCTGGAGCCGCACTCGTCGAGCATGGCGCGGTCGCCCGGGCGGTCATCGACGTGGCGGGACCAGAGGCACTGCGGGCAATGGTTGCGATGCTGGGTGCCGGGCGCGTCGGTCGGGACGTCCAGGCGGCATCGGACGCACCGGAACGAGCTGGGCTCTGAGCGTGGCCGATGCCGGACGCGGCGGGACTCGCGGGAGTGGCTCAAGCGAAGGATCTCCGGGAAGAATGGACGGCGTGGACGAGCGGTACGCGTCGCGCTTCGATCCCCGGAAATGACGAGGACCGCCCCGGCGGGCGGCCCGTGCGAGCGGCGGCGATGAGGCCGGGCTAACTGGCGAGCTCCGTTCGGAGGCGCGGCGCGCGGAGAACCGTCCCTGCGGTCCGTGACATGCAACACCTCCTGCGGCTCGCGGCGCGCCAACGCGCGCCATCGGTGCAGGACTCTACGCCCGCCGGCGGCGCGGCGTCAATCGCCTGGCGGCGGTCGCCACGCATCGGCTTTCCACTTCCCGGAGGCGAGTGGGATCATGCGCACATGTCTCGCCCCTGGTTGGCGCTGTCGCTCATCGCCATTGGGGTGGCAGTGCTGATCGTCGCGCCGATGGCGCAATCTTGCGTCACCGAACTCGACCATCGAGTCTGCGAGACTGCTGGCACGATCGTCCTCAACGTTGTGGGGGCGGTCTCGATCGCGGGCGGCACCCTGTGGTCGGTCCTGCTGTGGCATCGGCGACAACGCGGCTCGTATGCATCGAAGGCCCAGCCCAACGGGGACTCCTAGTCCCGAACTCTCGCGACTCCTCGTTGGTGTTCAGCGATGCCGGCGGCGTCTGCCTGCGGGGGTGGGCTTCGCGCGCTGCGGCTCGCTGCGGCGTGGCGGGGGGACGTATCGGCGGCGCCTGATGTCGTCGTTCGCGGCGGCGATCCGCGTGGGGAAGCGGACGAATGAGGCGTAGGCCGCCATCCCCATGCCGGTGAACACGATGATCAGCTGGAGGATCAACGGCACGCCGATGACGACGAGGAGCGGGATCACGCCCCAGGTCACGATGATCGGCCAGAACACCCACTCGTGGAGCGCCAGGAGCTCGGGGTAGCGGCGGTATCGGCGCTGCGCGATGTTGTAGACGACGATCGCGCCGAGGGCGATCAGCAGGCCGGCCACCCACATCCAGGTGAACATGTCCGGGTAGGTGGCGGGCGTGAAGGGATCGGTCAGGACGTTCATCGGGGGCCCGAGTCTAGCATTCGTACTCCGCGGCGCTGTTGCGCCAGGGCGCACGTAACTGCGATCTGGCGGTCAACCGGGGCACGGAGCAGGCTCGGAGTTGCGCGGCGGCGCACAGGTCTGGGACCCTGCCTGGCCAGATGCCAGTTACATGCATCGGGGCGCAAGCGCCGGGCTGTTGCGCCAGGGCGCACGTAACTGCGATCTGGCGGCCAACTGGGGCGCGGAGCAGGCTCGGAGTTGCGCGGCGGCGCACAGGTCTGGGACCCTGCCTGGCCGGGATGCCAGTTACGTGCATCGGGGCGCAAGCGCGGCGCTGCACCTTCGGGACCCTGCCGGCCAGGGTGCCAGTTACGTGCATCGGGGTGCAAGCGCCGGCTGGGGAGCGGGCGCCCGCCAGGGCCAGGCCTCCGATGAGCGCGCACCGCCTATAATCTGGTCCCCCGAGGCACCGACCGGCACCGGCCCACCTGCACCGAGGACGTCGATTGCGCGCCCTGCTCTCCGTCAGTGATCGTGAAGGCATCGTCGAGCTCGCCCGAGGTCTCATCGACGCAGGCGCAGAGTGCTTCGCCACCGACGGCACGCGCGCGCACCTGACCGATGCGGGCCTCGAGGGAATCCGGCCCGTCTCCGATCTGACCGGTTCGAACGAGATCCTCGACGGGCGCGTGAAGACCCTCCATCCCTCGATCTTCGCGGCGCTGCTCGCCCGTCGTGACCGCCCGGATCACCTGTCGCAGCTCGAGGACTCCGGCATCGAGCCGATCGACGTCGTGGTCGTCAACCTCTATCCGTTCGCGCAGACCATCCGCGATGCGGACACGACCCTCGACCAGGCGCTGGAGCAGATCGACATCGGCGGGGTGACCCTCCTGCGGGCGGCCGCCAAGAACTTCCCCGGGGTCGCTGCGGTCTCGAGCCCGACGCAGTACGCATCGGTCCTGCGGGACATCAAGACGCTCGGCAGCGTGAGCCCGGAGACCCGGCAGAAGCTCGCCGCAGAGGCGTTCGCCACCACGGCCGCCTACGACGCGCAGATCGCCTCGTACCTCAACGAGGCGGCTGGCACCGTCTTCCCGAGCCGCCTGACGATGGTCGTCGAGAAGAAGGCGGACCTGCGCTACGGCGAGAACCCGCACCAGCTTGGCGCGTTCTACACCGATCCCGCCCACGCCGGCGGAAGCATCAGCGCCGCGCACCAGATCGCCGGAAAGGACCTGTCCTTCAACAATCTGCTCGACCTGGATGCCGCATGGACGATCGCGTCGGACTTCAAGACGCCGGCCGTCGCCATCGTCAAGCACGGCAACCCATGCGGGCTGGCAAGCGTCGTCGACCTGGCCGAGGCGTTCCGCCTGGCCCTCGAGGGCGACAGCGTCAGTGCCTACGGCGGGATCATCGGCATCAACCGGACGGTGGACGAGCCGACCGCGCGGGCCATCCGCCCCGGCTTCTTCGAAGCCATCGTGGCGCCGGGCTACACACCGGAGGCGCTCGAGATCCTGAGGACGAAGCGCGGCTTCGAGATCGTCGAGGTGCCGCCCTCGGGTACCGACGGTGACGACCTCGGCATCGGCCGCTTCGACTTCAAGCGCATCGGCGGTGGCCTGCTGGTCCAGACCTTCGACGAGATGGAGGAGGACCGCGACAAGCTCCAGACCGTCACCCAGCGCCGGCCGACCCTCGAGGAGCTCACCGACCTGCTGTTCGCGTGGCGCGCCGTCCGCCACGTGAAGTCGAACGCGGTGGTGCTCGCCAAGAAGCACAGCATGGTCGGCATGGGGGCGGGTCAGCCGTCACGCGTCGTGAGCGTCGAGGTGGCGCTGCGCAAGGCGGGCGAGCGCGCGCCGCTGTCGGTCATGGCCAGCGATGCCTACTTCCCGTTCCCCGACGGCATCCAGATCGCGGCCCAGGCCGGCGTCACGGCCATCATCCAGCCCGGCGGCAGCATCCGCGACGAGATGGCGATCGAGGTCGCGGATCGCCACCACATGGCCATGGTCTTCACCGGCCGCCGGCACTTCAAGCACTAGACCGATGCCCACCTCGACCCGTATCGACAAGCTGATCATCGCCGAAGCGCTGCGCGCGACGGAGGCCGGGGCCATCGCGGCGGCCCGACTGATGGGTCGTGGTGACCGCGACGGCGCCGACCAGGCGGCCGTCACCGCCATGCGCAAGGCCATGGACGACGCGGAGCTGTCGGGCACGATCGTCATCGGCGAGGGCGAACGCGACTCCGCGCCGATGCTCTACATCGGCGAGCAGGTCGGCAATCCGGAGGCGGCCATGTCGGTCGACATCGCCGTGGATCCCCTCGAAGGCACGAACCTCGTCGCCACCGGGTCGGCGAACGCGACCGCCGTGCTGGCCGCGGCGGAGCCCGGCGGCCTCATGCACGCCCCCGACACCTACCTCGAGAAGCTCATCGTCGGGCCGATGGTGGCCGGCAAGGTCAGCATCAGCGACCCGGTCGCGACCACGCTCCAGGCGATTGCCGATGCCCTCGGCCGGCAGGTGTGGGACATCACCGTCGTCATCTTGGAGCGCCCACGGCACGAGCAGCTCATCTCGGAGGTCCGCGCGGCGGGGGCACGGATCAAGCTCATCGGCGACGGCGACCTCTCCGCGGCCATCAGCGTCGCCGTCTCGGGCCCGGGTGTCCACGCCGTCATGGGCATCGGCGGCGCGCCGGAGGGCGTGCTGTCAGCCGCGGCCCTGAAGTGCCTGGGCGGCGAGATCCAGGCACGCTTCAAGTGGCGCTCCGACGAGGAGAAGGAACGGGCGCGGGTGATGGGGGTCGACGTGGACGACGTCGACCGCGTGTACACGACCAACGACCTCGCCTCGGGCGAGAACGTCGTCTTCTGCGCCACCGGCGTGACCGATGGCGAGCTCCTGCGCGGCGTCCGATTCTTCGGCGGCGGCGCGCGCACGCACTCGCTGATGCTCTCCTACCAGGGCGGCCTGGTGCGGTTCATCGACACCGTCCACATGTGGGACCCGGGCAACCCGCCGAAGGTTCGCCTCTAGCCGACCTCCTGGCAGATCGGCGCGCAAGGCGCCGCGGATCACTCAGCGGCTGGCGGACGGCGGGGGCAGCGCGGTGTTGGGCAGGAGGATGGGGCCGGACGTGGTCCCGGTCGACGTCTCCGCCGGATCGCCCGGGGACGAGCCCAGCGGCCGCGGCTGCGGGGATGAGCCCGTGGTGCTCGGTGCGCGGATGACGAAGCAGGCCGGTCCGGCCTTGCGCTGGCTCGCCTGCGCGGCCGTCGGACTGCCGGTGGTCTTCACGTAGTTGCAGTACAGCCCGCCCACCGGCGCGTCCTCCGGCACCGCCAGGGTCATGCGCAGCACGAATGCCTGGTTGCTCGGCACGAACGAGACGACGTACTTCAGCGCCGGCTCGCCGTTGATGAACGCGCAGTCGAGGATCGTGAACTCCTTGCCCACGCTCGACGCGTTGAGGGGGTAGCTGATCTCGAACACGGCTGTTCCGCCAGGTGTCAGAGTGCCCCCGACGAGGCGCATGTCGGTGTTGCCCTCGTTCGAGGGCAGGACGCCGGTGCACCCCTGCGTCCCAGCCTGCAGCTCGACGTGCGCACCCCCGTGGTCGGCGGCGACGGGCACCGTCACGAGGAGCGCGGCGAGCACGGCGACGGAGAAGGACCGGGCGAGGCGGCGACGGGCAATGCGCATCGGCGGGATCGTGCGGCCGGCGACCAGCCGCGCACAGCGGACCTTCGTACCCGGCGGGGCGTACGTCGGGGCAGTGCCACCAATGAACCTCGCCTGTGGACGGACGGTGGATGATTACGCCGCGAGGTTGTGGATTGGTGGACAAAGGGGCTGGCGGCCCGCGACGGCGCCGCCGTATCGTGGCCTCGGCGCCAACGGAGGTGCCGCCCGGACCGTCACCGGACCTGACACTGGAGAAAGCACTCGACTCGACACTCGACCGACTACTCGACCTGGCGGCGGTAACGTCCCAGGCGCGGGGGTAAGCGCGGGATCGAGCGCGGGACTTTCCACCGGATCAGACACCGGGCCGGGGCGCGGGAGTTCCTCCGTCGGCGCTGTTTCGTTGTCCGCTCCCGAGCGGCGACGAGCGAATAGGGGCGACCGGCGTGACCCTCGGGACAGAGGCGCATCGGCCGCCCCGTTCAGGTGGATGGGTGCCGGTGCCTTCCGCTCCCGCCCGGACCGGTGCGAGTCCCGCGCCTTGGCCGCTGTGAAATCCCCATACCCTCCGGTTGATCCCCGGCTGTTGACCGATCGCGAGCGCCCACGGACACTTGACGGCATCGGACAGCGGAGTGCGCCATGGAGCCCGCGGGCGGTCGGCCCACATCAATCATCCGGCTGGGCGTGGCGGCGCTGCTCGCTGGCCTGGTCGTGGTCGTCCTCCAGTTCCCATGGGGCGGAGGTGTCGATACCGATCCCCCTACGTGCTACGGGATGTTCAACCTGTGGACGGTCCCGTGCGGGGGATGGCCAACCGTGGCCGCTGGGGCCGTGACTGCGCTGCTGGTGTGGATCGTGCTCCTGGTGAGAGAGAACCCAACGCTCGCCTGATCCACGAGCCGCTCACCGGACACGCTCGAATCGCTGGCTGCCGACCTAGCTGAGGCCGCTCGGTGAGACGGGGTCGGCCCAGTCCGGGCCGCCGACGCGCATGACCTCCTGGTTGGCGACGGTCGGCAGCAGGTCGGAGACGGACACGTCCACCCGCAGGTCGGAGCAGTTGCGCCACGGCATGAGGAGCGGATCCAGCTCGGCGACCGGCTCCAGGGCGAAGCGCCGCTCGTGGAAGCGCGGGTGCGGCACGATGAGGTCGTGCTCGGGATCGGTCACGCACTGGCCGTCGAACGAGAGGATGTCGAGGTCGATGACCCGCGGCCCCCATCGGCGTCCCTGGGGATCCCGGCCGAGCGCCCCCTCCAGCCGCTTCAGCTCCAGTAGCAGGTCGGTCGGCGACAGGTCGGTCAGAAGCTCGAGGGCGGCATTGAGGAAGTGCGGCTGGTCGTAGGAGTCACGGGGGGCGGTGTCGTACAGGGACGAAACCTTCACGACCTGGCCGATGCCGCGCAGCTCCGCCACCGCCGCCCGGAACGCGACGGCCGGCTCCCCGAGATTCCCACCGAGACCGATGAAGGCGCGCACGCTTCGCGAACTGTAGCGGATTGCTCGCCGCGACCCTCAGTCGGATCGGCCCATGGCATAGAGTGGGTGCGCTGAGAACTCGCTCGGACCGGAGCCTCATCCATGGAACCGTCCGCCGTTGGGGACGACCTGAACGAAGTGTCGGTCGTCGTGAACGTTGCCCACCGCCTGCTCGTCGGCATCCGCGACGACGTCGATGCCGATCCGTCCTTCCAGTCGATCCTCGAGGACCTCGACGCGGCGCACGATCAGCTCGACCTGGCGCTCGAGAGCATCGGCAAGGCGCTGGACCAGGTGGACCAGATGATCGATCGACCGCGGGAGCAACGCCCAGCCCTTCATTGAGCCTCTCGGCGAGTGCGAAGGCGCCGCGGGTTCGCAATCTGTCAGCGATGATGGCGTCAGTGACCGATCCGCTGACCGTTGGCGACCCGCCCCGCCCTGCCGAGCGGATCCAAGCCCGGGCCAGGGTGCGCCTCGCGATCGGTGCTTTCAATCGCCCGGTAATCGGCTGATAATCGGGCGGCGCTACAGTCGGCTCGTGCCGAAGCGCTCGCCGCGGGGGGCGCGACGACGGCATCGGTGGCTCACGCCCGGGAGACCGATGGATTGTCGGACATCACGTACGCCTACCCGCTGATCCTCAACAAGGTCGCGTCGCCCCAGTACGCGACGCCGACCCTCCGGCGGGCGCGCCTGATCGACTGGATGAACGAGGCCGCCGGCTGCCGAGCCGCCGTCATCGCCGCCGATGCGGGCTACGGCAAGACGACGCTTCTTTGGCAATGGGAGCGGGAGGTCGGGTTCCCCTGTTACTGGTACAAGCTCGACCGGAACGACCGCGACTGGACGTTCCACATCAGCTACCTGGCCGAGTCCATCGCGAAACGCCACCCGGGCTTCGGCCGGCGGGCGCACTCGATGCTCCAGCAGATGGGCGGGCCTGGCTCCTCGCGACCCGGCGTGGCGGCGTATCTGCTCGCCGAGATGCACGAGCGACTGACGGAGCCATGCACCTTCATCATCGATGACTGGCAGTACGTGAATGCGGTCACCGAGGTGCGCGGGCTATGGAATCAGATCCTCCGGGACGCGCCGGCCACCTGCCGGTTCGTCTTCGCGTCCCGAGTCAAGCCAAAGCTCCAGTTCGCGCGGTTCAAGACGCACGGCGGGTATGCCGAGATCCGGACCGATGCGCTGCGCTTCACCGAGCCGGAGATCGACGAGCTCTTCCGCGACATCTACAACGACCCCCTCGACCCAACCGAGGTCGCCGAGCTCGAGCGGCGGACCGAGGGCTGGGCTGCCTCGCTCCAGTTGGTCGAGGTGTCGCTCCGCGAGCGACCGTCGCCGGAGGAGCGACGCCGATTCATCCGCTCGATCACGGCCACGAAGGACAGCGACCTGTTCGACTTCCTCGCCGAGGAAGTGCTGGACCAACAGTCCGATGAGACCCGGAACCTGCTCCTGTCGACGTCGATCCTCCAGCAGATCACTCCGGAGGTCGCGGAGCGGCTGACCGGTGTGCATGACGGTCGCCGAGCGCTCGATGAGCTCGAGCAGCGCGGCCTGTTCACCAACCGCCTCGACGAAGAACGGTTCCGCTACCACAACCTGTTCCGCGAATTCCTCGAGCGCCGGCTGACCGCCGAGCGGTCCGAGGCCGAGGTCGTCGGGCTCCACATCCACGCCGCCTCCTACTTCGAGACATCGGCGCAGTGGCCAGAGGCGATCCACCACTATCTGCGCGCGGGACTCCAGCGCCAGGCTGCCCGACTCATCGCGAAGTACGGCGAAGAGGTGGTCGCGGAGGGCCGCCTGGGACTCGTCGACGAGTGGCTGCAACAGCTTCCCGAGGAGACGATCAGGCAGAACGCGCGCCTCAGTCTCCTCTACGGCGAGACGTGCGGCATCCGCGGTGACTGGGATCGAGCCCTGGAATCGCTCGAGAGAGCGCGCACGTACTTCGCCCGGAAAGGCGACCGGCGCCTGGAGGCCCTCGCCTGCCTGAAACTCAGCACTGTCTACAGCATCTTCGGCGATCCCCGCCAGGCCCTTGAAGTAGCTGAGAACGGCGTGGAGCTAGCACCTGCGGATGCGCACGCGACTCGTCTGCGGCTAGAGGGAAATCTCGCGATTACGCGAACTTGGCTGACCGACTCCCTCGAAGCAGTGGGCATCGAATGTCAGCGGATTGCCGACGAAGCAAGTGCAAGAGGACTCGAGCACTTTGCGGCCATCGCCCATCACAACGCGGGGGGCGTCATGTTGCGCTTAGGGAGGCTGGACGCAGCTCTGAGGCACCTAGAGAAGGCCGCAGAGTGCTGGGCCAACTTGCCCAAGAGCCCGTTCGCCGACAACTCAGACCTCGTAATCACGTTGCTGGCATTAGGTAGGCTCGATCGAGCTCGGGCAGTCGCGACAGAAGCAATCAGGAGAACCGAGCCTTGGCCCAGACCCCAAGCCGAAGCGATCTACGGCGAAGCGACACTTTTCATAGCCGACGGGAGGTTCAACGAGGCTATTGAGGTCCTGGAGGCGGCTAAGGCGAACAGTTCGGTCCTGGGCTCGCTGCATGCGCTTATCAATGCACGACTTATCGAGGCTCTCTACCTAACC
>DASVEQ010000151.1:0-9358 GCA_036380455.1 Candidatus Limnocylindria bacterium | reverse complement strand
GGTCTTCGCGGTGCGCGAGGGGATCGCGCTCCACCACCCGCCAGTCGAGCTCCGCGCGTCCGAGCGCCGCGAGGCGTCTGGCCGGCGCCAGGAGTGACGCGGGCTCCGCCCCGAGGGCTTCCGCCAGCTCCGCGAATGTCCGCTCGCCGTCGTCGAGCGCGTCGATCAGGGCACGCTGCACGGGCGCTCGACGCGGCGGCTCCGCATCGCCGGGCAGCGCGCGAAGGACGCGGATGCGCTTCTCGCCCACGTCGGGCGGGCGAAGCGACCAATCGGGCCGCAGGACGCCGGTGCGGCGCAGCTTCTCGACCCAGCCCGTGCGCGTTCGGCGCGGCGCGCGTCGCTGGAGCACGGGATCGGCGATCCAGCCATCGGCGTCGACGGCGTCGGCCAGCTCATCCGGCAGCCGATCCGGGTCCTCGACGTGCCAGCGTCGCAGGAGGCGTGACTCCAGGCCGGGAGGGAGCATCGCGGCGACCGTCGTCCCGATCGGCGCACGGTAGTAGACGGCGATCTCGTGGGCGAGCGAGAGCAGGTCCGTCGGGAGCATGGGTCCCGAGACGACCGCCTCGATCTCCTTCAGCTCCGCCCCAGCCTCAGCCGCCCGTCCGGGCATGACGTACCCGAGCGCCAGGCGCCGCCCGTACGGGACGAGGACCAGGGAGCCGGGTTCCGGCGCGGCCAGGGAGGCGGGAACGGCGTACGTGAACGTCCGCTCCGGGCGATCGGCGACCGCCTCCACCGCGACGCGCACCCGACGAGGGTCGTCGGTCATGGGAGCGGCCTCAGACCCGTGGGCGTCGAGGTGGGTCGCGGCGTGCCTCGGACTGGATGATGTCCCAGATGAGATCGGCCGCCGCCTCGGGCCGCCCGGTCTCGTTGACCACGACGTGATCGTAGTCGTCGGCCTCGGCGATCCAGCGTTCCGCATCGCGCCGCCGTCGGGCGATGCTCGCCTCCGACTCCGACCCGCGGCTTCGCAGCCGGTCGGCAAGGTCCTCCATCGACGGCGGCATCACGAAGATGAGGAGCGCGTCGGGGACGAGCCGACGGACGTTGCGCGCTCCCTCCGGGCTGATCGTGAGGATGGCGTCGCGACCTGCGGCGAGGATGCCCCTCACCTGGTCGACCGGTGTGCCGTACCAATGGCCGTGGTTGTTCGCGTGCTCGAGCAGGCCGTCACGCTCGATGAGCGCTCGGAACGCCTCCTCGGTCAGGAAGTGGTAGTGGACCCCGTCGATCTCGTCCGCCCGCTGCGCCCGGGTCGTGGCGGTGACGATCGGCACGACCTGCGGCCAGCGGCGCGCGAGCTCCGCGACGATCGTGCTCTTCCCGACGCCGGACGGTCCCGACACCACGACGAGCATCGGGTTCGGGAAGGTCATCCGCTTCTCCGACTCGGTCACGCCTCCACCTCGGCGCCGACGCCGTCGGGCAGCCGGCCGGGGACGACCGCCACGCCCGATGCCTCCAGGCAGGCGGCCAGGTCGTCCGGCAGCGCGCTCCACGCGCGAAGGCGGGACCCGTCCGCTGGCCGTTCGAGGCGCAGGCGGGACGCGTGGAGGAATTGGCGTCGCAGGCCACCCGGCCCTTCGCCACCGCCGTAGCGGAGGTCGCCGGCGATCGGGAGGCCCAGGTACGCGAGGTGCGCCCGGATCTGGTGCGTCCTGCCGGTCAGCGGCCGAAGCGACAGGAGCGCGTATCCCCCGCCCTCCCCGATCTGCTCGTACTCGGTGGCCGACTCGCGCCCTCCCGCGACGACCGCCATTCGCTGACGGTCGCGCGGGTCTCGACCGATCGGGGCCTCGACGCGTCCGCGCGGCGCCGGCGCCGCGCCGCGCACGAGGGCGAGGTACTCCTTCTCGATCGTCCGTTCGCCGAACTGACGCATGAGGCTCGCCTGGGCGGCGTCGGTCTTGGCGACCACGATGAGGCCGCTCGTCTCCTTGTCGAGCCGATGGACGATCCCCGGCCTCCCGACGCCGGCAATCGACCCGAGCGGCTCGCCGCGGTCCCGGGCGCGGCCGAGCAGGGCGTTGACCAGCGTGCCGCCTCCGTGCCCGGCGCTCGGGTGGACGACGAGGCCCGCGGGCTTGTCGATGATCAGCATCGCCGCGTCCTCGTAGGCCACGCGGAGTGGAATGGACTCCGCGGCCAGGGAGGCGTCGGGCGGGGCGGTGAGCTCGACCCGGATGCGTTCGCCCCCCGCGAGCCGGTCGCTCGATCGGCGGCGGCCGCCGTCCACCAGTGCGCGGCCGTCACCGATGAGCCGCTGGGCGTGCGCACGGCTGATCTCGGCGACGGAGGCGACGGCGATGTCCACCCGGCCGGCCGGCGCCGTGCCCTCGACGACGCGGTCCGCCACCGGTGTCACGCGGCCGGCTCGTCGCGACGCAGCCGTCCGTCGAAGAAGCTGAGGTACACGACGAGGAGCCCGATGCCGATGACGACCGAGGGGTCCGCGACGTTGAACGCCGGCCACCGCAGGTCGCCGACGCCGACGCTGACGAAGTCGACCACGTACCCGAGGCGGATCCGGTCGGTCAGGTTGCCGAGGGCACCACCGAGCACCGCGCCCAGGATCACGTGGATCCATGGCCCGCGGTCGCGGAATTGTCGATGGAAGTAGGCGACCATGCCGAGCGCGATGATCGTGATCGGAATGAATAGCCAGGTGGCACCCGGCAGGAGGCTGAACGCGGCCCCGGTATTGCGCAGGTGCCACAGCTGCACGACGTCGCCGATGACGTCCACCCGCTGCCCGACGTCCAGGCTGGCCACGACGAGCGCCTTCGTGACCTGGTCGGCGACGTAGATCCCCACCGCGGTGATCGCGAGGATCGCCGCGGGGCGCACGGATGACGCGTCGCGATCGATTCCAGCCTCCACGTGCCTCACTCTAGCCGACGGCGCCGGGGCCGGCTCGGCCGATCTCGAGCGTCAGCGAGGCGCCCTCCACCTCCACCATCTGGCGACGGTCGGCGGCCTGGATCGAGGCGTCCGGCGCGACCTCGAGCTCCTCGGCCAGCACCTCGGCAGCGAGCCACTCGCGATGCGGCGCCAGGCGAACGGCGGTCGCCGCATCGGCGCTCACGGCCACGCGGATCCGGTCGCTGATCTCGTAGCCGGCCGCCTTGCGCATGGCCTGCAGGCGGTGCGCCACCTCGCGCGCGGCGCCCTCGGCGGCGAGCTCGTCATCGATCGCCGTATCGAGCGCCACGAGCAGGCCGCCGTCCTCGGCCACCTCGTGACCCGATCGCGCGCGCGCGGTGAGCTCGAACTCGTCCGGCTGGAGGGTCACGCCACCCACGGCAACCGTGCCGTCGGCCTGGAGATCCCAGTCGCCGCTCCGCGCGCCGGCCATCACCGCGCCGACGGCGCGGCCGTGACGCGGTCCGAGGATCGGCAGGATCGGATAGAGCGTCCGTTCGACCATCTCGGACTCGTCGGGGATGAGCTCGAGCGACTTGACGTTCAGCTCGTCGAGGACCTGCGTGGTGAGCTCCGCATCGGTGGCCGCGTCCTCGCTCAGGGCGGGCAGCCGGCCGGGAAGCTGGAGGCGGACCGTCCGCAGTGGCTGGCGCGTGCGCACGCCGGACGCCGCCCGTGCCGTGCGGCCCAGCGCGACCGTGCGACGCGCGAGATCGACCGCCTCCTCGATCGCCGGATCGGCTCGTCCGGCCATGGGGCGTGGGAAGTCGGCGAGGTGGACGCTGTCCGGGGCCTGCGGGTCGACCTCGGCCACGAGGTTCGTCCAGATTGCCTCGGCGAGGTGCGGGACGATGGGCGCCATGAGCCGCGCGAGGGTGGTGAGGACCTCGTGGAGCGTCGCGTAGGCAGCGCGCTTGTCCGCGTCGAGCTCCCCCTTCCAGAAGCGGCGGCGGTTCCGACGCACGTACCAGTTCGAGAGCTCCTCGACGAACGCCTCGATCGCGCGCGCCGCCGTCTGGGCGTCGTACGCGTCGAACGCCGCTCCGACCGTGGCGACGAGGCCCTCCAGGCGGGACAGGATCCAGCGGTCCAGGAGCGTCCGCGCGCCGGCGACGCCATCGGCCTGGGAGGGCATCCAGCCGTCGAGCCGCGCGTACGTGACGAGGAAGCCGTACGTGTTCCACAGCGGGAGGAAGAAGCGGCGCACGACCTCGTGGCCCGGCCCGTACCCGAAGCGGAGGTTGGCCGCCGGATTGGCCGATGCGTACATCCAGCGCATCACGTCCGCGCCGATCTGCTCGGCGGCCTCGTCGAACGGGATCGAGTTGCCCTTGCTCTTGTGCATCTCCTCGCCGTGCTCGTCGAGCAGGAGGGCGTAGGCGAACAGGGTCCGCATCGGTGCGGTGCCGGTCATGACCGTGGATTCGGTGAGGAGCGCGTAGAACCAGTTGCGAAACTGGCCCGGGAACGACTCGCTGATCCAGTCCGCGGGATACCACTCGCGCCAGTAGTCGCGATCGGTGTTCCATTTCAGCGTGGAGAGGCCGACGATCCCGGCGTCGAGCCACGGGTTGCCGACGTCGGTCGTCCGACGCGCCACGCCTCCGCAGGACGAGCACGCGATCTCGACCTCGTCGATCCACGGCCGATGCGGCGAGTGGCCCTCGAACTCCTCCCAACCGCTCACCGCCCGACCTCGGAGCTCGTCCTTCGAGCCGATGACCTCCCAACCGTCGCAGTCGGTGCATTCCCAGATCGGCAGCGCCAGCCCGTAGTAGCGCTTCTTGCTGATCATCCAGTCGCCCATGTTGCGCAGCCAGTCGAGCTCGCGCTCCATGAGGCCGATGCCGTCCGGAAGCCAGCGCGCGGCGCGCGTGGAGGCGCTGATCGGTTCGCGGAGGGGATCCATGGCGATGAACCACTCGTCGACGAGCCGGAAGATCAGCTGGGTGCCGCACCGCCAGCAGTGCGGATAGGAGTGGGAGTAGCTCTCCTTCGCGACGAGCAGGCGCCTGCCATCGAGATCTTCGACGACCGCTCGCGCCAGGTCCTGCGCGGGATCCTCGGTCGCGCCGGCGTAGCGGCCGGTCTGCCAGCCGAACCCATCGACGAAGATGCCGAACTGGTCGATCGGGTCGATGACCGGCAGGTCGAACGCCTTGCTCAGCGCGAAGTCCTCGGTGCCGCACCCCGGCGCGATGTGGACGATGCCGGTCCCATCCTCGTCCGAGACCTCGTCCCAGGGAATCACCCGGTGCTCGATGCCGGCAGCAGCCGGGAGCTCGTCGAATGGGCCGCTGTACGTGAGCCCCACGAGGTCAGCACCGGGCGCCTCCCGATGAACCTGCGCGTCCCCCGCCACGCGTGCCTTCGAGCCGGCGCTCAGCCACCAGTGACGCCCCTCCCGACCCTCCACGAGCTGGTAGGTCAGCCCGGGGTGCACCGCGGCCGCGACGTTGCTCGACAGCGTCCACGGCGTGGTCGTCCACACCAGCAGGTCCTCGCCGGCGTGCCCGTCGCTCGTGAGCGGCAGCCGGACGGTCACCGAGAGGTGCTTCACGTCCGCGTAGCCCTCCGCCGCCTCCATGTTGCTGATCCCGGTGCCGCAGCGCGGGCACCACGTCATGACGTCGTGGCCCCGGTACAGGAGGCCACGTCGCTGGCACTCGGCCAGGAAGGCCCAGATCGTGTAGTTGTTCTCGTCCGAGTTCGTGTAGTAGCTGTTGTCCCAGTCCATCCAGTAGCCGAGGCGCTTCGACTGCTCGGTCTGGATGCCGGCGAACGTCGCGACGCGCTCCTTGCAGAGCTCGACGAAGCGACCGATCCCGTATTCCTCGATCTGGCGCTTGTTGTTGAACCCGAGCTGCCGCTCGACCTCGACCTCGATCCAGAGCCCCTGGCAGTCGAAGCCGTTCTGGTAGCGCTGGCGCTCCCCGAGCATCGTGTGATAGCGCTGGTACAGGTCCTTGTAGGTCCGGCCCCAGGCGTGGTGCACGCCCATCGGGTTGTTGGCGGTGATCGGCCCGTCGATGAAGCTGAAGCGCTTCTCAGCATCCGCGTTGCGCGCGAGGTAGCGCGCCATCGTGCCGCGCTCGGCCCAGCGCGAGATGACCTCATGCTCGAGGGCGGGCACGTCCAGCTTGGTCGTTACGGGGTTGAACAACTCGATTCGTGCTCCAGATACGCGAAAGCTCCCGATCCCGATCTCCGGGACGGGAGCCAGCTCCCGCGGTACCACCCGCGATTGGCCGATGCGCGCTCCGCGCGGTCGACCCACTCATTGCGTCGCCCGTATCGGGGGCCGCCGGGAGGCGTTACCACGGCTCGGCCGCTTGGCGCCTCCAGCTCGAGAGGGATGGCGTCCGTCGTCGCCGCCGCCTGCTCCCACCGTCCAGGCTCGCTCGTGGCACGTCTCGACGGCCGTCGTGGCTCCGTCGTCGCCCTCTGTCGTTGGCCGCCAAGGGTCGCAGCCCCTCGGCGGAGTGTCAATTCAGGGCCCGAGCAGCGCGCGGCCGACGAAGACCGCCGCCGCCAGACCGGACGTGACGACCACGCCGACGAGGCGCGGCCACCAGGCACGCGCCATGATCGCGCCGACCGAGGTCGCCGGTCCGGCGAGCACGAGGCCGAGCGAGGTGAGGCGCCCGAGGTCCGTCCCGGCATCCGGAAGCCGGTCGCCCACGGTGGCCAGCCCCCAGACGATGCCGCTGCCGACCAGCGGAAGCAGCACGAACGCGGCGGATGGGCGTGGCCGGCCCAGCCGTGTGGTCGCCCGCCCACGTGGCCGGCGGCCCGTTGCGGGAGCTTCCACCGCGTCGGGCGTCGGCGCTGGAGGGACGGCCCCCTCGCCGTCGACGGCGGCTTGGGCGCCAGCGGCGGGCTCTGCTGTCAGCGCCTCCCGCTCACGCGCGAGGTGCTCCTCGAGCTCCGCGCGCTCGATGCCGGTCAGCGCATGCGGCCCGTCCGGCGGCGCTTCGTCCGGCGCCGACCCCGGCTCGAGGGCTGGCGGGGCGGTCCGAGCAAGCTGCTCGAGACGCTGTCGGGCGCGCGCCGCCCGGGACAGGGCCTCGATCAGGTCGGTCTCGGACGCCGCCGCAATCGCCAGCCGTCCCTCCTCGGTCGGGACGAGGATGGCGGTCGCCGTCTTCGCGAGCCGGACCACCTGGATGGACTCCTCGCCTCGCAGCGTCGCGCGGCCCAGCGTCCAGCCGAGCCACCCCGTGCGTGAGCGAAGCGAGGATGCGTGCTCGCCGCGCAGCCTGACGCGGGTGACGGGCCCGGGCGTGAGCGCATGGACCCGCTCGCCACCGAGCCATCGGACCCTGACCGCCGCCTCCTCGACGTCGAGCCGAACGCTGAGCAGTCGGATCGCGATGAAGAGGCCGAAGAGGGCGACCACCGCCGCGGCCGCCACGAGCGCGATCCACGCGGGCTGCATCAAGCGCATCGGCCCGAGCACCGCGGCCACGGTGAGCCCGGTGCCGGAGGCGACGAGGAGCGCCGGGACGGCCACGAGCCGCAGCGGCGACCGGGCGAGACGGATGCGTGCGATCGGCGGGATGCGGGACGGCATCGGCTCAGGCCTTCTCGGTGACGCGGTACTCGAGGTACCGCCCGGTGAGCAACCGGGTCTGGGCGTCGAGGGCCGGCAGGTTGCTGAAGAAGATGCCCACGAACGGCAGCCCGATCCATTGGATGTGGCTCAGCACGCGCTGGAGCGGCCCCCATTCCACGGGGCGCGGAGGGACGATCCGGTGCTCGACGATGACGAGGACGAACAGGCTGACGAGCGCGATCGTCAGCATCACGCTGGCGAACAGCGGCAGGTTCTGGCCGAGCGTCGTCTCCGCAAATGCCGGATTGATCAGGAGCGGCACCGTGGCGCCGAACATCACGACGAACGGGGCGATCGCCCAATTGATGTGCTCGCCGAACAAGTTGACGATCCGCCAGAAGCGGGACCAGAACGGGATCTCCGAGTGCGCGATGGCGTTCTCGATGACGTACGGGATGTCGGTCACCCCCCACGCCCAGCGCCGCGCCTGGAGGTATTGCTCCGCCATGCTCCGCCAGTAGCCGCGCGCGCGGACCGCGTCGCCGTAGATCGGGATGAAGAGCGGCACCGCCCGGAATCGGTCGCCGTAGCGGAAGTAGCTCTTCCAGTAGAAGCGGCTGTCCTCGGGGATCGCGTCGGTCGCCCAGTATCCGACGTCGTGGACGAGGTGGAGCGTCGTCGAGTACGAGCCGAAGCTCTGAAGCTTCTCCGGCAGCACGCTCCGCCACATCTGGAGCTGCGTGAGCACGGCGGCGAAGAGCCGTTGGAGCATCGGGGCCTGCCAGATGTTGTTGTGGAAGTACGGAATCGGCTGGTAGAGCTGCGTCTCGCGGTTCGGATCGGTCAGGTGCACCCAGGCGAGGTAGGCGAAGTACTGCGGGTGCACCCGATAGTCGGCGTCGAGGTCGGTCAGGAGAATGCGCTTCGGGTCCATCCCCCGCTCGCGGACGAGCAGCCGATAGAGGGAGCGACCGCCCCATGCCATCGCGCTCGACTTGCCGACCACGATCCCGGGCTCGAGCGGGTCGAGAATGTGGATGAACTCGGCGAAGGCGTGGCCGAACTCCTCGCGCAGGAGGCGCACGTTCTCGATGCCTCCCTCGTCGGTCTCGCGCGTGATGATCGCGCAGATCTTCCGCTCGGATGGCCAGGCGGCCTCCGCCAGGGCGCCGACCGTGTGCCGCAGCTTCTCGAGCGACTCGGTGTAGGTCGGAATCAGCGCCAGGTGGATGAGCTCATCGGGGGATGGCGGGGGCTCCGCGAGGGCCATCACGCGCTCGAGGTCGTGAAGCTCCTGCCGCGCATGGCGCCGCTCGTCGGCCGTGAGGCCTCCCGCCAGGCTGATGCCGAAGCTGCCGCGTGGGGCCGTCACGTGCTCGGCGCCGAGCCGCTGCTCGATCTCCGATCGTCGCGCCACGAGTCCGTCGAGCGCGGCCACCCGCTCGGTCCAGTCGACCGCCAGGACGCGGCGGATCCGCCGGTACGCGACGATCACCGCGCCGCTGAACCAGAGGGCGCGGCACAGCCAGTAGAAGTCGAAGCTGAGGACGAAGTACGCGACGAGCCACGGGTAGCTGAAGCTCAGCCAGAGCGGGAGGATGAGCACAGCCCACGAGATCGTGCCGGGCACCATCTCGAGGAGCCGGCCGAGCCAGCGAAGTCGATCGCGGTTGTCCAGGGTGGTCATGGAGCTCGCTCACCGGCCGCGCGGGCCGGTGGCGACGATGCCGAGTCCGCCGCGCGGCCGCTTCAGTAGACGGGGGTCAGCCAGTCCCGATATGCAGGCAGCTTGCCACGGACGGCGTCGAAGTACGTGCGGGACAGGTCGCGGGTGATCGGGCCGGGACGGCCGGCGCCGATCGCGCGCCGATC
>DASVEQ010000150.1:0-3275 GCA_036380455.1 Candidatus Limnocylindria bacterium | reverse complement strand
GCACCGATGCCTTCGGCGCCGTCATCAAGGGATCGTCCATCGGCCGATAGTTGCCGAGGTAGACGAGGTGGCGGCCTCCGTAGTCCGACGCAGGCAGATAGTTCGTGTGCTCGACCAGGGCCATGAAGGGGAAACCCGGGTCGTTCAGGTTGAGCCAGTACGTCCCGGTGAGCGGGCGGTCGAGCGCCAGGACCAGGCAGTGCGCGCCGTAGGCGCGGCCCCATTCGTGACGGGCACGCCACGCGTCCGGCAGCTCCGGGACCAGGCGCGCCGTCAGGCGAGTTGCGAGCGTACTGACCACCCGATCGAATCGCTCGACGCCGGCGTCAGTCTCCACGTCGAAGGCGCCGCCCACTGTCCGGACCGCGACCACCGCGCTTCCGAATGTTGTCTCGCCGCCGGCTCGGCGCACCCCGTCCGCCATGCGGTCGTAGAGCTGCTGGAACCCGCCACGCAGGTAGCCGAGCGCCCGCGACCGGTCGTGCACGCGCGCCCAGAACCACGGCATCGTGATCTCGCCCGCCGCATCGCCGAACTTCCCGCGCAGAAGCGGCCCCCAGACGACCTCGTCGGCGGAGACGCCCATCCATCGGCGAATCCACGCCTGGGCGGTCCGGCCCTCCAGCAGCCGTGGATCTGGCATCGCCTTGAGGACGGCGAGGGCGGCGCCCATTCGCAACCGATCCACGAGCGGAAGCGGAGAGAATCGGAGGAGCGAGGCCGGCGAGTCGAGCTGGTGCGCCTGCCCATCGCGGAAGGTGGCGGTGATCGGCGTGGACCACTCGAGTCGATCCGCCAGGCCCAGCTCGCGGATCATCGCCACCGCACGCGTGTCCGATCGGAAGAGGTGGTGGTAGAACTTCTCGACCCACGTGCCGGGCTCGATCTCGAATCCCGCCGCGAGCCCGCCGGGCAGCGCCTCGCGCTCGATGACGGTGACGCGATCCCCGCGCGACGCGAGCCGAAGGGCGGCGGTCAGTCCCAGCGCTCCGGCACCGAGGACGGCGGTGGTCCGCCGGCGGTGGGCAGTCATTGGTCGACCACCTTACGCGACGGGCCGGTCCGACCTCGTAGTACGGTTGCAGCCCGATGCTGAGAACACGGTCCGCCCGGCTCGCGCTGCTCGTCGTCCTGATCGCTGCCGGGTCGGCCCTCATCGGCTACCGGTTGCTCCAGCCAGCCGAGGCCCTCGTGGTGACGCCCATGGACATCGAATGGGTCGATGGGTTCGCCTACGCCACCGTCGCCGAGGGCCAGGTCCTGCGGCTCACCGTGGACGGAGATCGAGTGGAAACCGAGGTCCTCGCCAGCGGGCTCGAGTTCCCGCGCGGGCTCGCACTTGCGGACGACACACTGTACGTCGCCGAGCTCGGCGCCCTGCCCTGTGAGAACCCGGTGCCGAGGTGCAAGGGCGAGAACGTCGGACCCACGACCGCCGAGGGCGAGCGGCAGCTGCTGGCGAACAGCTCCGGCCGCATCCTGGCGTTTCCGGTGACCGATGCCGGCCTGGGCGACCCCGAGGTGCTCGCGGACGAGATCCACTTCACCAACACCGACCATGGGCTCAACGACGTCGACCTCGGACCGGACGGCCGGCTCTATCTCTCGGTCGGAAACCTCGATCAGCTGGCCTGGGACGACGACGGGAACCCGCCGGCCGGGCCGGAGACGGAGCTCCTCGGCTCGATCCTCCGCATCGATCCGGCCTCGGGCGAGGTCGAGGTCTTCGCCACCGGCCTCCGCAACGTCTACGGGCTCAGCTTCGACGAAGCCGGCCGCCTGTGGGGCGTCGACAACGACGGCCGCAGCCGCGGCGTGTGGCGGGCCGAGGAGCTGCTGGAGCTGGAGGACGGACTGGATTACGGCTTTCCCGACGATGGAACCGTCGGTCCGTACACGAGGCGCACCGGCTTCGCGACCTGGATCATGCCAACCGGCGCCGGGTCAAGCGGCCTCCTGGTTCGGGACGGCGTCGTGTACAGCGGCGCCTGCGGGCGGGTCACCCGCGTGCGGTTGGCCGGTGACGGCGGCGACGCGGCGGAGCGGCAGGTGAGCCGCCCCGGATGCGTGACGGGCATCGAACGGCTCCCCGACGGCCGATTCCTGCTGGGCACCGTGTTCGGCGATGAACCGTTCGCCGTCGTGAGCGAGACAGCACTGTTCGACCAGTGATCGGCACCTCGGGTAGCCGCACACTCGCCGCGCGGGGTGCCGAGCGCCTGCTCATCGCCCTAGTGGCCTTCGGTGTGGCCATCGCCGTGTGGCTCCGCTCGGCGCCGCTGTTCGCGGACTTCGCGTTCGGCGACGGCGGTCTGTTCTGGGTGATGGCCAATGACCTCCGCGCCAACGGATTCGTCCCGCCCGTCCTCACCACGTACAACACCGGTGACATCCCGTGGGTCTACCCACCACTCGGGATCTACCTGGTGGCGATCCTGGGTGGCGGGCTCGACTTGTTCCGCATCCTGCCCGTGCTCTGGGCCGTGGCCACGCTGCCGGCGGTCTGGCTCCTCGCGCGCGAGCTCATCGGCGAGCGAGGGGCGCTCGTGGCAGTCGTCGCGTACGGGCTGGCCGGTCCCGCCTACCAGGGCCTCATCGCCGGCGGCGGAGTGACACGGGGTCCCGGCCTGCTCCTGGCGGTTCTCACGATGTGGGCCGTCGTCCGTGGGAACGTGGTCGGCGCCGGGGTGCTGGGCGGCCTCACCCTGCTGACGCATCCGATCGCCGCGTTCTACGCGGTGCTGGCATCGGCCGCGCTGTGGGCTACGCGAGGCGCGAATCGACGGATGCTTCTCGCGCCAATGATCGCGCTCGCCATTGGCGCGGCGTGGTTCGTCCCGATGATCGTCCGGCATGGCATCGCTCCGTTCACCGCCGGCGCCGGCTCACGCGATCTCGACCTCCTGGAGAATCTCGTGACCCTCATCGCCGATGCGGTGAACCCGCCGAACCTGGCGTTCACCATCGGCCTGGTCGGCGTCGCGATCGCCGCCCAACGCCGGCGCTGGGACCTCCTCGCCTGGCTTGCGGTCAGCGTCTTCGGCCTCGCGGTGGTCGACCGATGGATGGTCATCCCCCTGGCGGTCTTGGCGGGGCTCGCCGTGGACATCGCCCTCCGGCAGCCGGCACGGCTTCCATCGGTCGGCCTGCTCGCCATCGCCGCGGTCACCGCTGTCACCGGCGTCCTCCTGGCGCATCCGAACGAGACGCTGACGGCGGAGCAGCGCGAGATCATGGCCTGGGCCGAGGCCGAGACGCCGCCGAGCGCGACCTTC
>DASVEQ010000149.1:0-25632 GCA_036380455.1 Candidatus Limnocylindria bacterium | reverse complement strand
GCAACACGCTCGACCTCTCCGCGGTGCCCGTGCTGCGCCAGAAGACCCATCTGCCGATCGTCGTCGATCCGTCCCACGGCACCGGTGCCCGGGCGCTGGTCGGACCGATGGCGCTCGCCGGCGCGGCGGTCGGCGCCGATGGCCTCCTCATCGAGGTCCATCCCGACCCCGCCAACGCCCGTTCCGACGGCGACCAGAGCCTGTCGTTCGACGAGTTCGGCGCGCTCATGGACGAGCTCCGCCGCCTCCAGTTCGTCCGCGCCCCGTCCGACGCGCCGCCGCCGATCGAGGAGCGCACGCTGGCAGCCTCCGGGATCGACGACCTCCGCAACCGGATCGACGAGACCGATGCGCGCCTCGCCGACATGGTCCAGGAGCGGGCCGCCCTCGCCCTGGAGGTGCAGCGGCGTCGGGATCCCCACGTCCATGGCCATGACGTCCGGCGCGAGCGAGACCTGCTCGAACGCGCGGCGAACGGGACGCCCGGGCCGATGACCCCGGTGGAGCTGACGATGGTGTTCGACGCGGTGCTCCGCGCCTCGCGCTCGGTCCAGCGACGGCACGCCCAATCGGCGCTGAACGGCGAGGACTCGGCCGCCGGAAACGACCGGTGAGCGTCGCCGCGAGCCCGAGCACGATCACGCCCGCGGCGCGGCTGCGCGGGACCCTGGAGCTGCCCGGCGACAAGTCGATCGCGCACCGGGCGCTCATCATCGGCGCCCTCTCCGGCGGGCCGGCCGCGGTGACGGTCCGCTCACCCGGCGACGATGTCCTGTCGACGGTCGCCTGCCTGCGTGAGCTTGGCGTCACGGTCTCCGACGATGGGGACGGCACGGTCCATCGCTACCTGGTGTCGGGGAGACCGTCCCGCGATGCGACGCTCGACTGCGGCAACTCCGGGACCACGATGCGGCTGCTCGCAGGAGCGCTCGCCGGGCTGCCCCTGCGGGTCGAGCTCGACGGCGACGAGTCGCTCCGGGCGCGGCCGATGGAGCGCGTCGAGTCGCTCCTGCGGAGCACCGGTGCCGAGGTGACGACCACCGACGGCCACGCGCCGATGACCGTGACCGGACGCAGGCGGCTCACCGCCGTGACGCATCGGTTGCCGGTCGCCAGCGCACAGCTGGTCGGGGCCGCCTCACTCGCGGCCCTCGCCGCGCAGGGCGAGACGCGAATCGAGGCGCCGGGGCCGACGCGCGACCACACCGAACGGATGCTCGCCTCGGCGGGCGTGCTGATCCGGCGGAGCGGGACGGTCACCACCGTCGACGGGCCGGCGCGACCGAGGCCACTCTCGGTGGAGGTGCCAGGGGACGCGTCGTCGGCCGCCCCCTGGCTGGTGGCCGGCGCCGTCCACCCGGATGCCGACATCACCCTCGCCGGCGTGGGCCTCAACCCGACGCGCACCGCGCTCGTCGACGTGCTCCGCCGGGCGGGCGTCGACGTGACGGCCACCGTCGCGGGGCTGCGCGGTGGCGAGCCGGTCGGTGAGGTCCGGGTGCGCGGCGGACATCTCCTCGCCCCGGTGCGCGTTGCCGGCGCGGAGGTGGCACCGCTCATCGACGAGCTGCCGCTGCTCGGGGTGCTCATGGCGGCGACGGGGGGAGAGCTGCGGGACGCATCGGAGCTGCGGGTGAAGGAGTCGGACCGTATCGCCTCGATGGTCGCCGGGCTGGCGGCGATCGGCGCATCGGTCAGCGAGCTGCCGGACGGGTGGCTCGTGTCACCCGGGAGGCCGCGCGACGCGGGCATCGTGACCCACGGCGACCACCGGATCGCGATCGCCTTCGCGGTGGCCGCGCTGGCGGGCGTCGCTTCGTCGGTGGAGCTGGACGACCCCGCCTGCGTCGCCGTGTCATACCCGACCTTCTGGGAGCACCTCGCGAGGGTGGCTGCAGCATGAGGGGGCGATGTGCCGCTATCGCACGCTCCGGCCAAGCAACGGCGAGGCGGGTGGTCGCATGTGCCGGCGTGGCACATTCGGGCAATGTTCGCGCCGCTTCGGTACCGACACGTGCCTGGGTGGCACATGCCGGGGAGGGAGGCGTCGCAGCTTCTCCGATGGGTGCCACACCGGCATACGGCCGCGGGCAGCACGACCGATGAGGCGCCTCAGGCTCCTGACGGCCGGCGAGTCGCACGGGCCGGGGCTGGTCGGCGTGCTCGAGGGGCTGCCGGCGGGCCTGCGGGTCTCCACCCGCCGCGTCGACCTCGACCTCCGCCGGCGGCAGCACGGGTACGGCAGCGGGCGGCGGATGCAGATCGAACGCGACCGGGTCCGATGGATCGCCGGCATCCGCTACGGGCGCACGCTGGGCTCGCCGGTGGGCTTCGCCGTCGACAACCGCGACTGGGAGAACTGGACCGACCGGATGTCGGTGGAGCGGATCCCTGCCGAGCGCCGCCCCAGGCCGATCACCCGCGCGCGGCCGGGCCACGTCGACCTCGCCGGCGCCCTGAAGTACGGCACCGACGACGTCCGCGACGTCCTCGAGCGCGCCTCCGCGCGATCGACGACCCCGCGCGTCGTGGCAGGGTCGCTGGCGCGCCAGCTCCTGGCGTCGACGGGCGTGCGGATCTGGTCGTTCGTCGACCAGCTCGGGCCGGTGCGCGCCTTTCCCGATGCCGACGATCCGCTGTCCCGGATCGCGCCCGATTGGCCGGATCACGACCTCCGCGACCCCTCGCCGCTCCGTTGCCCGGATCCTGCGGCGGAGGCGCGGATGCTCGAGGAGGTCGACCGCGCGAAGGAGGCCGGCGACTCGATCGGCGGCTCGTTTGTGGTCGTCGCGGAGCGCGTACCCGTCGGCATCGGCTCCTCCTCGGAGTGGGACACCCGGCTCGACGGCCTGCTGGCCGGAGCGGTCATGGCCATCCCTGGCGTGAAGGGGGTCGAGATCGGACTCGGCTTCGGCGTGGTGGACCGGCGAGGCAGTGCGGTCCACGACGTCGTCGACACGGCCGATGCCGGCTGGCGACGCGGGACGAACCGGGCCGGCGGCATCGAGGGCGGCATCAGCAACGGCGAGCCGATCGTCGTGCGGGCGGCGCAGAAGCCGGTCTCCACGCTGCGCAAGGCCCTGCCGAGCGTCGACCTGGCGACCGGCGAGTCCGGCCGCGCGCACATCGAGCGCAGCGACGTGACGGTCCTCGCCCGCGCGGCGATCGTCGGCGAGGCGATGGTCGCGCTGGCCCTGGCCGACGAGCTCCTCTACTCGTTCGGCGGTGACTCGCTGGCCGACCTGCGCGCGGCCGTGGCGCGCCGTCGTCGCCGGACAGCGCGCCGTCGCGGATGAGGGAGCTCGCCGTGCTGCTCGGCCATCACATCGGCTACTCCGCGTCACCGGCCGTGCACAACGCCGCGTTCGCCGCCCTGGGACTGGACGCGCGGTACGAGCTCGCCGACGTCGCACCCGAGCGATTGGCCGAAGCCGTCGACGCGCTGCGCGGGCCGGGACGAATCGGCGCCAATGTCACCCAGCCGCACAAGCTTGCGGTCCGCGACCTCGTGGACGGGGTGTCGCCCGAGGTGGAGCGCCTGGGTGCGGCGAACACGATCATCCGCGCCGACGAGCGCCTGCTTGCCCACAACACCGACCTGCCGGCGCTCGCGGCGGAGCTCCACGCACTCGGCCACGTCACCAGCGCGGCCGTGCTCGGCGCCGGGGGGGCCTCGCGCGCCGCTCAGGCAGCGCTGCGTGATGCAGGTGCCGTGGTCCACGTGGTCGACCGCGGGCGCTGGGACGCGATTCCCGACATCCTTGCCGAATGCCAGCTGCTGGTGAACGCCACGCCGATCGGCACCGGCTCCGACGAGTCGCCCGTGGCCGCCGATCTGCTTCGTGACGACCTGGCGGTGCTCGACCTCGTCTACCGCCCCAGCCCCACACGCCTGGTGCGCGAGGCGCGCGCGGCGGGCGCGGTGGCGCGCGGCGGTGCCGGGATGCTGCTTCGGCAGGCGGCCCTCAGCTTCGCCCTCTGGACCGGTCGCGACGCGCCGGTCGAGGTCATGCGCGACGCCCTCCGTCGCGAGCTCGGGGAGGGGACGGATGCCTGAATCCGGGCCGGGCGTCGTCCTGGTCGGCATGCCGGGCAGCGGCAAGTCGACGGTCGGGCAGCTCGTCGCGGACCGCCTCGGCCGGCCGTTCGTCGACACCGACGAGCTCTTCGAGCGCCTCCACGGCACCCCGGTGCCCCACTATATGCGCGAGCACGGTGAGCCAGCGTTCCGCGAGGCAGAGGCGTCCGCGGTCGCCGAGGCATGCGCGCGGCGCGGAGCGATCATCGGCGCCGGCGGCGGAGCGATCCTGGATCCGCTCAACCGCTGGGCGCTGTGGCACCACGGGCTGGTCGCCTGGCTCGACGTGGCGCCCGGGCCACTGGTGGGCCGCCTGGAGGCGGATCCGATGGCACGCCCCACGTTCCAGCCGTATGACGCGGATCGCCTGGCCGCTGTCCTCGATGAGCGTTTCCCGTTCTACCGGGCCGCCGACCTCCGCCTCGACGCCTCACGCGACCCGGTGCGAGTCGCCGAGGAGCTCCTGGCGCGCCGCACCCATCCTCGTGGCCGCCGTCTGTTCGACGCCGAGGTGGCGCGGCACCATCCGATCGGGCCGCCGACCGCGCACGTGGTGATGGGCGTCGACCTCGACCGGGCTGAGCTGCCGCGAGGGGTCGCGATCGTCGACCGGCGGCTGTCGGTTGAGGTGCCCTCCGCGCGCGCACGCCTGGAGACCCGCGCAGGAGAGCGGGCGAAGCGCATGCGGACGCTCGGGCGGCTGCTCGGGTGGTTTGCGGCCCAGCGCGTGGAGCGCGAGGACGCGGTCATCGCGGTCGGCGGGGGGACGATCGGCGACCTCGCCGGGACGGCGGCGGCGGTCTTCAATCGGGGCGTGCCGCTGGTGCAGGTGCCGACGACGTGGCTCGCGCAGGCGGACAGCGCCATCGGTGGCAAGGTGGCGGTCGACCTGGCCGCCGCGAAGAACTCGGTCGGAGCCTTCTGGCCGCCGATCGCGGTGCACTCCGATGTCGCGATGCTGCGAAGCCTGCCGCTGCGGCATCGGCGCGATGGGCTCGCCGAATCGGTGAAGTCGGCACTCATCGGCGATCCCGGGCTATGGCGGCTGATCGAATCTCGCGGCCGAGCGGCGCTGCGCACCGACGAGGCGGCGCGCTATGCGATCGTCGAGCGCAGCGCGCGGCTGAAGCTCGGTGTCTGCGAGCGCGACCCCTTCGAGTCCGGCGAGCGGCGGACGCTGAACCTCGGCCACACCATCGGGCACGCGCTCGAGGTGGAATCCGGGTACCGGCTGCCACACGGTTCGGCGGTCGCGCTCGGCATGCGCGCGGTCGCGGCGATCGCGGCACGGCGCGGTGCGGATCCCGCGCTGCCGCCGCGGCTGGACGAGGTTCTTGCAGGGCTGGGCTTCCGGCTGACGCACGCCTTCGACCCGTCCACCGTGCGGTCGTCCATGGGCGCTGACAAGAAGCGGCGGGCCGGTCGCCAGCGCTGGATCCTGCCGATGGAGATCGGCCGTACCGAAGAGGTCGACGACGTGACCGACGCGGAGCTGCGGGCGGCGCTGCGAACGATCGGCGCATGACGACGGTCGCGTACCAGGGCGAGCCGGGGGCCTTCGGCGAGGAGGCGGTGCTCGGGTGGTTCGGTGTGGACGCAGTGCCGGTGCCGGTGCCGACCTTCTCCGCCGTGTGCGGCGCCGTGGAGCGCGGGGAGGCTGGTGCCGGCGTTCTGCCGCTCGAGAACTCGCTGGCGGGCACGGTCGGTGACGCCCTCGATGCGCTCGCTGTCGGGACGCTGCGGGTCGTGGGTGAGGTGCTGCTGCCGATCCGCCATCAGCTGCTCGCGCTTCCGGGCGTCGGGCTCGCGGACGTCGAGCGGGTGAGCAGCCACTGGCAGGCGCTGGCCCAGTGCGAGCGCTACCTCGATGCCCGAGGGTGGCAGATCGTGCCGGCCGCGGATACCGCGGGCGCGGCCCGCGAGCTGGCGGCGTCACAAGACCGACGCAGCGCCGCCATCGCATCGCGCGCCGCCGCCCGGCGGTACGGGCTGGAGGTCCTCGCCCCGGACATCCAGGACGCCGACCACAACATGACCCGCTTCGCGGTGCTGGTCGGGGCCGATGCCCACACCCCGCGTCCCGACGGCCCGCTGGCACCCCACGGCGGCGATCGCGAGACGCTCCTCACGTTCGAGACCGGTCATCGGCCCGGCGACCTGTACCGCGCGCTTGGCAGCCTGGCCGATGCGGGCATCAACCTGTCGCGCATCGAGTCGCGGCCATCGGGGGAGGGGCCGTGGCGCTATCGGTTCCTCGTCCAGGTCCGCGGGGACGCTCACGAAGAGCCGCTGCGCACCGCACTGGACGGCCTGCGCGCGCACACGCGATCGATGCGCGTGCTCGGCTCCTTCGACGTCGCCAGCGGCGATCATTGACCGATGCGGATTCTCCTCCTCAACGGGCCGAACCTCGGAAGCCTTGGCCGGCGGCAGCCCGAGGTGTACGGCTCGGAGACGCTCGAGGAGATCGTCGAGGCCTGCCGGGCACATGCGCTGGAGCGCGGCGCGCTCCTCGAGGCGCTCCAGTCGAATCACGAAGGCGCGCTGATCGATCGGCTCGAGCGGCTCGACTACGACGCGCTGATCGTGAACTTCGGCGCGCTGTCGCACACCAGCTACGCGCTCCACGACGCGCTGCTGACCGCCGGCCGGCCGGCCGTCGAGGTGCATATCAGCGACATCGCGGCGCGCGAGCCGTGGCGGCGCCAGTCGGTGACCGCGCGGGCGACCCAGCACCAGGTCATCGGCCAGGGTTGGCGCGGCTACCTGGAAGCCATCGACTGGCTGCTCACGCCGCGCTGACGCTCCGCCGATCGCCCATGCGCGCCACGCGCAGTTGCGCGCCGAAGCACGTCGACAGGCGCACGTCCGTCAGCACGGCGGCGACCGGGTCGGCGGCGGCTGTCCGTGCCTCGCGAAGCAGCAGGGCGTGGGTCACGCCGGGCGGGATGTCCTCCAGCCGATGAAACGAGGACGAGCGCCCCGATCGACCCCGCGCCGATGCGCGCCTGCTCACCGGGAACCTGGTGCTGGGGGCCTCCGGAGCCTGTCAGCGATTATATCGTTAGTGAGATATTCGGTGACAGCGGCGCGGTCGGCCACGAAGACCCGAAGAGCGCCAATTCGCCAGCTATCCGTCCGCGCCGAGCGTGTCAACCCGGGGAGCATGCGTCGCCTCATATGCCGCGATCTGCGGCTCGAGGCCCAGCAGATAGCCGAGCTCGTCGGTCCCGTCGAGGATCATCCGGCGGGCGAAGGCGTCGATCGCGAAGCCGATGGCCGATCCGTCCGCCAGCCGCAGCTCCTGCGCCTCGAGGTCGACGGTGACGCGCGCCTCCGGCTCGGCGTCGGCGAGGGCGAACAGGCGGCCGAGCTCCTCGGGCGGCACCTCGATCGGCAGCAACCCGTTCTTCAGCGCGTTGCTGCGGAAGATGTCCGCGAAGGAGCTGCTGATCACGGCGCGGATGCCCCAGGCCATGAGCGCCCACGGCGCGTGCTCGCGCGAGGAGCCGCTGCCGAAGTTGTCCCCCGCAAGCAGCACGTTGCGCCCGGCCATCTCCGGCCGGTTGAGGACGAACTCGGGGTTCGGCGAGCCATCAGCCAGGTAGCGCCAGTCGAAGAAGAGCTGGTCACCGAGGCCGGCGCGGTTCACCGTCTTCAGGAAGCGGGCCGGGATGATCTGGTCGGTGTCGACGTCATTGCGGTTCATCGGTACGACGGCGGAGGTGACCGAGCTGAAGGGCTCGCGGGTGACGCTCACAGCATCGCCCTCGGGTCGGAGAGCCGCCCGGTGACGGCCGATGCGACCGCGGTCAGCGGCGAGGCGAGGAACGTGCGCCCGCCCTTGCCCTGGCGGCCCTCGAAGTTGCGGTTGGAGGTCGAGACGCCGTACTGGCCGGGGGACAGCTGATCGCCGTTCATGGCGATGCACATCGAGCAGCCTGCCTCGCGCCACTCCGCGCCGGCCTCGCGGAACACCTGGGCGAGACCCTCGGACTCGGCCTGCCGCTTCACCTCGGTCGAGCCCGGGACGACCATCATCCGCACCCCATCGGCGACGTGGCGGCCGCGGAGCATCCGTGCCGCCTCCCGCAGGTCGCTGATGCGCGAGTTCGTGCAGGACCCGACGAAGACGACATCGATCGGCCGGCCGAGGATCGGCTCGCCGGGCGTCAGCGCCATATACGAGAGGGCCGCACGCAGGGAGTCGCGCTGGGTCGCATCGGCCAGGCCGTCCGGATCCGGAATGCGCGAGGTGATCGGGAAACCCATGCCGGGATTCGTGCCCCAGGTCACCATCGGCGTCAGGTCGCCGGCGTCGAGGGTGATGCTCCGATCGAACTCGGCGCCGTCGTCGGTCGGCAGCCGGCGCCATCGCTCGACGGCCGCGTCCCACTGCGCGCCGGACGGCGCGTGCGGGCGCCCCGAAACGTAGTCGAAGGTCACCTCGTCCGGTGCGACCAGCCCGGCGCGCGCCCCTCCCTCGATGCTCATGTTGCAGATCGTCATCCGGCCCTCCATCCCCAGCGCACGGATGGCGGAGCCGCGGTACTCGAAGACGTGGCCGGTGCCGCCGCTCACGCCGATGCGCGACAGCAGCGACAGAATGATGTCCTTGGCCGTGACCCCGGGATGGAGCTGCCCGTCCACGCGGACCTCGAACGTCTTCGGGCGACGCTGCAACAGGGTTTGGGTGGCGAGCACGTGCTCGACCTCGGTGGTGCCGATCCCGAACGCGAGCGCCCCGAACGCGCCGTGGGTCGCGGTGTGCGAGTCGCCGCACACGATCGTCATCCCCGGCTGTGTCAGCCCAAGCTCCGGGCCGATGACGTGCACGATTCCCTGGTGCGGGGAGCCGATGCCGTGCAGCGGGATGCCGAACTCGCGGCAGTTCTCCTCCAGGCGGCTCACCTGGCGGGCGGCGACCTCGTCGACGATCGGCAGGCTGCGATCGGTGGTCGGGATCGAGTGGTCGACCGTCGCCACCGTCTGACCCGGTCGACGCACCCGCAGGCCGCGCGCCCGAAGCCCGTCGAAGGCCTGCGGGCTGGTGACCTCGTGGACGAGGTGGAGGTCGACGCCGATGGCATCGGGCGCGCGGTCGCCGCCGGGCGCAACGACATGCTCGTCCCAGATCTTCTCGACGATCGTGCGCGGGCGTGGTGAGGCGGGGTCGGGCTGCTGCATCGGTCCTGCGACCCTAGCCGATGCGTCAAGGGCTGGTCGGAGCTCAGCGCAACGGATAGTCTGAAGCCATGACCGATACGGATCGCGTCTCGAGCGAGGATTGGCGCATGATCCTCATGGGCGAGCACCCGGACATGCTTCGCGAGCGAAGATTGTTCCGGCACATCCCATCGGATCCGCGTTGCAAGATGTGCCTCGCACCGCAGGGCGGTCTCGGCGGCCCGATCATGCGCTTGTTCGGATACGGCCGATATCCACCGAACCCGCAGCTGTGCAACAGTTGCTACCGTCAGTCCGTGAAGCACCCCGGCGGCGCGGAGATCGAGATCACGGCTCTCTTCGCGGACATCCGCGGCTCGACCGGCCTTGCCGAGACGATGTCGCCGGCTGAATACTCCACGGCCGTCAACGAGTACGTGCGCGTCGCGAGCCACGCCATCCGCGAGCCGAACGGGCTCGTCGACAGGCTGCTGGGCGACGGGATCATGGCCCTCTTCATCCCCGGCTTCGTCGGAGGTGCACACGCGTCGGTCGCCGTCGACGCCGCCCGTTCAATCCTGTGGGCGGTGGACTTGCCGGTGGGCGTCGGGATTCATACCGGCCCGGCCTGGGTGGGCTTCGTCGGAGGCGTCGACGAGGTCCGGGACTTCACCGCGCTCGGCGATGCCGTGAACGTGGCGAGCCGACTCGGGTCCGAGGCCGGCGCCCGAGAGCTGCTGATGAGCGCGGCGGCGGTTGCCGCGGCCCAGGTGCCGACCAAAGGCCTGGACGCACGCCACCTCGAGCTGCGCGGACGCACCGATCCGTTGGACGCCTGGGCAGAGCGCATCGCGCCCGTCACCTCGTCAACCGGTTGACGATCCCACCGACGCTCGGGGTCGGTGTCAGGACGGGTTGATCGTCACGAATCGGGTCGACATCTCGATGTCCGAGCATGCTCAGTGCGGACGGCAGCGGCCCCGGCCTCGGAAACGTGCAGCGGGATGATGGCCGAGCTGTTCTTTACAGTGAAGCCTTCCGCAGGAGATCTCGACAGTTGGGCTATCGTGCGGTCCATGACCGATGCGACCCTCGCCTACGATCCGCGCGAGCACTCCCGCGTCCTGGTGGACGGACCGGACCGTGCCGCGGCGCGCGCGATGCTCAAGGCCATCGGCTTCACCGACGAGGACCTGTCGAAGCCGATCATCGGCGTGGGGACGACCTGGATCGAGACGATGCCCTGCAACTACAACCAGCGAGAGCTGGCGGTGAAGGTCAAGAAAGGCATCCGTGCCGCGGGCGGCACGCCGATGGAGTTCAACACGATCTCGATCTCCGATGGCGTCTCGATGGGCACCGAGGGCATGAAGGCCTCACTCGTCAGCCGCGAGGTGATCGCCGACTCGATCGAGCTCGTCGCGCGGGGCCACCTGTTCGACGGGCTCGTCTGCCTGGTCGGCTGCGACAAGACGATCCCAGCCGCGGCGATGGCGCTGGCCCGCCTCGACCTGCCGGGGCTGGCGCTCTACAACGGCACGATCAACCCCGGCGTCATCCGCGGTCGCCGGGATGCCACCGTCGTCACCGTGTTCGAGGCGATCGGGGCGTATCGGGCGGGGAAGATCTCCCTGGAGGAGCTGCGCGAGATCGAGGACCTGTCGTGCCCCGGTCCGGGCGCCTGCGGCGGCCAGTTCACGGCCAACACGATGAGCACCGCGCTCGAGTTCCTGGGGATCTCTCCCGGCGGCCTGAACGGCATCCCCGCCACCGATCCGGCGAAGCTCGACGCGGCGTATCGGTCCGGCGAGCTGGTCATGGAGCTCGTCAACGGCGGCATCCGGCCTTCGTCGATCATGACCCGCGCGGCGATCGACAACGCGATCGCCTCGGTGGCCGCCACCGGCGGCTCGACGAACGGCGTCCTCCACCTGCTGGCCATCGCCCACGAGCTGGGCATCCCCCTGGAACTCGAGGACTTCGACCGGATCGCGGCGCGCACGCCGATCGTCGCCTCGCTCATGCCCGGCGGCCGCTTCACCGCCCTCGACATCCACGAGGCCGGCGGCGTCGGCCTCGTTGCGCGCGAGCTGCTGAAGCAGGAGCTCGTCGACGGCACCACCCGCAACGTGGACGGTCGCACGCTGGCCCAGGTCGCGGAGTCGGCGGTCGAGACGGTCGGACAGGAGGTCGTGGTCTCGATCGAGCACCCGATCAAGCCGACCGGCGGCCTCGCCATCCTGCGCGGCTCGCTGGCGCCGGACGGCTGCGTCATCAAGCTCGCCGGCCACGAGATGCGGCAGTTCCGCGGCCCCGCGCGCGTCTTCGACTCGGAGGCCGCCTGCTACGACGCGGTCCGCGCGCGGCGCATCGGCCCCGGCGACGTGGTCGTCATCCGCTACGAGGGACCCGTCGGTGGGCCCGGCATGCAGGAGATGCTGTCGGTCACCGCGGCACTCGTCGGTGAGGGGCTGGGCGGTGAGGTGGCGCTTCTCACCGATGGCCGATTCAGCGGTGGGACGCACGGACTGATGGTCGGGCACGTGGCGCCGGAGGCGGCGCTCGGCGGGCCGATCGCGCTCGTCGAGGAGGGCGACGAGATCGTCATCGACGTCGACGCGAGGCGGATGGACCTCGTGGTGGACGAGGTGGAGCTCACGCGCCGCTGGGCGGCGTGGTCGTCGCCGGAGCCCCGCTACGCCGGCGGCGTGATGGCGAAGTACGCCGCGCTCGTGTCATCGGCATCTGAGGGCGCCGTCACGACGGGCGCGCGGATGGCGGCGAACCTGCGGCAGCGCTTCGGCTGATCGGGTTTCGTCGCCACACAGCGGGCGCGCGCCGGACGGCGAACCGCGGCTCTCGACCCGGACAACGTTCGGCTGGAGGGACATTGCGGGGCAGATCGGCCACCGGCGCCGAGGTCCCGAGAGGGGATCAGGGCGCCGTTTCGACGAACTTCCCCGGAATGTGCGAGGGGCGGCACAACGTCCGACTCAGCGTGCGCCCGCTCGGATACTTCTCCACGAGTGGCACAACGTCCGACTCAGAACCGGGACTCGGCGGGGTCACCGCTTCGCGCGTGTCGCCGGATCGGTCACGATTGAGATCTTCCATGACAGTCTTGCCAGCGGCTCCGGCAGCGGAAGCCCGATGGCCAAGCGGTTGGGGTTGACAGCGCTGGTAGGGTTCGACCCATGTCACAGGAGCGCGGCATGAGCGCCGCCAGCCCGAGCATGCATTCGGCAACTGCCGGCGCCCTCGGCATGCTCCTCGTACTCGCGATTCTTCGGCTCGTCATTCTTCTTGGATGGCGGGATGGAGGACGCGCAAGGGACTAGCAAGCCCCGAGACACAGCGAAGCCACCATCCCGCCAGGCGAAGAGCCTCGGCGGGATTCTTGTTTGTCGATGAGGAACCCGAACCGATGACAGCCCTCAGACTCCCGGACGACCAGCCGACGCCATCGGCACGCACCGTCGCCCCCCGCATCGGTGCCCGCGCCGTCTGCGAGGCGCTGGTCCGCGAGGGCGCAACCACGATCTTCGGCTACCCCGGCGGCACCGTCCTGCCGATCTATGACGTGCTGCGCGAGTTCCCGCTGCGTCACATCCTGGTGCGTCACGAGCAGGGCGGCGCGCACGCGGCCGACGGCTTCAGCCGCGCCACCGGCGGCGTGGGGGTGGCGATCGCCACCAGCGGTCCAGGCGCCATCAACCTCGTCACCGGCCTGGCCACGGCAATGATGGACTCGGTGCCGATGGTGGCCATCACCGGCAACGTGCCGCGCGCGCTGCTCGGCAAGGACGCCTTCCAGGAGACCGACATCGTCGGCATCGCGCTGCCGGTCACGAAGCACGCCACGGTGGTCATGGACCCGGACGAGGTGCCGCTGGCCGTGGCCGAGGCATTCGAGATCGCACGATCCGGCCGCCCCGGCCCGGTGCTGCTCGACTTCCCGAAGGACGTCCTGCAGCTCGAGACCTCCGCACCGCACCCGGAGCCCTACGAGCTGCGCCTGCCCGGCCTGCTGCGGCCGGTGCGCGGCGACGTGCCAGAGGCGGACGAGCTGGCCGAGCTGATCGCACGCGCCGAGCGGCCGCTCATCCTGGCCGGCCACGGCGTCCAGATCGCCGATGCCACCGACCTGCTGCGCCAGGTCGCCGAGCGCTCGGAGGTGCCGGTGGCCCACACCCTGCTCGGCATCGGCAACATGGACGAGACGCATCGGCTCAGCGCGGGCTACGCCGGCATGCATGGCTGGATGCACGTGAACAAGGCCATCCAGCAGTGCGACCTGCTGATCGGGATCGGCTGCCGCTACGACGACCGGATCACCGGCAAGACCAGCACGTTCGCGCCGCGCGCGACCATCGTCCACGTCGACGTCGACCGATCCGAGATCGGGAAGAACGTGCGAACCGACCTCGGCATCGTGGCCGATGCGGGCGATCTGCTGGCCGCGTTGCTGAATCGCCTGCCGCAGTCCGCTCCGCGGAGCGCGTGGCTGGAGCAGATTGCGGAGTGGCGAGTGGTCAGCGAGGCGCGCTCGTGGCACGGCTCGGGCGCCTGGCGCGAGGGACGGCTCTCCGCCGACTACGTCGTGGATCGCATCGGCGAAGCGACGAACCACGCCGCCACGCTGGTCAGCGACGTCGGGCAGAACCAGATGTGGGCGGCCCGCTACTTCGGCTTCCGCAAGCCCTTCCACCACCTGTCATCGGGCGGGCTGGGGACCATGGGCTACGCGGTGCCCGCGGCGATGGGGGCGGCGCTCGGCGCGCCGGAGCGCGAGACGTGGGCGGTGGTCGGCGACGGCGGGTTCCAGATGACGATGCAGGAGCTGGCGACGCTGGTGCAGGACCAGATCCCGGTCCGCATCGCGGTCCTCAACAACCATCGGCTGGGGATGATCCGGCAGTGGCAGGAGATCATCTACGACGAGAACTACCACTCCGCCGAGCTCCTCGGCCCCGACCTCGTCCGGCTGTGCGAGGCGTACGGCATTCCCGCCTGGCGCGCGACGAAGCCCGACGAGGTGGACGCGGTCATCGCCGAGGCGCGCAGGGCGCCCGGCCCGGCGCTCATCGACTTCCACCTCGACGAGGCACAGAACGTCTACCCGATGATGCTCCCCGGCAAGGGGCTGTCGGACATGGTCGAGGGGGGCGCCGAATGATGGCGACGGCACCGCGGCGGCAGACGGTGCCCGCCGGCGAGCCCGATGCCGAGCATCGCCGGCACGTCGTGAGCGCCCTCGTCGTCGACCGGCCCGGAACGCTGAACCGCGTCTCCGGCCTGCTTCGGGCGCGGAGCTTCAACATCGAGTCGCTCACCGTGGGGACGACCCACGAGCCTGGCAAATCGCGGATGACGATCGCCATCCGCGGCGACGACGGGCACCTGCGCCAGGTGCTCGCCCAGCTCGAGCGGGTCATCGACGTGCTCGAGGTTCACGACCTGACGACCGTCCCGCACGTCGAGCTGGAGCTCGCCCTCGTCGAGCTCGAGCCACCCGACGGCGGCGATGGCGAGGCACGCCTGCGCGCGGCGCTCGACGCGGCCGGTGGCGAGCTCATCACCCCGGCGGACGGCAGCTGGCGCGCGCGGCTCACCGCCACCCCGACCGAGATCGACCGCGCCCTCGAGGCGCTGCGACCGCTGGGCCTGCGCCGCCTCGTGCGCGCCGGCGCGGTCGCCATGACCACCACCGCCCAGACCACCTCGACCGAGAACGGAGATCCCAGCGCATGACGAAGCTCATCTACGACGCCGACATCGATCCGTCGGCGCTCGACGGCCAGACCGTGGCGGTCATCGGCTATGGCAGCCAGGGCGAGGCCCACGCGCGCAACCTGTTCGAGTCCGGCATCGACGTCGTGGTCGGGCTGCGGCCGGAGTCCACATCCGCCGAGCGCGCGCGAGAGGCAGGCCTGCGCGTGACCGATGCCGGCTCGGCCACGGCCGATGCGAGCGTGGTGATGATGCTCGTGCCGGACACCGCGGCGCCATCGGTCTACCACGCCGAGGTGCAGCCGAAGCTGCGGGACGGCGCGCTCCTGATGTTCGCCCACGGCTTCAACATCCATTTCGGCGAGGTCGACCCGCCCGGCGGGATCGACGTCGGCATGGTCGCGCCCAAGGGGCCCGGGCACCTCGTTCGCCGCCTGTACGAGGGCGGCGGCGGCGTGCCGGCGCTGTACGCCGTCCACCGCGACGCCACCGGCACGGCCCGCCAGCGCACGCTCGCTTACGCGCGGGGCATCGGCGCGGGGCGAGCAGGCATCCTCGAGACCACCTTTGCCGAGGAGACCGAGACCGACCTGTTCGGCGAGCAGGCGGTCCTGTGCGGCGGCACGACGGCGCTCGTCCAGGCAGCATTCGAGACGCTGGTCGACGCCGGCTACCAGCCGGAGCTCGCCTACTTCGAGACGATGCACGAGCTGAAGCTCATCGTCGACCTCATGTACCAGGGCGGCCTGCAGTACATGCGATACTCGATCAGCGACACCGCCGAGTACGGCGACTACGTGTCGGGGCCGCGGATCATCAACGACGCCACCCGCGCCGAGATGAAGCAGATCCTCACCGAGATCCAGGACGGCTCGTTCGCGCGCCGCTGGATCGAGGAGGGCCGACGCGGGGCGCCGGAGTTCAAACGCCTGCGGGCCGAGAATGCGAACGCGCGGATCGAGCAGGTCGGGGCCGAGCTTCGCAGCCACATGGCCTTCATCAACCCGAAGGCCGCGCCGGACGGCTGGGCCGCCGGTGGCGCGAAGGCCGAGGTCAGCGGCGCCGAGGGAGTGGCCTGAATGCCGCGCATCCGGATCTTCGACACGACCCTGCGCGACGGGGAGCAGACGCCGGGCGCCGCGCTCACCGTCGACGAGAAGGTCAGCGTCGCGAAGCAGCTCGCCCGCCTGAAGGTGGACGTCATCGAGGCCGGCTTCCCCGCCGCCTCCCCGGGCGAGGCCGAGGCGGTCCGCCGCATCTCGGCCGAGGTCGGCGGTTCGAGAGGCTCGCCGGCGATCGCCGCCCTCGCACGCTGCGTCCCGGCCGACGTCACCGTGGCCGCCGCCGCCCTCGAGCCCGCCCGCAAGCGGCAGCTCCACGTGTTCATCGCCACGTCCGACATCCACATCACCCACAAGCTGCGCTCGACGCGCGACGAGGTGCTCGAGCGGATCCGCCAATGCGTGGCGCAGGCGCGCGAGATGGTCGGGCCCGACCACGACGTCGAGTTCAGCGCTGAGGACGCCTCGCGCACCGAGCTGCCGTTCCTCCTCACCGCCTACGAGGCGGCGGTCCAGGCGGGCGCATCGGTCATCAACGTACCGGACACCGTCGGCTACGCCGAGCCGAAGGAGTTCGCCGCGGTCGTGAAGCAGGTCGTGAAGCTCTGCGGGCGCCGTGCGATCGTGAGCACCCACTGCCACAACGACCTGGGCCTCGCGACGGCGAACACGCTGGCCGGCGTCCAGGCCGGGGCTCGCCAGGTCGAGGTGACCATCAACGGGCTCGGCGAGCGCGCGGGCAACGCGGCGCTCGAGGAGGTCGTGATGGCGCTCCGCACGCGGCCCGGCCAGTTCCGCACCGCCACAGCGAAGGTGGCCACCGAGCAGCTGACGGCCACCAGCCGGTTGGTGAGCTATCTCACGGGCATCCCGGTCCAGCCGAACAAGTCG
Organism: Candidatus Limnocylindria bacterium; assembly: GCA_036380455.1. Classification (GTDB taxonomy): domain Bacteria; phylum Chloroflexota; class Limnocylindria; order QHBO01; family QHBO01; genus JACDBZ01. The sequence goes on along the minus strand of DASVEQ010000149.1, from coordinate 8,706 downwards.
ATCGTCGGTGCCAATGCGTTCGCGCACGAGTCGGGGATCCACCAGGACGGGTTCCTGAAGAACCCGCTGACCTACGAGATCATGACCCCCGCATCGGTCGGCCTCTCCGGCTCGACGCTGACGCTCGGCAAGCTCTCCGGCCGCGCAGGGTTCGACGAGCGCCTCCGCATGCTTGGGATCCACGTGGAGCCGGAGACGCTCGACACCCTCTACGCCGAGGCGATCAGCCTTGCAGACCAGAAGAAGCAGGTGACCGATGCGGACCTGCTCGCACTCGCGGAGCAGCACGCCGACCCGGTCCCACAGCTCGTGCAGATCGAGCATTGGGCGGCCGCGTCCCGCCAGGGCGAGTCCTCGAGCGGAAATGTGTCGCTCTTCTACGAGGGTCGAACCTTCCGCGCCTTCGCCGGAGGCAACGGGCCGGTCGACGCCCTGCTGTCGGCGGTCGACAACGCGCTCGAGCAGATCATCGCGGGGCGCCCGCAGCTGCTCGACTACCAGCTGAAGAGCATCGGCCAGGGCGAGGATGCGCAGGGTGAGGCGACGGTGAAGATCGCCGCGCCGGCCTCCGATGGCGACGTGCCCGAGGTGTTCACCGGCCACGGGCTTTCGACGAACGTCGTGGAGGCCAGCCTGCGCGCCTACCTGGCCGCCGTGAACAAGCTGATCGCGGCCCATCCGGTTGCCGCCGACGCGGTCGCCGCGGCCCGTGAGCGTCGCACGACGGGCCGCCAGCCGGCCGGTGCCGGGAGCGCCGGATGATGCGGGTGATCCCGAGCGCCGGCAGCAGTGCCACGCTAGGAAACGGGGCCGTGGCGGCGGGTGTGACTGCTGGGGGCGTTCAAGCGCCACGCGAGCGGGCCGTGGCGGCGGGTGTGACTGCTGGGGGCGATCACGCGCCACGCGAGCGGGCCGCGCGGCGGCACCTGACTGCCGGGGGCGATCAAGCGCTCCGGAACGAGCCCATGCCGCGGCACCTGACTGCCGGCGCCGATCAAAGGCGGGACCCGGGACTGGACCGATGACACACCACACCATTGCGTATCTGCCCGGCGACGGCATCGGCCCCGAGGTGTGCGACGTCGCGCAACGCGTGGTCGACGCTGCCGGGGTGCGGTTCGGCTTCGAGGTGGCCTGGGACGAGCAGCCGGTCGGCGGCACGGCCATCGATGCCGAGGGTACGCCATTGCCGGCGGCCACCCTCGAGGCGTGCCGCGGGGCGGACGCGGTGCTGCTCGGCGCGGTCGGCGGTCCGGCGTGGGATGACCCGTCCGCGGCACATCGCCCGGAGGACGCGCTCCTCGCCCTCCGATCGGAGCTCGAGCTGTTCGCCAACCTGCGGCCGGTCACCGCCTATGGCGCGCTGGCATCGGCCTCACCGCTGCGGCCGGAGGTCAGGCGGGGCGCAGACCTGCTGATCCTGCGCGAGCTGACCGGCGGCCTGTACTTCGGCCGTCCGCAGGGCCGCTCGACGGAGGGCGGCGTCGAGTCGGCGGTCGACACGCTGCGCTACAGCCGCCCGGAGATCGAGCGCATCGTCGAGCTCGGCTTCACGCTCGCCGAGAGCCGACGCGGGCACCTGACGAGCGTCGACAAGGCGAACGTGCTCGCCTCGAGCCGGCTGTGGCGCCAAGTCGTCATCGAGGTCGCCGAGCGGCATCCGGGCGTGCGGGTCGAGCACGCGCTCGTCGACTCGACCGCCTATCTCCTGCTCACCCAGCCGACGCGCTACGACGTGATCGTCACCGAGAACCTGTTCGGCGACATCCTGTCGGACGAGGCGGCCGCCATCTCCGGATCGCTGGGCCTCATGGCCTCGGCCAGCCTCGGCACCCGGATCACGTCGAAGGGCCGATTCGGGCTGTACGAGCCGGTCCACGGCTCCGCACCATCCATCGCCGGCCAGGGCGTGGCGAACCCGCTGGCGACTGTCGCCAGCGCCGGGATGATGCTGCGCTGGTCGCTCGGGGAGGCGGACGCGGCCGATGCGGTGGAGGTCGCGGTCGAAGCGGCCATCGAGGATGGCCCGCGCACCGGGGACCTCGGCGGATCCGACGGCACCGAGGCGGTTGCCGAGTTCGTGTTGGGACGCATCGGCCATACGCTGAAGGTGCCGGCATGAGCGAGCCGATCCTCCTGTACGACACCACCCTCCGGGACGGCACGCAGCGCGAGGGACTCGTCCTCAGCCTGGCTGACAAGCTGAAGATCGCGCGCCGGCTTGACGAGGCGGGCTTCCCGTACGTCGAGGGCGGCTGGCCGGGCTCGAACCCGAAGGACGAGGAATTCTTCGCGGCGGCGCGCGGCATGACCTTCCGGCACGCGAAGCTGGCCGCCTTCGGCTCCACCCGCCATCGCTCCAACCGGGTCGCGGAGGACCCCAACATCCGCGCCCTGCTGGCGGCCGAGACGCCGGTGACGACGATCTTCGGCAAGAGCTGGCTCTTGCACGTCACCGAGGTGCTGGGCGCCACGCCGGAGGAGAACCTGGCGATGATCGCCGACTCCGTCGGGCACCTGCGCGCGGCCGGCCGAGAGGTCGTCTACGACGCCGAGCACTTCTTCGATGGCTTCAAGGCCGATGCGGCCTACGCGAAGGCCACTCTGCGCGCCGCGATCAACGCGGGCGCGACCACGGTGGTCCTGTGCGACACGAACGGCGGCTGCCTCACCGACGAGGTTGCCGCGATGACGCGTGACGTGGGTGCCGATCTGGGTCGGGGCGTGACCCTCGGCATTCACGTCCACGATGACGCTGGCCTGGCGGTCGGTAACTCCCTCGCCGCCGTCCAGGCCGGCGCCACACACGTGCAGGGCACGATCAACGGCTACGGCGAGCGCTGCGGCAACGCGAACCTCGTCACCATCTGGGCGAACCTTGCGCTCAAGCTCGGCCGTCCGACCGTGCCCGCCGGCGACGACCTGTCCCACCTGCCGGAGCTCTCTCGCTTCGTGGCCGAGGTCGTGAACATCGCGCCGGACGCCCACGCGCCATACGTCGGTACCAGTGCCTTCGCCCACAAGGGCGGCGTGCACGGCGCCGCGACCGTTCGGGTCGAGCAGGCGTACCAGCACGTCGAGCCGGCGCGGGTCGGTGGCACGTCGCGCCTGGTGGTCAGCGAGCTGGGCGGAAAGGCCAATGCCGCCTGGCGCGTCCGTCAGCTGGGGTCGGTGGCGACAGATGGCCTCGACCCGGCGGAGCTGTCGCGGGTGGTGAAGCAGCTCGAGGCGGAGGGCGCCTCGTTCGAGGGTGCCGATGCGTCCTTCGAGCTCCTCGTCCGGCGACGGCACCCCGACTACACCGCGCCCTTCCGGATCGTCGACTTCACGGTCATCGTCGAGCGCCGCAATGGGGCGTTCCCGCGCGCCGAGGCGAGCGTCAAGGTCGAGGTCGACGGCGAGGTCCTGCACACCGCGGCCGACGGCAACGGACCGGTCAATGCCCTCGACCTCGCGTTGCGCAAGGCGCTGGCCGCCTTCTACCCCGCGCTGGACGGCGTGCACCTCGTCGACTACAAGGTCCGGATCATCGACGGGGACGCGGCGACGGCCGCGAAGACGCGGGTGATCATCGAGACGGGGCACGAATCGGGCACCTGGATCACCGCCGGCGCCGATGCGAACATCATCGCCGCCTCGCTGGCGGCGCTCCACGACTCGCTCGAATATGCCGTCTGGCGCCTCGACGCCCAGCCGGAACGACGCGACGAGCGCAGCGCGGGTCATGCCGAGGCGCGCCGACGCGCACCGCAGCCGGCCGGGGAGGCGTCATGACCGCCGTCGAGCCGCGCGCCACGCGGCAAGACCCGCGGGAGGCCGGCATCGGCGCCTTCGCCTACTTCGAGGGTGCCGTGGTGCCCATCGAGGACGCATCGGTCTCCATCGCGACCCATTCCTTCAACTACGGGACCGCGGTGTTCGAGGGCATCCGCGCCTACCTGCAGGAGGACGGCTCGACCGCGCTCCTCTTCGGTCGGGAGCACTACGAGCGGCTGCTGCGCAACGCGCGCCTGGTGCGGGCCGAGGTGCCGGAGACGGTGCGGGCCCTGGTCGAGATCACGCTCGACCTCATCCGCCGAAACGCGCACGGCGGCGACGTGTACATCCGGCCGCTCATCTACAAGTCGGCCCCGAACATCCGCGTCCAGCTCACCGGGCTGGACGACCGGCTCGCGATCTTCACGATGCCGCTCGGCGACTATCTGCCGACCGGCGGCATCCGCGTCACGGTGTCCGGCTGGCAGCGCGTCAGCGACAACGCCATCCCCGCTCGCGGGAAGATCAGCGGGTCGTACGTGAACGCCGCCTTCGCCGCCGAGGACGCCCACGCCGCCGGCTACGACGACGCGATCCTGCTGACCGGCGACGGACACGTGGCCGAGGCATCGGCCGCGAACCTGTTCGTCGTCTTCGGTCGTGAGGTGGCGACGCCGCCGCTGGTCGACGACGTGCTGGCCGGCATCACCCGCCGCGCCATCATCCAGGTCGCCGCCGATGCGGGCTACGACGTCGTCGAGCGACGGATCGATCGCTCCGAGCTCTACCTCGCCGACGAGGTCTTCCTCACCGGCACCGGCGTCCAGGTGGCGCCGATCGCGTCCATCGACGACCGGCCCATCGGTTCGGATGGATTTCCGGTCTCTCTCGACATCCAGCGCCGCTACTTCGCGGCCGTGCGCGGGACGGACCCGCGCTACGCGTCCTGGCTCACCCCCCTTTCCTGAGGAGCTGTCCCGATGACCCTGTCCCCGTCCGACACCCGGCCCGCCACCGGCGGGAGCCTGCATCTCGAGCGCTGGTCGGCCACGTCCGGCAGCGAGCGCGGCAGCCGCGCGAACCTCGTACTCGCCGGCGGCGGGCACCGATGGCGTGCCAACGCCGATGGCAACGGCGCGATCGACGCGCTCCTGCGCGCGGTCGACAACGCCATCGGACCGCTCCTCGGTGACGGAGTCGTCCTGACGGCCTTCGACGTCCATGCCACGCGCGCCGGGCACGAGGCGACCGCATCGGTCACGGTCAGCGTCCAGCGGCGCGATCGGCCGGAGGCGCCCGTGTACTCCGGCGGCGGGCTCGACGAGAACGTGCTCCAGGCGAGCGTCGTCGCCTACATCGACGCGGTGAACGCCCTCCTCGCCGCGGAGGGAATCGACATCGCGTCGGCGGTTCCCTCGCCCGGCGACACCGACCTCGCGGAGACCGATCCCGAGCATCGGTCATCCTCGAAGGACCGCATCATGTCCGCCTACAACGGCTAGATCCGTGACGCCCCGACGCAGGCTGGCCCGGCACATGCTGTGCCGCCCGGGCACGCATCGGCCAACGTAGACGCTTCACCGGGTGGATCTCAGCCAGTTCGTCGCCGGTACGTGCCGGCAAAGCAAACGGCGGCGAGGTTGCGGCATCGGATCGGGCAATCTTGGCCGTTGCGTGCCGCAGCGGCACATCGAGCGGGCGTTGCAGCAAGAGTCCAAACCTTCGTGGTCGGTACCAACCGCTGCTGCGCGCCTCAGCGAACCAGGGCTGCGACTGCCCGCAGGTCCTCGACGAATCCGCCATACGCCTCGTCGCGGGCGTCGTCCCGGGCGCGCAGGATGGCCGACGGATGGATGGTTGCCACGGCGGGCCCGAGGTCGGAGTCGAGCAGCCGCCCATGGTCGCGGGTGACGCGGAACTCGCGGCCAAGAAGGGCCTGCGCTGCGGTCGCGCCGAGACACACGATAAGCTCCGGCCGGATCCGGGAGACCTCTGCCTCCAGCCACGGCCGGCAGGCTTCCACCTCCGCTCGGTCCGGCTTCTGGTGGATTCGACGCTTGCCCGATGGCGCCCGCCGCCATTTGAAGTGCTTGACCACGTTCGTGACGTACACCGTCTCGCGGTCGATCCCCACCTCCACCAGCGCGCGGTCCAGAAGTCGCCCCGCTGGTCCGACGAACGGAGCCCCCTCGAGGTCCTCGCTGTTTCCCGGCTGCTCGCCGACGATGAGCACCCGCGCCCGAGCTGGCCCGTCCCCGAACACCGTCTGGGTGGCGTTGCGCCAGAGTTCGCAGGCGCGGCAACCTCGGGCGAGGTCACGGAGCTCGGCGAGACTCCGGGCATCGACCAGGGCGGCTTCGCGCGCTTCGCGGGAGAGCGGGGTGCTGGCCACGACGACCAACCGGAGCAGGACGAGGGCCAATCTCGGCCCGCGCCTTGCATGGAAGCCGGTCGTACCCCCAGGGAGGCGCGACTTCGATGACCGAACCCGAGGATCGCCGCGAGGGCGGCGCCTGGATTGGGCAGCATCCCGACGAGAACACGGAGCAGGTCCGCGAAGGGCTGGACGAGGGCGCCGAGCGCGTCGCCGTCACGAACAACGAGGCGGGCGGCGCAAGCGGCAGTGATGACTGGCCGCGCGGCCATCGCGAGGGTGACCAGGCAGGCGACGACGACGTCCGCCGTGCCGGCGAGAACGCCTGAAGAAGAGGAGGGCCGTGTGACCGACGAGCGTGACGACAGGAACCTCGACGAAGACGACGCGACCAGCGTCACCGGCCCGACCGGCACACCTCCGGACGAGGGAATGGCCTACGACCCCTCCATGACCGGCGGGGACGAGGCGAACATCCCGGCCGAATCGGACGCCGATCCCGAGGCCTGAGCCTCGCCGATCGGGCGCTACCATCTGGGGCATGCCTGAGCCCCAGGTGATGACGGTCACCGGCCCCCTGCGCACAGGTGCGCTGGGGGTCGTCGACGCGCACGACCATCTCTTCCTGCGCAGCCCGGCCCTCCCCGGTGACGAGTTCGACGACCTCGAGCGCTCCACCGCCGAGGCGCTGGAGGGCCGGGCCAGCGGGATCGGCACGATCGTCGACATGACGCCGATCGGTCTCGGCCGCCGTCCCGATCGGCTTCGCGCGGTGTCGGAATCGACGGGCATCCCGATCATCGCCGCCACCGGCTACCACCGCGACGCGCACTACCCGGACGGTCATTGGGTGGTCGACGCCTCGGTCGAGACGCTCGCCGATCGGATCGTCCGGGACCTCGAGGTCGGCATGCACCCGACTGACTGGGACGACCCCGATGCGCCGCCCGATTCAGCCCGAGCCGGAGCCATCAAGGCCGGGGCCTCCTACCACCGCGCCAGTGAGGCGGAGCGGCGGCGGCTCGAGGCGTGCGCCATCGGCAGCGGCCGCGGCGGCGTCCCGATCCTCGTCCACACCGAGATCGGCACCTTCGGCCACGAGATCGTGGACATCCTGATCGGGCACGGCGTCGAACCGCAGCGGATCATCCTCGCCCACCTCGACCGGAACCCGGACGTGGAGCTGCACGCGGAGATCGCGGCGCGTGGCGCCTATCTCGAGTACGACACGATGGGCCGCACGAAGTACCGGCCCGACAGCGACCTGCTCGACCTCATCGAAGGCGTGGTGGGCGCCGGCCACCTCGACCGGCTGCTGCTCGGCCAGGACATCGGCCGGCGGTCGATGCTCCGCGGCTACGGTGGAGGCCCAGGAATGCGGTACCTCATGGAGCGGTTCGTGCCGCGCGTGCGCGGCCGGATCGGCGACGCGGCCACCGATACGATCCTCGTCACCAACCCGGCGCACGCGTTCGCGCTGGAGGCACCGGCGTGACCGACCGCCACGACGTCCTCGTGGTGGGGGCCGGGTCCGCGGGATCGTCGGCGGCCATCACCGCCGCGCGCGCGGGCGCCCGGGTTCTGCTCGTCGATCGGCTGGCGTTCATGGGCGGCACCTCGACGGCGGTGCTCGACACGTTCTACGCGTTCTACACGCCCGGCGAGGCGCCACGCCGCGTCGTCGGCGGTATCGGCTGGGAGGTCGTCCGCCGTCTGATCGACGCGGGCGTCGCTTTCGAGCGCCCCAACACGTACGGCGCCGGCACCGGGGTGACCTACGACCAGGAAACCCTGAAGGTCGTCTGGGAGGAGCTGGCCGCCGATGCGGGCGTCGACCTCCTGCTCCATTCCTGGGCCACCGGGGTGCGCGTCGAGGAGGGAGGCATCCGTGGCGTGCGGCTCTGGAACAAGGGCGGCGAACGATGGGTTGAGGCGGACGTCGTGGTCGACGCCTCGGGCGATGCCGACCTCGTCGCGCTGGCAGGCCTGCCGCACGATAACGCGGCGCAGCAGGGCCGCGTGCAGTCGCTGTCGACCCTGTTCAAACTGGCGAACGTGGACGTGGCGCGCGCCGCATCGGTGCCGAAGGCGGAGCTCTGGGAGCGCATGCGGGATGCGGCCGCGACTGGCGACTACGCGCTGCCGCGGATCGAGGGCTCGTGGCATCGCACGCCGTTCGACGGCGTGGTGCTGATCCACATGACCCGCATTCCGAACGTGGACGCCACCGATCCGCTGCAGCTGACCCGTGCCGAAGTCGAGGGCAGGCGCCAGGTGCGCGAGTACGCGCGCTTCCTCAGGGACCGGGTGCCGGGCTTCGAATCGTCGGTCGTCGTGGCCACCTCGCCGGCCATCGGCATCCGGGAGTCGCGGCGCATCCACGGCGACTACGTCCTCACCCGCGACGACGTGCTGAACGGCCGCCGGTTCGATGACGAGATCGCGCTGTGCGGCGCGCCGATCGAGGACCACCACGCCGGCGGCGACACCGAGTGGCAGTACGTCGCCAATGGCGGCGTGTACGGCGTGCCCTATCGCGCGCTGCTTCCGGCAGGGATCGAGGGGCTGCTCGTTGC
>DASVEQ010000148.1:0-17820 GCA_036380455.1 Candidatus Limnocylindria bacterium | reverse complement strand
TCCCTCCGACAGCCCGCATGGGACCGATACACCCGGCAGGCCGGCAATGTTCACCGGCAGCGTGCAGGCATCGTTTAGGTACATGGCCAGCGGATCGTCCGCCTTCGCGCCGATCTTGAACGCGACGTTGGGCGACGTCGGCGCCAGGATCGCGTCCACGTCGGACAGCACGGCGTCGAACTCGTCCTTGATCAGCGTGCGAACCTGCTGCGCCTTCACGTAGTAGGCGTCGTAGTAACCGGCGCTCAGCGCATACGTGCCGAGCATGATCCGCCGCTTCACCTCGGCGCCGAACCCGGAGCCCCGGGTGCGGGTGTAGGTGTCCCAAAGCTCCTCGGCGCCGGCGGAGAGGCCGTACTTCACGCCGTCGTAGCGGGCCAGGTTCGCCGATGCCTCGGCCGGCGCGATGATGTAGTACGTCGCCAGGCCGCGATCGGTCGAGGGCAGGCTGACGTCGACGATTTCGGCCCCCAGGTCACGCAGCGTGTCGACCCCGGCACGCACCGCGGCCTCCACGCCGGGCTCCATGCCGGCGACGAAGTACTCGCGCGGCACGCCGAGCCGCAGGCCCTTCACCTCCCCGGTGAGTGACGCGGCGTAGTCGGGCACCGGGGTGTCGACGCTCGTCGAGTCGCGCGGGTCGTGGCCCGCGATCGCCTGGAGGACGAGCGCGACGTCGCGCACCGATCGGGCGAACGGCCCGGCCTGATCGAGGCTCGAGGCGAACGCGACCATCCCGAATCGGCTCACGCGACCGTAGGTCGGCTTCATCCCCACCGTGCCGGTCAGCGACGCGGGCTGGCGGATGCTGCCGCCGGTGTCGGTGCCCAGGGCGAAATAGGCCTGGCCCGCCGCGACCGCCGCCGACGAGCCGCCGGAGCTGCCGCCCGGCACCGTCGACTCGTCCCACGGGTTGCGGACCGGCCCGAAGGCGCTGTTCTCGTTGCTCGAGCCCATGGCGAACTCGTCGCAGTTCGTCTTGCCGATGAGGATCGCGCCGGCACGCTCGAGAGCCTCCTGCGCCGCCGATTGGTAGGGCGAACGGTAGCCCTCGAGGATGAAGCTGCCCGCCGTCGTCGGCAGGCCGCCGGGCAGGTCGTTGCCATCGTCGTCGAGCGCGCGGGTGACGAAGATGTCCTTCAGCGCGTACGGAATGCCGAGGAGCGGCCGAGCCGTCCCTTCGCCGCGCGCGAGCGCGGCATCGGACGCATCCGCGGCGCGGCGGGCCGCATCGGGATCGATGGCCAGGAAGGTGTTCAGGCGCTCCGCGTCGCGCTCGATGCGCGCCAGGCAGGCATCGGTCAGCTCGCGGGAGCTCGTGTCGCCGTCGCGCAGGGCGGCGGCGACCTCGGTGATCGTGCGATCGGACAGTGGGAGGGTGGCAGTCATCGGCCCTCCTCCAGGACCGTCGGCACCCGCAGGAACGGGTCGTCGCGGAGCGGCGCATTGGCGAGCGCCGCGTCGCGGGACATCGGCGCGGCGGCGACGTCCTCGCGCATGACGTTCTCGAGCCGGATGACACTGGCGGTGGGGCCAACGTGGCTCGTGTCGACGTCCCGCAGGGTCTCGATCGCCTCCAGGATGTTCGACAGCTGGGCCTGCATCCGGTCGATCTCCTCGTCGCTGAGGTGGAGGCGCGCGAGGTGGGCGACGTGCTCGACGTCTTCTCGGGTGATGCTGGCCATGGCTGGATGGTAGCGGCTGCCCGAGTCGTGGGTTCGACGGTCCACGACGAGCGATCACGTGCGTCGAGCACTCCATCCGGCCCCGGTCGTCTGGACCGATCTGGCAGGATGGGCGGATGACCGTCGAGCGCCACCCGATCAGCGGCGGCACGCTGGAGGCGTACCCGCTGGGGGGCGGTTCGGGCACGCCGCTCATCGTGCTCGGCGGAGTCGAAACGGGCTTCAGGCCGCTGGCCGGTACGGAGCAGGTGCTTGATCGCCGATGGCAACCGAGAACGGCGACGCGTCCGGTGACCATCCTCGGCCGACCCCTCCCCGACGATCCTGACGACGCGGAGCGGATGATGCATCCCCGCGTCACCGCCGACGCGGTGGCCGGGGTCCTCCGCGTGCGCGGCCTGGGACCGGTGGCGATCGAGGCCGAGTCCGGCGGCGGGCGGATCAGCCTGTGGCTGACGGTGGATCACCCGGAGCTCGTCGACCGGCTGGTGCTCGCCTCGGTCGCGTCCGAGACGCCGCCCGACTCGCCGATGGCCGAGCGGATGGGTCGGTGGATCCGGCTGGCAGAGACCGGTGAGTGGGGCGCATTCTTCGCCGCCATGGCACAGCAGATGAAGGCCGCGTCGGAGGTCGAAGCCGGCTCGTTCGCCGTCGCCGCCCGCCTCCAGCCACGACCCGCCACGCCGGAGCGGTTCATCGGCGAGCTGAGGGCGACGCTCGATCCATCCTCCTTCGTGACCGATCGACTCGGCGAGATCTCGGTTCCCACGCTCATCCTGGCCGGCGAGCAGGACCAGGTCGTGCCGTTGGCCTCCACCACGCTCGTGGCCGATCGCATCCCGGACGCCCACCTGGTGACCGACCCGGAGTGCGGGCACACCGTGCGCAGCTCCTTCCGCCGATACGACGAGCTGGTCGAGGCGTTCCTAGCGGAGGGCGACTGACCGATGCCAGCGTGGATTCCCCCGCCGGTCGGCGCGACCGCGACCTGGACCCGAACGCTCACCGCCGACGATGTCGAGGCCTTCGCCCGGATCAGTGGCGACCGCAACCCACTCCACTTCGATGCCGAGTTCGCCGGCCGCACACGCCTCGGCGGCCTCGTGGTGCAGGGCGGGCTCACGACCGGGCTGTTCAACGCGCTGGTCGCCATGGAGCTGCCGGGAGCCGGCAGCGTCTTCCTCCACCAGGAGTGGGACTATCCGGCTCCGGTGTTCATCGGCGACACCGTCACCGCCCACGCCGAGGTGATCGAGGCGCGCGCCGACAAGCCGATCACCCGGCTCCGATGCGTCGCGCGCCGCGACGACGGCACCGAAGTCCTCCGCGGGGAGTGCCTCGTGTACACCATGCTCCCCGATGACGAACCCTGAGCCCGCGGGTCGCTGGACCCAGCTCGCCGTCCTGTCCGCGATCCTCCTGCTCGCGCTGGTGCCGTGGTTCAGCGCCGCCTCGGTTGCGCCGCTCATCGCAGCCGAGTGGCAGATCACTGGCCTGGAAGCCGCGCTGCTCACGGTCGCGGTGCAGGTCGGGTTCGCGATCGGGGCCCTGGTCGTGGCGTTGACGGGGGCGGCGGACGTGGTGCCGGCCGGCCGGCTCATGGCCATCGGGGCCGTCACCGCCGCCGCCGGGAATGCCGCGTTCGCGGTGCTCGCGACCGACCTGCCGACGGCCCTGCCACTTCGCGCGCTGTCGGGGGCCGGAATCGCGGCGGTCTACCCGGTGGCGATGAAGATCCTGTCCGGATGGTTCCGTCGCGAGCGCGGCCTGGCACTCGGCGTCCTCATCGGGGCGATCACCCTCGGTTCGGCAATGCCCCACGGCCTGCGTGCCGCGGGAGCCGTGGCCGGGCTCGAGTGGCGGCCGATCGTGCTCGCCGCCAGCGCATCGGGAATCATGGCGGCACTGGCGGCCTGGTGGGCGGTTCGGGAAGGGCCGCTGTCCGTGCCGGCCGCGCGCCTGAGCCTGCGGATGGCGCGCAGCGCTCTCGGGCAGCGCTCCGTGCTGCTTGCCAATGTCGGCTATCTCGGGCACATGTGGGAGCTCTACGCCATGTGGACGTGGGTGCCGGTCTTCCTGACCGCCAGCCTCGCGCTCAGCGGCGACGTGAGCGCCACCGCCGCCAGCGCCGTGGCCTTCCTGGTCGTGGCGGCCGGTGCGCTCGGCTGCGTCGCGGCCGGGGCGTTGGCCGATCGGCTCGGCCGCACGACGCTCACGATCGCCGCGATGCTGCTGTCCGGCGCGAGCGCCGTCGCCGCCGGCCTGCTGTTCGGCGCGCCGACCTGGATCGTCCTGGCGGTCGTCGTCGTGTGGGGCATCACGGTCGTGGCCGATTCCGCCCAGTTCTCGACGGCGGTGAGCGAGCTGTCGCCGCCGGGCACCGCCGGCTCCGCACTCGCGCTGCAGACCGCGGTCGGCTTCCTGCTCACCGGGGTCACGATCCTCGGGGTCGGGTTCCTCGAGCCCGGAACCCGGAGCTCGTGGGCGGCGGCGTTCGGCCTGCTGGCGATCGGTCCAGTGGTCGGCGTGCTGGCGATGTGGATCCTGCGACGGCTTCCCGAGGCGGTGAAGATGGCCGGCGGGCAGCGGTAGGGGTCCGCGTCAGCGCGCGCTGACGGCCACGACCATCTGCCGCCCGTAGGCGGTCGTCTCCCCCTCGGTGCGCATCCCCGCATGCGTCATGACGCGCCGCGAGGCGACGTTCTCGGGATACGCCAGCGCGATGATCCGTGGCAATCCCAGCTGCCCGTGCCCGATCTCGAGCGCCGCGCGCGCGGCCTCGGTCCCATAGCCGCGACCCCAGCGATCGCGACGGACGAGATACACCACCTCGACCTCGGGCCCGTGGCCCTCCTTCCACAGCAGGCCGGCGACGCCGACGAGCGGATCCCCGTCGCGCTCGTCGAGAGCCCACAGGCCGAAGCCGTGGAGCTCCTCGTGGCGCCGCAGCCAGTCGAGCACGCGTCGCGTTCCCTCGAGTCCCTCGGTCGGACGGCCCGACGCGCCGATGAAGCGCATCGTCTCGGCATCCCCATAGATCCGATGCAACCCGGCGAGGTCCGCATCGGCCAGTGAGCGGAGCCGAAGCCGGTCCGTCTCGATCGGGAGGGCTGCGCGGGGCGGCCGGAGAGTGCGCCGCAGGGTGAGGTCGCAGTCGACGGTCTCCCCGCCGCCGACGATGACGAAGCCGCGCCGGTCGTAGAAGGCGCGGCCCCGGACGTTGCGGGAGTGGACGTCGAGCTGATAGGCGTCGACGTCAAGCCGTGACTCCAGCTCGTCGAGGAGCGCCGACCCGGCGCCGGTGCCGTAATGTGCGGGGTCGGCGTAGATCCGCCATAGCTGCGGCCCGCGCTCGCCGACCCCGTAATGCGCGTAGGCGACGATCTCGCCATCGCGCTCGGCGACGAGGAAGTGCCCATCTTCATGGCTGGCCGCCTGCTCCGCGGATGCTGCCAGGCCCTCGGTCGCGTAGTTGGTGGCCAGGAACTCCTCGATGAAGGACGGCTCGAAGATGTCGCGATACGTGTCCCACCAGCTCGCGCGGGCGACACGGGCGACCGCCGGCGCGTCCTCGGGTCGGGCGTCGCGCACCGTGACCGGCGTCACGCCTCGGCGACCTCGATGTGGACCGGGACCGCACGGCGTACCGCATCCGACACCGGGCAATGCTCGACCGCCCAGACCGCGAGCTCCTCGAGCCCGTCGAGCCCGATGCCGTCGGCGGCGACGTGCAGTGCGATGCGCATCGAGAGCGGACCACCCGGCACCGAGCCGTCCAGGCCCAGGATGCCCCGGTCGTCGCTCTCCGAGTCGACGTCGACGGCGCAGCGGAAGCCGGTCCACCCCAGCTCCGCCGCACGCATCGTGGCCAGCGAGGCGACGCAGGCCGCCACGGCGGAACGCAGGAACCAGCCGGGGCTCGGCGCGGAACCGGCGCCGCCGACGGCCGCCGGCATGTCGGTCTCCAGGCGCTCGCCGGCCGGGCCCTCCACCACGACCCGCAGGCCGGACTCGATGCGCGCGCGGGCGATCGAGTCGGTGTAGCGGGCCTCGTCGGGATGCTCGGCCAGGTAGGCGCCGGCGCCCTCGATGGCCGTGCGGATCGAATCGGTCATGCTTCCTCCAGGATGGATCGGAATTCGTCCTCGTCCAGGACCGGCACGCCGAGCTTCTCGGCCCTCGCCAGCTTGCTGCCGGCCCTGTCGCCGGCCACGAGGTAGTCCGTCTTCGCCGACACCGCCGACGCGGGGTGGCCGCCGGCCTTGCGGATCGCCTCCTCAGCCTCCTGCCGGCTGAATCCCGGCAGCGTGCCGGTGACGACGACGGTCTTCCCGCTCAGCGGGCCCTCGGCCGGCTCGACGGGGGCGCCGACCTCGGGTGCCTCGGCGCTCACGCCGGCGTCCAGGAGCCGATGGAGCGTGTCGCGGGTGTGCTCGTCGCTGAAGAAGCGGCGGATGCTCTCGGCCACGACGCCCCCGATGCCGTACACCGCGGTCAGCTCCTCCACCGAGGCGTCGCGCAGCCGATCCGCCGCTCTGCGCGTCCAGGCGGCATCGGTCTCTCCCTCCTCCCGTGGCAGCTCCCGCGCCAGCCAGGCGGCGAGGTCGATGGCCGTCTGCCCGCCCACGTGCCGGATGCCGAGCGAATAGAGGATGCGGCTGAATTGCCGCTGGCGAGCCGCCTCGATCGAGGCGGCGAGGTTCTCGGCCGACTTCCGCCCGAGCCGGTCGAGTCCCTCGAGCGTCTCCACGTCGAGACGGAAGATGTCGGCCGGCTCCTTCACCAGCTCGCGCTCCACGAGCTGGAACATGATCTTGAAGCCGAGGCCGTCGACGTCCATGCCGCCGCGGCCGCTGAAGTGCAGCAGTCCACCGATGCGCTGCGCGGGGCAGTACGGATTCGGGCAGCGCTGGACGACTTCGCCCTCCTCGCGCTCGGCCTCGGTGCCGCACACCGGGCAGGCCGCCGGCATCTCCCACACCGTCTCGCTGCCATCGCGGGCGTCGACCACGACGCTCACCACCTCGGGGATCACGTCGCCGGCACGCTGGAGCACGATGGTGTCGCCGACCCGGAGGTCCTTGCGCCGGATCTCGTCGATGTTGTGGAGCGTCGCGTTCCGCACCGTCGTGCCGCCCACCTGGACCGGGGTGACGTGGGCGACCGGCGTCATCGCCCCGGTCCGGCCGACGTAGACCTCGATCTCCTCCAGCTTCGTCGTCACCTGTTCGGCCGGGAACTTGTAGGCGGTTGCCCAGCGCGGCGCGCGCGACACGAACCCGAGGGCCTGTTGATCGGCCAGGGAGTCGACCTTGACGACGATGCCATCGGTCTCGTACTCGAGCTCCTTGCGGGCGTCGGCCCACTCCTCGGTGTACGCGATGACCGCGTCGATTCCCTCGACCAGGCGCACGTTCGGGTTGACCGGGAAGCCCAGACGCCGGAGCAGCTCCAGGGAGTCGGAGTGCGACGCGAGCCCGGTTGCCCCCACGAGCTGGTACGTCCACAGGCTCAGACGGCGGGAGGCGGTGACCCGCGGGTCCTTCTGGCGCACGGTGCCTGCCGTCGTGTTGCGGGCGTTCGCGTAGAGCGGCTTTCCTTCCTTCTCGAGCTGTTCGTTGAGAGCGGCGAAGGCGCCGCGCGGCATGAACACCTCGCCGCGCACCTCGAGCCGATCCCCCGGCGGGTCCTGGTGCAGCATCAGCGGGATGGCGCGAACGGTCCGCAGATTGGTCGTCACGTCCTCCCCGGTCGTGCCGTCACCGCGCGTCGCCCCCCGCACGAAGCGACGGCCGTCGTAGCGCAGGCTGATCGCCAGCCCGTCGATCTTCAGCTCGCAGACGTAGGCGACCGGTGGATCCCCCGGGCCGCGGCCGAGGCCGCGACGGACACGCGTGTCGAAGTCGCGCAGCTCATCGGCGCCGAAGACGTTCCCGAGGCTGAGCATCGGCACCTCGTGCCGGACCGACGGGAAGCCGCCCTCCACCGGCGCGCCAACGCGCTGCGTCGGCGAGTCCTCGGTGACGAGCTCGGGATGCGCCGCCTCGAGGTCCACGAGTTCGCGGAAGAGCAGGTCGTACGCGCGGTCGGAAATCGTGGGTGCGTCGAGGACGTGGTAGCGGTGATTCGCCTCGTCGAGGAGCGCTCGGAGCTCGGCGGCACGTGCAGCCGGATCGGCGGTGGTCATCCGGGATCAGGGCTCGTCCGGCTCGTCGCCGGTGCCGAACCAGGCGCGAAGGTGCCCCGTGTGCTCCGCGTAATGGTCGGGTCCGTCGTAGCGGATGACCTCGTCGACCGTGTCGCCGTTGCCCAGACGCAGCCCGAGCAGTGACGGGTCGAGCCGCTCGACCCGCTGCCGGAGCCCGGCGAACGCGGCGTCCTCGCGGGCCAGGGCCTGCCCCGGCGACGTCGACCGCCCCTCGGCGAGGATGCGTTCATTCATCGCATCGGTCTCATCGGTCGAGTACGCGAACTCCGCGCCGCGGCCGGCAGTCGCCAGGTCGAGCGCCGCGGCTGCGTGCTCCGCCCAGGCCGCGACGTGGACGACGAGGTCCCGGACGCTCCAGTCGCCCATGACGCCGGGAACGGTCACGAGGTCGGCGTCGACCGCGCCCAGGGCCTCGACGAAGTCGTCACGCGCCGCGTCGAGCGCGGTCAGCACGTCATCCGTCACCGGTGCGCTCCGCCAGCGTCTGGCGCAGGTCCTCGGCATGCTCCCGGTAGTGCGCCGATGCGTCCTCCTCGATCCCCGCCTCGAGGGAGGCCCCGTCCGGAAGGAGCATCGAAAGCAGCGCGGGGTCGAGCCGGCGCAGCCGCTCGAGGAGGGCCTCCACGGAGGCAGCCTCCCGCTTCCGGACGGTGACGAGATCGGTGTCGCGCGCGATGCGAGCCACGATGGCGTTCATCTCGTCGGTGGGCGGCGCGTCGTGGTCGATCTCGTCGATCCGTCCCTCCTCGGCGGCGTGGATCACCTCCACCGCGTGGCCGACCCAGTAGCCCAGGTGCGCGATCAGCTCACGAGCGCTCCACTCGCCCACCAGCCCCGGCGTCGTGAGCGATCCTGGGTCGACGGCGCCCAGCGCGTCGAACAGATCGGCGCGGGCGGCGACGAGCTCGTCGGCCAGGCGGGGCGTGCCAACCGGCCCGGTCACGCCCGTTCCAGCCCCGCGTACGCCGCGATGAGCCGCTTCACGCCCTCCCCCACGAACGCCACCGTCACCTCCTCGTCGCCCTTCACGATCTTGCTGCTGACCACGATGCCGTCGCCGAACCGCCGATGGGTCACGCGGTCGCCGGCCCGCCACGACGGCTCCTCCTCGCCACCCTTGGCGTCGCCTGCGCCGGGAACCGAGAAGGTGCCGCTCCCGAGGTCCACGGACGCCCCCTCGTAGGTCGCGGAGGCGACCCGCTCCCGCGCGGCGTCGAGCTGCCGCCCGACAGGACCCGGCGCCGACAGGTCCGGAAGGTTGATCGGCCGCAGCGGCTCGCTGACGCGCCCGCGGATCGGCGAACGATAGCCGGAGGGCAGCCAGTCGCCCTCGTCGTCGGTGCCGGCCCACCGGCCACCGCCGCGCCTGAAGGGAGCCGCGGAGCGCTCGGCGGCCAGCAGGTCCTCCGGCAGCTCGGCGAGAAAGCGCGACGGATCGGCCTGGGCGCCCACGCCGTACGTGGATCGATGGTGGGCGTGGACGAGGTACAGGCGGTCCTTCGCCCGGGTCATGCCCACGTACGCCAGGCGTCGCTCCTCCTCGAGCTCACGCTCGTCCTCGAGCGCACGCCGATGCGGCAGCAGCCCCTCCTCGAGCCCCACGATGAAGACGACCGGGAACTCGAGTCCCTTGGCCGCGTGGAGCGTGATGAGCGTGACGCGGTCGGGCGCCTCCTCGAGCTCGTCCTGGTCACTGACCAGCGCCACCTCCTCGAGGAACCGGGCCAGGCCCTCGGGCGGCGCGATCTCGTCGAACTCGGCGGCGTGACCGCGCAGCTCGAGCACGTTCAGCCAGCGCTCCTCGCCCTCGTCGGTGCCGTCCTGGATGGCCGCTTGCAGGCCCGAGCGCTCCAGCGCGGCGTCAACGATCGCCGACGGCGGCTGGTTCGGCACCATCGCCATCAGCCCGGACATCAGCTCGCCGAAGGCCGCCAGCTGGGCGCGAGCCCGAGGCGCGAGGTTCGGGTTCTGGCCCGCGTCCAGCACGGCCTGCCAGAGGCTCACGCCACGCGACTCGGACCACGCGCCCAGCTCCTCGACCGTCTTTGCGCCGATGCCGCGTGCGGGCACGTTGATGATCCGCGTCAGCGCCACCCGATCGCCGGCGTTGCGGGCCAGCCGGACGTAGGCGAGGGCGTCCTTGACCTCGCGCCGCTCATAGAAGCGGGTGCCGCCCACGAGCTGGTACGGGATCCCGAAGCGCATGAACGATTCCTCGATCACGCGGCTCTGGGCGTTGATCCGGTACGTGACGGCAACGTCGCCGTACTTCAGCGTGCCGTCCTCGTCGCCCGCCCGGCTGGTCAGCAGCGCCGCCATCCCGCCGCGGCGCCCGGCCCCCACCAGCTTCTCGACCTGGCGAGCGACGAACTCCGCTTCCTCGTACTCGTTGTACGCGTCGAACAGGGTGATCTGCGTGCCGTCGCCGCGATCGGTCCACAGCTTCTTGTCCTTGCGCCCGGCATTGCGGCTGACGACGGCGTGTGCCGCGTCGAGGATCGTCTGGGTGCTGCGGTAGTTCTGCTCGAGCTTCACGACCGTGCAGTCGGGGTAATCCGCCTCGAAGTCGAGGATGTTCCGCAGGTCGGCGCCGCGCCACGAGTAGATCGACTGGTCGTCGTCGCCGACCACGGCCAGGTTCCGGTGCTTCGATGCCAGGTGCCGGCAGATGAGGTACTGCGCGCGGTTCGTGTCCTGGTACTCGTCGACCATGATCTGCTGCCAGCGCGACTGGTACTTCGCCAGCACGGACGGGTGGTCCTCGAACAGGGTCACCGTTCGCATCAGCAGGTCGTCGAAGTCGACCGCGTCGTCCTCGGCCAGCTGTCGCTGGTATGCCTCGTACACCTTCGCCGCCGTCTCGTCGTAGTAGTTGGCCGCCTGGCGCAGCGCCGTGGCCACATCGGCCAGCTCGTCCTTGCGCTGCCCGATCCAGGCCAGCATGCCGTTCGGGCTGAAGCGCTTCTCGTCGAGGTCGAGACGCCGGAGCACGGACTTCACGAGCGCCACCTGGTCGGCGCGGTCGTAGATCGTGAAGCTGCCCGTCAGGCCGATGGCGTTCCCGTCCCGACGGAGGATCCGGGCGCAGATGGCGTGGAAGGTGCCGATCGTCGCCTCACGCGCCGCCTCCTCGCCGATGAGCCCGGCGATCCGGTCGCGCATCTCGCCGGCGGCCTTGTTCGTGAAGGTGACCGCCACGATCTGCCACGGCTTGTAGCTGGTGGCCACGAGGTAGGCCACGCGGTGCGCGAGCACACGCGTCTTGCCGCTGCCGGCGCCCGCCAGGATCAGCAGCGGGCCGGTGAGGTGGCTCACCGCCTCCCGCTGGGGCGGGTTCAGCCGCTCCAGGATCTCCCGGGCACCGAGGCGCGGACGCGGCGGGCTCGAGGTCGGGACATCGGGGGACATTGCCCCGATTCTAGACGGATGCCGCGGGATGGCCGGGGATCAGCCTCGGCGGGATCGGACGCGAACGACCTCGGCGGGCGGCCGGGTCATCTCGAGCGATACGCCCACCACGAGCACGATGAGGGCGACAAGCAGTTCCATGCCAGGTCCCATGCATGCGGCGTGCCATGGGACGCAGTCTCAGCTGCGGACGAACGCCGGCTGCACCTGGACCGTGGACTTCGGCTGCGTGGCCAACGAGGGCCACTCCGACGCGATCGCCACCGCCTGCTCCATGCTCTCGGCCTCCAGGATCACGAAGCCACCGAGGATCTCCTTGGCCTCGACGTACGGCCCATCGGTCACCACGATCCCGTCGCCCTGCCGCCCGCGCCGCAGCGTCTTCACGGTGCGCGGCTCGTCGAGCTCCTCGCCGCCGACGATGTGGTCGCGATGCTTTGCGAACCACTCCATGTGGCGCTGCACGTCGGCCTGCTGCTGCTCCGGCGTCCACGCCTCCCAGTCGGCGATGTCCTCCGGGCTCAGCCAGTTGAAGAGCACGTAGCGCATCGGTTCATCTCCTGTTCAGCAAGGCGTCCAGCGACGCCCATCGACCTCACGACGAACCGATGCGCACGCGACTCGACAAACCGGCTATGGCGTGGCCAGGAGCCGCTTCAGGCGCGTCTCCACGCTCGCCGACAGCGAGGCCGTTCCACCCAGCATCGTCAGCCGCAGCGGCGACAGGCGCAGGATCTCCTGGCCGGTGTAGAGCGTCGCGTCGTTCTGGTTGGCGAGCAGCATCGGCAACCCCTGCTTGCCGGCGACGGCGCCGCCGGCGAGCGCGTCGGGGAACGTCATGCCGCTCGCCACGTAGGCGGGCGACACCTTCGTCGGCCAGAACGTCCGGGTGATCGCCTCGGCCGTCGCGAAGCGATTCGCGCCGGCCAGTCGGGTCACGGGGCCCGTCGTGTAGGCGTCGAGTGCGGTTGCGACCGCGGCATTGATGACCGCGGTTCCACCGAGCACGTAGATGCGCTGCGGCTTGAGCCGGTTGAGCTCCGCCTGCGTGGAGCCGGGGATCGAGTCCGTCTTCACGAGCAGGAGCGGTGAGTCGCGCAGTGCCGCCGCGGGGCCGCCGGCCAGCGCATCGGCGAAGTTGGTACCGACCGCGACGAAGGCCGCCTGCGCCCCGGACGCGTACCAGCGCTCGCTGATCTCGGCCGCCGTCCCGTACCGATCCGCGCCCGACACCCGGGTCACCTGCCCGGTCGAAGCATAGGGCACGAGGGCGCTCCGTACGCCCTCGCTGATCACGCTGGTCCCCCCCAGCACCCAGATCCGCTGCGGCTTGAGCCGAGCGAGCTCGGCTCTGGTCTGGCTGGGCAGCGACGTTTGCTGCGTGAGGAGCACCGGCATCGAGAGCATGCCGGCCGCGGCGCTGCCGGCCAGCGCATCGGGGAAGCTGAGGCCGGTGGCGACCATCACATCCGAGGCTCCCGAGGGGTACCCCGAGACACTGAGAGCGGCGGCAGTCGCGTAGCGGTTGGCTCCCGCGATGCGGTTCACGGCCGGCGTGGCGGGCTTGACCCGAATGACACAGTCCCCGGACGGGCACTGCCCGGACGCGCCACCATTCGAGGTCGTCAGGTAGAGCTGGCCGCCGGGACCGAGCGTGGATGCCCGTAGCCGGCCCCACACCTGGTCGAAGTGCAGGGCGGGCCCACCCAGGGAGGTGCCTGCCGCATTGATCGAGAAGCGCCGGACGTCACGTTGCTTCAGCGTGCTCACGAAGAGATGGCCGTTGTAGTCGGCCCACTGCGCCCCGCCCACGAACGCGCCCCCGGAGGTGGCGATCGTCGAGCCACCCGACGCCCACAGCGAGCCGATCGTCGTTGCCGATGACCCGCAGGCGCTCGTCACGTTCCCCGTGTGGCAGGGCCAGCCGTAGTTCCCGCCGGCGACGATCCGGTTGATCTCGTCGTTGACGTCCGGGCCATGCTCGACTGCGTACACCTGCCCGGTGCCGGGTCGGATGGCGAGACCCTGGACGTTGCGGTGGCCCATCGAATACACGATGTTGCGCAGGCCGCCGATGACGGGGTTGTCGGCGGGCGTCCCGCCCTCGCGGTTCATCCGCAGGATCTTGCCGTTCAGGCTGCTGCGGTTCTGCGCGAGGCTGCCATTCCCAGCGTCGCCCATGCTGACCCACAGCCTGCCATCGCGGGACATCTCCACCGCGCAGCCGTTGTGGATGTTGTTGGCCAGCATGCCTCCGACGAGCACCTTGAGACCGCCCCACGCTCCGTTCGCGGCGACCGTGTATCGGAGCACCCGGTTGCGCCAGGCGCCGGAGACCGTCTGCGACGCGCAGACGTACACGTAGCGGTTCGAGGCGAAGTCGACGTCGACGGCGATTCCCATGAGCCCGGACTCGCCGACCTGGGTGACGGAGATGTTGACGGTGCGAACCAGGGCCGCGCCCGGCGACCCGCTGGCATAGACGCGCACACGCCCTGCGCGCTCGGTGACGAGCATCTGCCCATCGGGCAGGAATGCGACGTCCCACGGGAAGCTGAGGCCGCTCCTCACGACTTGCGCCGTCATGCTCGGTGCGGCCGCCATCGCCGCCTGTGGAAGCAAGCCGGCCAGGAGGCCGATCACCAGGATGAGAGCGTACCGACGACGGCGGAGATGGCCGGGCATGAGCGTCCTTCCTGCGTGGCGGGGTCGCGACGCGGCGAGTGTACGGCGGCGACGCGGGCGTCCGTATGGCCGATTCGTGCTGCCGTCCTGGCGCTTTCAGGGCCCCCTCGCAGTGCTCGTCAGCCGCCGGGATCCCAGATCGTGGCGTCGACGACCGCCTTGTACAGCCCGTTGCTCCAGGGCGCGGCGTGGTCGTAGTCGCCGAACCGCGAGCTCTCGCGCATGAGCCGGCCGAACTCGCTGTCCGCGCTCTTCATCTCCGCCGCAAGCGTGTCCATCGCCGCGTAGCTGTCGAGCTCGAGGTACGTCTTGTACCAGCCGCTCTGCTTCTCGGAGGTGTACACGGTGGTAAACGTCCCGAGGTACTTCGTGCCCGCCGGGGCCGCCGCGGCGAGCGCCTGCTCGCGCTCCACCAGCCACTGCTGGTATGCCTGCTCCTCGCCGAGCTTGATGGTGAAGCCGAATTCCTGGATGAATCGCATCGCTCTGGTCCTCCGGTAGTGGCCGCGGCAGGTGGTGCCGCACGGTGGATAGTGCACGTTCGGAGGGCCGATGATCGGAGGATGCCGCGCACGACGAAGGCCCCGGCCGAAGCCGGGGCCCTTCGCATCGGTGAGCAGGTGGACTAGTAGTCCATCCCGCCCATGCCGCCGGGCGGCATGCCCATCGGCGCCTTGTCTTTCTCCGGCAGATCGGTGACGATCGTCTCGGTGGTCAGGAGCAGGCCGGCGATGCTGGCGGCATTCTCGAGCGCCGAGCGGGTCACCTTGGCCGGGTCGATGACGCCCCACGCGAACAGGTCGCCATATTCCCCCTTCGCGGCATCGTACCCGCTGCCCGGCTTGAGCTTGCGGACGGCCTCGACGACGACCGAGCCCTCCTGGCCGGCATTGACGGCGATCTGACGCAGCGGCTCCTCGAGCGCGCGGCGCAGGATATTGACGCCGATCGCCTCGTCGCCCAGCACCTCGATCTTGTCGAGGGCCGGCAGCGCGTGGATGAGAACGGAGCCGCCGCCGGCGACCATGCCCTCCTCCACGCCGGCGCGGGCGGCGCTCAGCGCGTCCTCGATCCGGTGCTTCTTCTCCTTCAGCTCGACCTCGGTGGCCGCGCCGACCTTGAGAACCGCGACGCCACCGCTGAGCTTCGCGAGCCGCTCCTGAAGCTTCTCGCGATCGAAGTCGGAGGTCGTGTCCTCGATCTGGAGCTTGATCTGGCCGATGCGCGCCTTGATGGCGTTCGCGTCGCCCTTGCCCTCGACGATGGTCGTCGAGTCCTTGTTCGCCGTGACGCGTCGCGCCTGGCCGAGATCCTCGAGCTGCACGCTCTCGAGCTTGCGGCCGACCTCCTCGCTGATGACCCGCGCACCGGTCAGGGTCGCGATGTCCTCGAGCATGGCCTTGCGGCGGTCGCCGAAACCGGGCGCCTTGACGGCGAGCACGTTCACCGTGCCGCGCAGCTTGTTGACGACCAGGGTCGCGAGTGCCTCACCGTCGACGTCCTCAGCGATGATGAGGAGCGGCTTGCCGGTGGAGACGGTCTTCTCGAGAGTCGGGAGGATGTCCGCCACCGCGCTGATCTTCTTGTCGGTGACGAGGATGTACGGCTGATCGAGAACCGCCTCGAGCTTGCCGCCCTCGGTGCTGGTCACCATGTAGGCGGAGACGTAGCCGCGGTCGAGCTGCATGCCCTCCACGTACTCGGTCTCCATCTTCAGGCCCTGGGACTCCTCGACGGTGACGACGCCGTCCTTGCCGACCTTGTCCATGACCTGGGCGATCATGTCGCCGATCTCGGTGTCACGGGCGCTGATGGCGGCGATGTGGGCGATGTCGTCGGTCGTCTCGACCGGCTTCGACAGGCGCTTGATCTCCTCGACGATGGCCTCGACGCCCTTCGTGATGCCGCGCTTCAGGCCCATCGGGCTGGCGCCGGCGGTGACGTTCTTGAGGCCCTCGGTGATGATCGCCTGGGCGAGGACGATCGACGTGGTCGTGCCGTCGCCGGCGACGTCGTTCGTCTTGGTCGCGACCTCCTCGAGCAGCTGGGCACCCATGTTCTCGTACGGGTCCTCGAGCTCGATGTCGCGGGCAATGGTCACACCGTCGTTCGTGATCGTCGGTGCGCCGAACTTCTTGTCGAGGAGAGCGTATCGGCCCTTCGGCCCGAGCGTGACCTTGACGGCATCGGCCATCTTGTCCACGCCGCGCTTGAGGGAGCGACGCGCCTCTTCCTCGAACAGCAGCTGCTTCGCCACGGTTCTCGTGTTCCTCCTTGGTGGTCGCCGCGCTCCAGCGCGGCGCATCGGTCGAAAAGTGGAGCGGCCGCTACTCGATGACGGCCAGGATGTCCTTCTGCGACAGGATCAGGAGCTCTTCGTCATCGAGCTTGAACTCGGTGCCGGCGTACTTCTGGAAGAGGACCTTCTGGCCCTCGCTGACGTCCATCGCCTCGCGCGACCCGTCATCGAGGGTGCGTCCGGGACCGACGGCCAGGATCGTGCCCTCCTGCGGGCGCTCCTTGGCAGTATCCGGGAGGACGATGCCGCTCTTGGTCATCTCCTCGCGCGGCGTGGGCTTGACGACAAGGCGGTCCCCCAGGGGCTTCAGCCCGGTGGCCGTGCCGCTGACCGTGGTGGTCATGAGTGCGTGGTGCCTCCTTGCATGCGCAACCGATGCGAACTGGTGCGGTTGAGATGTAGCGTCTCGCCGGGATTGCCGCCGCGGCCACCTCGACACCGGAAGGGGGTCGGGACCGTCGGACTGGCACTCAACCGTCGAGAGTGCTAAGCCGCAAGGTAGCACTCCCCATCGACGAGTGTCAACCGAATGTGCCCCGAAACAGCTCGACGCCCCGGCCGAAGGCCGAGGCGTCGTCGAGAGTGGTCGGGCGGTCTAAGCGCGGGTGACGAGCACCCAGCCGCTCGGGGCAACCTCGCCGCCGTCATCGGTGCTCGGAAGCACTTCGTCCCCGTTCCCGCTGTCGGTGGTGCCCCCGTCGGTGCCGCCGTTGCCGCCGTCCCCGCCATTGAGGACGAGGAAGTACACGAGCGCCGCAATCACGATGATCGCCACGATGATGCCGAGAATGAACCCGGCGCCGCTGCTGCCGGTCGGCTCACCGACGGGCTCGCTCCCGCCACTGTTGACGTTGACCTGGCCCATGCGTTGGGACCCTCCTAGTGATTGCCTTGGAGCTGATGGCGTGCGCCATCCCGGCTCGGGAGGTTGCAACCGGCGTGCCAACCGAGGTGCTCGACGCTCGAGCGGTCGTCCGCTCAGGCGATGAGCGCATCGAACGCCTGGCGAATCGGCGCGACGAGCTCTTCGGGCGTGGTCCCGCGGAGCCGGGCGAGCTCCGCCGCCACGCGCAGCACGGTCGTCGGTTCGTTGCGCCGCTCCCGGTCCGGCCCGAGGTACGGGGCGTCGGTCTCGACGAGAACGCGGCCGGCCTCGAGCGCCGCTGCCGCCGCACGCGGACCCATGGCGGAGCGAAACGCGACGGGCAGGGCGAAGCTGACGAGAAAGCCGGTGGCAGCGAGCCGGGCCGCCATGGCCGCGTCGCCCGAGAAGGCGTGCAGGACGCCCCGGGCACCCGAACCCGGGCGCCCTGACCAGCTCAGGAGCGCCGCCTCGACGTCGGCGTGCGCGTCACGGTCGTGGACGAGCACCGGAAGGCGGAGCCGGTCGGCCAGGTCCAGCTGGCGCGCGAACGCGTCTCGCTGAACGTCCCTCGGCGACAGGTCACGGAAGTGGTCGAGCCCAATCTCACCGATGGCGCGGACGACGGGCTCGGCGGCGAGCTCCCCGAGCCGCTCCCAGGATCGCTCGTCCG
>DASVEQ010000147.1:0-21381 GCA_036380455.1 Candidatus Limnocylindria bacterium | reverse complement strand
CGGCGTCTGCCGCGGCGCCTGACTGCCGGGAGCGATCAGGCCGGGCGAGGGCGGCAGAGGGAGCGTCTGCCGGGTCAGCCGAGCTCGAGCAGAGCCTCCACCAGCCGATCGACCTCGTCGAGCGTGTTGTAGTGCACGAGGCCGATGCGGAGCAGGCCACCCGCGTCGTCGAGGCCAAGGGCTCGGACGAGCTCCCAGGCGTAGAAGTCACCGTCCCAGGTGTTGATCGCCCGGCTCGCCAGGTGCTCGGCGATGGCCCTCGGGTGGTGGCCGCGAACGGTGAACGAGAAGGTCGGGACACGCTCGTCAATGCGCGTGGGGTCGGTGATGCCGTGGATCCGCAGACCGGGGACGGTGCCCAGGCGCTCGAGCGTCTCGAGCGCCAGCCCGCGCTCGTGGGCATGGATGGCGGACATCGCGGCCCGCAGGCGGCCACGTCGGTCGGTTCGATCCGCCGCCTCGCCGTACGCGGCGCCGAGCCGCTCGAGGTAGCCGAATGTGCCGACCAGGCCGGCGAGCGCCTCGTGGTTCTGGGTGCCGGTCTGCCACTTCCCCGGCGAGGCGGCGCCGGCCGGCCGCACCCGGTACGCGGTGAGCCGCTCGAGGTGATCGGCGCGGCCGTACAGCATCCCAAGGTGCGGCGCGAAGAACTTGTACGGGCTGCACACGACGAAGTCCGCCCGCAGCGCGCCGGCGTCGATCGGCAGATGCGGCGCTGCGTGGACGGCGTCGACATAGGCGAGGGCCCCGACCGCATGGGCCGACTCGACGACCCGCCCCACGTCGGTGACGGTGCCGAGGGCGTTCGACGCGAGGCCGACCGCCACGACCTTCGTCCGCGGCGTGAGCACCTCGTCCAGCGTATCGAGGTCGAGCGAGGCGCCATCCTGCGCCAGCTCCAGCCAGCGGACGGTGAGCCCTCGATCCTCGGCCATCGCCAGCCACGGCGCGACATTGGCATCGTGGTCGAGCCGCGTGACAACGACCTCGTCGCCGGGGGCCAGGTCGCGGCCGATCGCCCGACTGAAGGCGAACGTCAGCGTGGTCATATTCGGGCCGAAGACGATCTCGCGCGGTTCGTGCGCCCCGAGGAAGTCGGCGCCGGCCGCGTGGGCCTCGTCGAGGATCGCATCGGTCTCCACCGAGGTGGTGAAGGCTCCGCCATGGTTGGCGTTGCTGCGCTCCAGGTAGGCCGCCATGGCGGCGATGCACTCGCGCGTGACCTGCGTGCCGCCAGGCCCGTCGAGGTAGGCGACCGGTCGTCCGTTGAGCGTGCGGACCAGGGCCGGGAAATGGTCACGGAGGGCACCGACGTCCAGGCCGGTGGATTCGCGGATCGACGTCATCGCTGCCATGGTACGCGCCGACGCCGCTATCATCCGCACTCGTGACTTCCCTCCGCGTGCCCACCCTCTCGGGCCACGACTTCCACCTGCCCGCCGGCCTCGACGGCCTCGGCGAGCTCGCCTACAACCTGTGGTGGAGCTGGACGCCTCGCGCGCAGGCACTCTTCAGCCGCATCAACCCGTCCGCGTGGACGCGGCATCGGAACGCCATCGCGGTCCTCCGCTACGCGGACCAGGCGCGCTGGGCCGAGCTGACCGCGGACGAGGACTTCATGGTCGACGCCAGCCGCGTGCTGGACGAGTTCCACCGCTACCTCGGTAACGGGGCGGAGTCGTGGTACGCGACCACGCCGGAGCGCGAGCTCCCGGGACCGATCGCCTACTTCTGCGCCGAATTCGGTATTCATGAATCGATGCAGATCTACTCGGGCGGCCTCGGCATCCTGGCCGGCGACCACTGCAAGTCGGCCTCCGATGCGGCGCTTCCCTTCGTCGGCATCGGCCTCCTCTATCGCCGCGGGTACTTCCGGCAGCAGATCGACGCCGATGGCCACCAGGAGCACGCCCAGCCCGACCTCGACCCGGGCCAGCTGCCGCTGCGCCGGGCGCGCGGCCGCGACGGCCAGCCGCTGGAGGTCGGCGTGGAGATCGCCGATCGCGAGGTGCGCGCGGCAGTGTGGGTGGCTCAGGTCGGTCGTGTGCCGATTCTGCTGCTCGACACCGACATCCCGGCCAACGATCCCGCCGACCGGCCGATCACACACATCCTCTACGTGCGCGGCCGCGAGATGCGGCTCTGCCAGGAGCTTGTACTCGGCATCGGTGGCGTGCGCGCCCTCCGCGAGCTGGAGATCGATCCCGCCGTCTGGCACCTCAACGAGGGCCACTCCGCCTTCCTGCTCGTGGAGCGCGCCCGCGAGCTGATCGCCGCCCAGCCCGGCCTGGCCGCCGGCGAGGCGCTGCGGCGGGTGGGGCGTGACGCCGTCTTCACCATCCACACGCCGGTCCCGGCGGGCAACGAGGTCTTCGACCGCACCGTCGTCTCCCGCGCGCTCCGCCCGTGGTTCGAGGCCGCCCGCGCCGAGCCCGCCGAGTTGCTCGAGCTGGGGCGGGGCCACACCGACGACCCCGACGCGCCCTTCGACATGACCGCCTTCGTCCTCCGCCACGCCGCCGACGCGAACGCGGTCTCGCAGCTCCACGGCGCCACCGCAACGGAGACGTGGCAGGAGCTGGCCGGCCACCCGGTCCAGGCGATCACGAACGGCGTCCACGTCCCGACCTGGCTTGGGCGTCCCGTCCGACGGCTCGTGCAGCGGGCAATCGGCGAGCCGCTCGGCGTCGACCTCAATGGGCCGGCCGGGCTCTCCGGCCTGACCGACCTCGACGGCGAGGAGCTGTGGAGCGCCCATCTCCAGCAGAAGCGGGAGATGATGGGATTCCTGGAGGGACGGCTGGCGCGCCAGTTCGCGCGCCACGGCGAGTCGCCCGACGCCCTCCGCGCGGTCCGCGGCGTGCTGGACCCACAGGCGCTGACGATCGGTTTCGCTCGGCGCTTCGCGACATACAAGCGCGCCGCCCTGCTGTTCAGCGACGAGGAACGGTTGGCCCGAATCCTGTCATCCGGCGACCGGCCGGTGCAGATCGTGATCGCCGGGAAGGCACACCCGGCCGACCGACCCGGCCAGCAGGTCATCGAGCACCTCTTCAGCCTGTCGCGTTCGGCCCGCCTCCGCGGGCGCGTGTTCATCATCGAGGACTACGACATGCGCGTCGCCCGCTTCCTGGTGGGTGGCGTCGACATCTGGCTCAACAATCCGCGCCGCCCGCTGGAAGCGTCGGGAACCTCGGGCATGAAGGCGGCGATCAACGGCATCCCGTCGGTCTCGATCCTCGACGGTTGGTGGGACGAGGGCTTCGACGGCTCGAACGGCTGGGCGATCGGCGACCGCCAGCCCGACGGCGACGACCAGGCCCAGGATGCCGCCGATGCGCTCGAGCTGTACCGGCTGCTCGAGGAGGAGATCGTCCCGCGCTACTTCGACCGCGGGGCGGATGGCCTGCCGATGCCGTGGCTGCAGACGATGCGCGCCTCGATCCGATCGGCGCTGTGGCAGTTCAGCACGGCCCGGATGCTCACCGAGTACGTCGACCGGCTCTACCTTCCCGCAGTCCGGGCCCCCGTCGAAGCGTAGGAACCTTCTCCTCCCACGCGGCCATGTGCGTGGTGGCGCACGTATCTGGGAAGTCGGTCGCGCTGGAGCTTCCTTTGGCTACGGGATGTGCTCGGGGGCGCAGGTTCTGGAGCATGGATGGGCCATCTCCAGCCGACGGCCGACGAAGTTGCCAGTTACGTGCGTCCCGGCGCAAGTCGCTGCGCTTCGCTGGCTCCACGAGGCGGAACGCTACGGCAGGTACGCCCGCGGATTCTCCCAGACGCCGTTGTCGTTGACGGCGAAGTGGACGTGGCAGCCGGTCGACATGCCCGTGGTGCCCTCGTAGCCGATGACGTTCTCGCTGGTGACGATCATCCCCGGCCCCACGACGACGCGCGGCTGCAGGTGCCAGTACCAGGTCTGGATGCCGCCCCCGTGGTCGACGACCACGCCGAATCCGGAGTCCCACGGCATGAGCGGTTGACCGGAGGCGACCACCACGCCGGGGCCGGCCGAGTAGATCGGGGTGCCGCAGCCGTTGGCGAAGTCGATCCCGGCGTGGAAGTGCGGGTAGTACGTCCCTCGATAGGTGTACGGCGGCTCGAGGGCGAACGTGGTCGGGCCCCATTCCTGGGTGATACGGAAGGAGCGCTCGGGCCAGCGGAACCCGTAGTTCGAGGTCGCGTTGCGTGCCTTCTCCTCGGCGGCTCGACGGGCGGCCTCCTCCGCGGCTCGACGCTTGGCCTCCTTGATGGCGGCTTCCTGCGCGGCCGCCTCGCGCTGGAGCTGGGCGGCGAGATCCGCCATGGCCTGGGCGGCGCGCTCGTTGTCCGCGATCTTCTGCGCGACGTCACCCTCGGCGGCGAGCGAGGCATTGAGGGCAGCCTCCTGCTGCGCCCGTTTCTGATCGGCGGCGGCGCGCAGCTCGGCCAGCTGGGCCTCGAGGACGGTGAGCTCGTCGCGGCGCGCCTTGAGGCTCGCCTCCTCGTCGCGAGCGACGGCCCTCGCATCAGCCAGCGCTCGGCGACCGTCCTTGAGCGTCGCGCGCCGCGTCTCCAGCTCGGCGCGGATGGCGCGGATGTCCTCGGCGAGGACCTGGTCCTGGTCGGACACGCTCATCAGATAGCCGACCTGGGTGGTGGCCTCGTCGAGCGAATCGGCGGACAGCAGGATCTCGAGGATCGAGGTCTGCGACCGCTCGTAGGCGGAGCGGAGGTGGTCCTCGAGCAGGGCCTCGCGGTCATCGAGGTCCGCCGAACGGCGGCTGATGTCGGCGGCGACCGCGGTCAGCTCGTCGTCGAGCGCGGCGATCTGCGCCCGGAGCTCGGCGATGCGCGCCTCGATCTCGGTGACCTGCTCGCGGACCTGCGCGAGCAGGCCCGTGACCCGCTCGTACTCTGCGGTGACGGCCGCCAGCTCGGCACGCGCCAGATCGAGCTGGACGTCGAGATCGGCGGACCGCCGCTGGAGCTGCGAGAGCTCGGCGCGCTGGTGGTCGAGGGTTGCCTGAAGCGACTGCTGCGCCGACTGCGCATCGGCAAGCTCGGCTCGCGTTCGAGCCAGTTCGGCTTCGGGATCAGCGGCAAGGGCCGAGCCGCTGGGTTGTGCTGTGAGGACGGTCCAGCCCACCGTCAGCAGGGCGACGAACGTGACGGCGAGTCTGGATCGCCGCCTCATCGAGCGGTGATCCGCACTGTTCAATTGCCCTTGTGCCCCGTTGCGAGAGAGTTCGGGGCGATGGTGCCCGACGCCTGGAGGCACCGGAACGCCCCCGAATGTACTACACCGGTCTACCCCCGTGCCGCGTTGGGACCGGTACCAGGCTGATCCGGCCGGCCCTCAGTCGTCCTCGCCACGCTTCGTGAGGCGGCCGATGACGAGGCCGGCGACGGCCGCTCCGAGGAGCGCGACCGGGCGCGGAAGCCGGCCCTTGGGCGGCGCCGCGGGGCCAGGGCCGGGCTCGATCGAGACGGGCAGCAGGCGCGGGTCCGCGGCGGCGATCGGCCCGGTCTCGTCGTCGAGCGCGCTGGCCCGTGCGAACTCGGCGCCCAGCAGGATCACCACGCTGGCGAAGTACAGGAAGACGAGGAGCGAGATGCCCGTCGACAGCGGGCCGAAGGCGGACTCATAGTTCGCCACGCTCGTCGCGTACCAGGTGAACCCGAAGCGCAGCACCGTCCACAGCAGCGCCGCGACCAGGGCGCCGGGCAGCACCTCGCCCCAGCGGACCGGCCGATTGGGCACGACCCGGTAGATCACCCAGAAGGCGATGAAGATCAGGAGGATCGGAGCAATGAGGCCGATGAGCCACACGGCGGAGCCCGCGCCCGGGATTTCCGCCAGGGCGCGACCCGCGGCCTTCTGGAGGACGCCGGTCACGATGCCGATCACGAGCGACGCCAGGGCGAGCACGCCGGTGAGCGCCATGAGCAGCAGCCCGACGAGCTTGTCGCGGAGGAAGCCGCGGCGCGGGGCGTTCTCGAAGACGCGGCTGATCCCGTTCGAGAGCGCGGAGAAGATCCCGAGGGCGCTCCACAGCAGGAAGCCGAAGCCGACGACCGTGAGCGTCCCACGGGACTCGATCGCCGCGTCGATGACGCCCGCGATCGTCTCGGCGTCGAGCGGCGTCCCGTCCTGCACCTGCTCGATGACGAACTCGCGCGCCTCGCCCTCGCCGAGGAGGAACGAGCCGACGACGATGCCGAGGATCAGCAGCTGGAAGAGGGACAGCACGCCGAAGTAGGCCATGCTGCCGGCGTACTGGAGCGCGTCGTGCGACAGGAAGCCCGTGATCGCCCGGCGTGAGACGCGCGCCAGCGGATGGCGCCGGCTCCAGTCGTCAAGCCGCGCCACGGGCTGCTTGAGGCGATCGATCATGGGTGTAACCACCTCGCAAGGCTCGTGCCGCCCCTGCGTGCAGGCTACCCTGTGTGCCGATGGCGAAGTCCGAATCGATCACGCTTGATCTCGACGGGTACGAGGTCTCGGTGAGCAATCCCGGCAAGCTCTTCTTCGCCGATGTCGGGATCACGAAGCTCGACCTCGTCGAGTACTACCTTGCCGTCGGCGACGGGGCCCTGCGGGGGGTTCGCGATCGGCCCATGGCGCTCAAGCGCTTCGTGGACGGCGCGGCTGGCGAGGCCTTCTTCCAGAAGCGCGCGCCGAAGTCCGTGCCGGAGTTCGTGCGCACCGTCGAGCTCTCGTTCCCCTCCGGACGCACCGCGGACGAGGTGGTCGTCGACAACCTCGCGGCGCTGGCGTGGGTCGTGAACCTCGGGTGCATCGACCTCAACCCGCACCCGGTGCGATCCGCCGACCTCGACCACCCCGACGAGCTGCGGGTCGACCTCGATCCCGGACCGGGCGTTGCCTGGGCGGACGTTCGGGCTGTGGCCCTCGTGGTTCGCGAGGTCCTCGAGGAGCTCGGCTACACGGCCTGGCCGAAGACGTCCGGCTCGCGGGGCATCCACGTCTACGTCCGGATCGAGCCGCGCTGGGGCTTCTCCGAGGTCCGCCGCTCCGCGCTGGCGCTGGCGCGCGAGGTCGAGCGACGCGCGCCGCAGCTGGCCACGTCGAAGTGGTGGAAGGAGGAGCGCCACGGCGTCTTCCTGGACTACAACCAGAACGCCAAGGACCGGACGGTCGCCTCGGTGTACTCGGTCCGGCCGCGGCGGACGGCCACCGTCTCGGCGCCGCTCAGCTGGGACGAGGTGCCCGACGCCGAGCTCGAGGATTTCACCCTGCGCACCGTCCCCGAGCGCTACGCCCGCCTCGGCGACGTCGGAGCCGGCATCGACGCGGCCGCTCATTCGCTGGCGCCGCTCCTCGACCTCGTGGCGCGCCAGGAGGCGGAGGGCCAGGGCGACGCACCGTGGCCGCCGAGCTACGCAAAGCAGCCGGGTGAGCCACCGCGGGTCCAGCCCTCCCGCCGGCGGATGCCGGATCCCGGTGAGCTGAAGCCGACCGACGCAACGGCCCCACGGGGACGGGCGGGCTCCGTGGCCCCGCCCATG
This sequence comes from Candidatus Limnocylindria bacterium, assembly GCA_036380455.1. Taxonomy (GTDB): domain Bacteria; phylum Chloroflexota; class Limnocylindria; order QHBO01; family QHBO01; genus JACDBZ01. Next base: position 13,866 of record DASVEQ010000147.1, on the reverse strand, counting down.
CCGTCGCCGCCCGCCCGCAACCCGGACGGCACCGTGCCACCCACCGGGCGCCGCCGTTCCACGCAGCCGCTGCTCGTCATCGGCCAGGCCGCCGACAAGGCCGATGCGCTCGCCGGGCTCGACCGCTGGCGCGCCCGGCACCCGGAGGCCGCGGCGCACGTCCGCGACCCCGAGGACGTGCTGGTCGACGGGATGCGCGGTCGTTACAAGGTGTGGTGGCGAATCCGCGTCAACCTGCGCAACGTCCCGGAGTCACTCCGTCCCGCGGCGGAGCCGCCCGACCCCGACTACGACCCTTGGACCGAGATGCGCTGACGCCTCGGCGTCCAGGGCGCCCTAGATCCGGGAGCTGACCGCCGCCTCCACCCAACCGAGGATCTCCCGGCGCAACGTCGCCAGCGGCAGCGAGCCATGCCCGAGCACCTCGTCATGGAAGGCGCGCAGGTCGAATCGGTCCGCCATCGCCGCCGACACGTCGGCACGCGCCCGCTCGATCTCGCGCTGGCCGAGCTTGTAGGTCAGGGCCTGACCGGGCCACACGGTGTAGCGATCGACCTCGATCTCGGCGTCGACCATCGGCAGCGAGCCTCGCTCGTGCATGAAGGCGATCGCCTGCTCCCGGGTCCATCCCATGGCGTGGAGGCCGGAGTCGACGACGAGCCGCGAGGCCCGGAAGGACTGGGCCTCGAGCATCCCGAAGCGCTCCTGCTCCGACGCGTAGAGGCCCATCTCGTCGGCCAGCCGCTCGGTGTAGAGCCCCCAGCCCTCGACGTAGGCGCCGCCGGCGATGCGGGCGCCAAGCGTCCGGAAGGGCGGTAATCCCTCCAGCTCCATCTCGATGGCGATCTGGAAGTGATGGCCCGGCGTCGCCTCGTGGAAGGTGATCGACGCCAGCCGATGAAGCTGGCGCTCGTGTGGCTGGTAGGTGTTGATGTAGTACTGGCCCTGCCGCGACCCGTCGAGCGAGGGCGGCATGTAGAAGGCGGGCGGCGAGTCGGCCTCGCGGTAGGCCTCCACCGGCTTCACGTAGCAGTTCGCGCTCGGCAGGCGCCCGAAGTACGTCGGCGCCGCGGCGTAGGCGCGGTCGGTCTGGTCCTGGGCGAGCCGCACGATCGCGGCGGGGTCGTCGGTGTGGTTCGCCGGATTCGCGGCGAGCGCTTCGCGCATCACGTGCCGGTCGGCGTGCCCGAGACGGTGGGCGATCTCGTCCTTCTCGGCCTCGATCGCCTCGAGATCGGCGATGCCGAAGGCGTGGACCTCCGCGGCCGTGGTGTCGAGGCTGGTCTGCACGCGGATTGCGAGGCGGTACGCCTCCTGGCCGCCGGGCGTCGAGGAGATGCCCGGCTGTGGGCGGGCGTGCGGCTCGTAGTCATCGACGAGGTATCCACGGAGGCGGCGGAGCCCGGCGTAGACGTGCTCCTCCACCCCCGCGACGAGGCGAGGGCGGTCCTCATCGGACACTGGAGCCATCGCGCTGGCGGGGTGGGCCTCCGGCGCCAGGGCGAGGAGCCGATCGATCTGCTCGATGGCACGCAGCACCGGCATCGCGGCCGCCGTTCGGCCGTCGCGGACCCCCTCGCCGAGGGTCTCGATGTACTGCTCGATCATCGCCGGGTAGGCCGCGTGGCGCGCGAGGAGCTTCTCCAGCCGTTCCGCGGTGTCCGCGGGCTGGTACTGCGCGAACTCGGCGGGCCACACCTGCGGCCCCGACATGTGATCGATCGCCAGCTGGTACTGCTTCTGCGCCAGCTGCTCGAGGTGGTTCTCGCTGATGAGGATGATCAGGTCGCGGGTGATGACCTGCTCCGGCTCGAGCCCGTCGGTCGGAATGCCGCGTGCCTCGTCGAGCGCGGACCGATAGGCGGCCTCGTCCGCGGCGCGGCCCTCCGCGCCGAGATCGGGCCATCGATCGTTGTAGCGCTCGTCGCCGAGGACGGTGGCCCACACCGGATCACGCTCGAGGAGTCCCTCCCAGAATCGGTCGGCCAGGTCGTTGACGGCAGCGTTGGGATCGACGGCGACGGACACGAGTCATTCTCCCTGCGGGCACTCGGGAATGGGCGCGATCGCCAGTGTAGCCAGCCGATCAGGCCCCGAAGAGGTCCGCCAGCAGCGCTGGCGGGGTCTCCTCGAGCTGATCGTAGCGGCAGTCCGCCGGCGATCGATCGGGCCGCCAGCTCCGGAACGTCGCGGCGTGGCGGAACCGGTCGCCCTGGAGGTGGTCGAAGCCGACCTCGCACACCAGCTCGGGCCGCACCGGCTCCCACGAGAGGTCCTTCCCGCGGTTCCATCGCGAAGTCGCCCCCGGCAGCCGCTTCCCCTCCTCCACGGCCGCCGCCTCGGCCAGCGCCCACTCGCGCCACGGATGGTCCTCCATGCCGCCGCGCCGATACGGCTCGAGGAGCTCGACGAGCTCCGCGCGCTTGGCCATCGTGAAGGACGACGTGACGCCCACGTGCTGGAGGTGACCGGCATCGTTCCACAGGCCGAGGAGCAGGGAGCCGATCAGCGTGCCCGGCCCATTCTTGTGCCAGCGGAAGCCTGCCACCACGCAGTCCGCGGTACGCGCATGCTTGATCTTCGCCATCATGCGCTTCCCGGGCCGATACGGCTCCTCGGCCCGCTTCGCGATCACCCCGTCCAGGCCCGCACCCTCGAAGACCTCGAACCAATGCCGCGCCACGGCCGGATCGGTGGTCGACGGCGTCAGCCGCACGTCGTCGGGCGGCGATGCCAGCAGCCGACCGAGTCGCTCGCGCCGCTCGTCGAACGGGGCGCTCATGTGGTCCCCGTCCGCATCCGCGAGGCAGTCGAAGGCGACGAATGAGGCCGGCGACTGCTCGGACAGCATCTTCACCCGGCTGGCGGCCGGATGGATGCGGAGCAGGAGCGCGTCGAAGTCGAGGCCGCCTTCCGGGCGTGCAATCACGACCTCGCCGTCGAGGACGAACCGGGCGCCCGGCGCGCCGACCGCGCGGATGGGCATCTCGAGCTCCGGGAAGTAGCGGTTGAGGGGCTTGAGGTCGCGCGACTGGAGGTAGACCTCGTCACCGTCCCGGAACACGAGCGCGCGGAAGCCGTCCCACTTCGGTTCGTAGATCCATCCGTCCGCTTCGGGAATGGCGGGAGTCGGCTTCGCGAGCATCGGCTCGATGGGCGGCTCGATCGGGAAGGGCATGCCTCGATCATACGCATGGCCTGGGCCGGCATCGGCCATACTCACCGCTCCCGAGCGCGAACCGCGCAACCATGGAGGTCTGAGTGGGGATCGAGATCCAGTTTCTCGGCGCTGCGGGCTGCGTCACCGGCTCCCAGTTCCTGGTGGCGACCGGCGATCGGCGCGTCCTCGTCGACTGCGGCATGTTCCAGGGATCGCCCGAGGAGGTCGCCCGAAACCGGATGCCGTTCGCCTTCAACGCGAAGCGGATCGACGCCCTCCTGTTGACGCACGCCCACCTCGATCATTGCGGCCGAACGCCGGCGCTGGTCCGAGCCGGCTACGAGGGGCCGATCCACGCCACGCGCGCGACGGTGGACCTCGCGGAGATCGTGCTCCGCGACTCCGCGAAGCTCCAGGTCGAGTTCACCGAGCGCTGGAATCGCCGGCAGGCGCGGAAGGCCGCGGAAGCGTCCCAGGCCTCCGCCGAGGCCGAGTCGGAGGCGGCCGCCGAGGAGGTCGACGACGAATCGCTGCCGGAGCGCCTGCGCTCCGCGCCGCCCGAGGGCCGCACCGAGACCCGCCAGCCGCTCTACGACGAGCGCGACGTCGAAACGACGATGCAGCAGATGCGCGGCTGCGATTACGGGGACGAGGTCGCGGTCACCGACGGCGTCACCGCGGTTTTCCACGACGCCGGCCACATCCTCGGCTCGGCGATCATCGAGCTGCGGGTGACCGACGGCGATCAGCGGCGCACGATCGTCTTCTCCGGGGACCTCGGCCGCGACGAGTCGCCGATCCTCCGCGACCCGACGCCGATCACCCGCGCCGATGCGGTCGTCGTCGAGTCGACATACGGGAATCGCGAGCATGACCCGCACGACGAGGCGATCGAGGAGCTGGTGACCGCCATCAACGAGGTGTCGAGCGACGAGGGCGTGCTGCTCGTGCCGGCCTTCGCCATCGGCCGCACGCAGGACGTGATCTGGGTCCTCGACGACCTCGTTCGCCAGCAGCGGATCCCGCGCGTGCCGCTCTACCTCGACTCGCCGATGGCCTCGAAGGCGACGACGGTGTACGTCGACCACCCCGAGACCTATGACGAGGAGACGGCGGCACTTCTGCGATCCGGTGAGTCGCCGCTGAACTACCCTGGCCAGCACTTCACCGACTCGGTCGATGAGTCGAAGGCGATTCGCCATGCGAAACGGCCCTTCATGGTGGTCGCGGCCTCGGGGATGCTCACCGGCGGCCGGGTCATGCATCACCTCAAGGACTTCCTCCCCGACCCGAAGTGCACGCTGCTGTTCATCGGCTACCAGGGCGAAGGCACCCTGGGACGGCACATCCAGGACGGCGGCCGCACGGCGAGGATCGACGGGCAGGAGATCGACGTGCGCTGCCGCGTCCGGGTCATCTCCGGCTTCTCGGCGCACGCCGATCAGCACGAGCTCGAGGCCTGGCTGGCGCATTTCGGCCGCGCCGATGATGCGGCCGGCAAGCCGAAGCGCGTGTTCATCGTGCACGGCGATCCCGATGCGGCCGAAGCGTTCGCCGGCCGCATCCGGAGCGAGCTCGGCATGGAGCCGCACATCTCCAAACATCGAGAGCAGGTGGCCCTCGACTGACGGGCGCAGCAGCGCCTGGGGATGCCCGCTCCGGCGCGCCGACGGTGAGGCGTTCCGCCACGGCACACATCGGCGAAGGATGGAGGGATCACGCGCCCCTCCATTGCCGCGGATGTGCGGGGCGGGCCCGAAACGACGAGCGGCGGCTCCCGGACGCGGTCGGCAGGCGGTGTGCCTGTCCGTTGCGTGCCGCTGCCGCACACACTGGCTCCCGGTTGGTCCAAACGTGTGCCTCGGCATCCGCGCGGCAGGTGGGGTCGATCGCCCGCGCGGGTGGAGCCACAACGCCGCGGGCAGACTGCTCGGCTAGGATTGCCAGCCATGCAACCGACCGACCGCGCACGCCCCGTTATCGGCTTCCTCACCGACTTCGGCCTCGACGGTGCCGCTGCCACCTGCCGAGCGGTGATGCTCTCGATCTGCCGTGACGCCCAGATCGTCGATATCGGGCACACCGTCCGCAAGTACGCCATCCGCGACGGTGGCTTCCTGCTCCGCTTCGCGCTCCCCTACTTCCCCGTCGGCGTCCACGTCGCCGTGGTCGACCCGGGGGTCGGCACCAGACGCCGGCCGATCGGCATCCGCACCGGGCGCGGCGACGTGCTCATCGGTCCGGACAACGGGCTCCTGATCCCCCCGGCCGATGCGCTGGGCGGGATCGAGGAAGTCCGGGAGCTGGCGAACCGCGAGCTGTGGCTCCCGGTCACCACCTCCACCTTCCACGGGCGCGATATCTTCGCGCCGGTGGCCGCCCACCTGGCGAACGGCGACAACGAGTTCGCGGCGATCGGACCGACGGTCGAGGCCGCGGATCTCGTGCGGCTGCCGGAGCCGGAGGCGACGACCACCGACGGCGCCATCGAAACCGTCGTGACCTACGTCGACAGCTTCGGGAACCTGCGGCTGGCGGGGAGCGCCGCGACGCTGGCGAGCGCCTTCGGCGAGCTCGCCGACGGCCAGCCACTGACGGTCGAGTTCGGCGGCGATGCTCCGCTCCGCGAGTCGAGCCGGTACGGCACGACGTTCGGGACCGTCCGGACCGGCGCGTCGCTGGTGTATGTCGACTCCCTCGGCAACCTGGCGATGGCCGACAACCAGGGCAGCCTGGCAGCCCGGCTGGGCATCGGTCACGACCGGCCGGTCCGGATCAGCCGGGGCTGAGCGTGGCCGCGCCACCCTTCATCAGCTTCCTCACCGACTTCGGCGACACGGCGCCCGCGACCTGCAGAGGCGTGATCTGGTCGATCCTGCCGGAGGCTCGCATCAACGATCTCACCCACGGCAGCCGCGCGTTCGGCGTGCGCGACGGCGCCTTCCTGCTGTGGTCGTCGCTTCCGTACCAGCCGGTCGGCGTCCACCTGGCGGTCGTGGATCCCGGCGTCGGGACGGAGCGGCGAGCGGTCGCCCTCGAGGTGGCGCGCGGCGACCGGCTCGTCGGGCCGGACAACGGCTTGCTGCTCCCGGCGGCGGAGCGCCTGGGCGGGATCGTCCGGGCTCGCCTCCTCGACAATCGCGCGCTGTGGCGGACCGCCGTGGCGTCCTCCACGTTCCACGGGCGCGACATCTTCGCGCCGGTGGCGGCGCACCTGGCGGGCGGAACCCCGATCTCCGAGGCCGGGTCCGCGATCGATCCGGGCGGGCTCGCGCCGCTCACCTTTCCGGAGCCGATCGCTCGCGGCGGAGCGCTCGAGACGTCCGTGCTGTATGTGGACGCCTTCGGCAACTGCCGCCTCGCCGGCCAGCCGGCGGACCTTGCCGCGCTGCGCGGGGCGCTCGCCCCGGGCGACCGGTTCCGGGTCCGCGTCGGCAGCTCGGAGCCGCTCCTCGTCCCCTGGCAGACCACTTTCGGGGGCGTCGGCGTGGGCGAGCCGGTCCTGTACGACGACGCGGACTACGCCGGCCTCGGGATCGGCGTGAACCAGGGCTCGGCGGCGGAGCGGCTGGGCCTCACCCACGACACGACGCTGACGATCGAGCCCGCCTGACCGATGGCCGATCCGCCACTCGTCGAGGTCGACGACCTCACGTTCCGCTACCGTCGGGCCACCGAGCCCGCACTTCGCAACGTCTCGCTGCGGATCGAGCCGGGCGAGGTGCTGCTCGTGGCCGGGCCCTCGGGCTGCGGCAAGAGCACGCTCATCCGCGCGCTCAACGGCCTCATCCCGCACGCCTACCGTGGCGCCCTGTCCGGGAGCGTGCGCGTCGCCGGCCGATCCACCACGGAGCTGCGGCTGCGGGAGCTGGCCCGCCTGGTGGGCACCGTCCTCCAGGACCCGCGGAAGCAGCTCGTGGCCTCCACGATTCGGGGTGAGCTGGCATTCGGCCCGGAGAACCTGGCCATCCCGCCGGACGAGATCGACGCCACGATGGCCGCGGTCGTGGCGCAGGCCGGCATCGACCATCTCGTGCAGCGCACGACCGATGAGCTCTCGGGCGGAGAGAGCCAGCAGGTCGCCATCGCCGGTGCCCTGATGCTCGAGCCACGCCTCGTCGTCCTGGACGAACCCCTCGCCAACCTCGACCCGCTCGCCGCGCAGCGCCTCCTGGGGCTCGTGCGGGCCCTCGCCGATTCGGGCACGGCCGTCGTGATCGTCGAGCATCGGGTCGAGGACGCCCTCCAGGCGGAGCCGGACCGCGTGCTCTACCTGGACGACGGAGCGACGCGGTATCTCGGTTCGCTGGACGGCTTCTTCGGGATCGCCGACCCGCTCCAGGTAAAGCTGCCGTTCGACATCGTCCTCGCCCGGACGCGGGCCATCGGATGGGGCACCGAGCCATTCCGCCGCCCGGACGGCACCGTGGCCGCCGACGGGGACCCCCCGAGACTGGAGTGGCGGGACGTCGAGGCCGGATACGACGGCCGCCAGGTTCTGCGCGGCGTGAGCTCTCGCCTCGGCAGGAGGGAGGTCGTGGCGGTCCTCGGCCCGAATGGATCCGGGAAGACGACCCTGTTCAAGGCCGCCATCGGGCTGGTCCCGCATACCGCCGGCGAGGTGCTCGTGGACGGACGTTCGATCGCCGGGCGGGGGGTCGCCGACCTCGCGACGGTGTTCGGCTATGTCTTCCAGAACCCCTCGCAGATGCTCTTCGCTCCGACCGTCCGCGACGAGCTGCTGTTCGGGCCACGCAACCTGGGCCGCGACGAGGGAACGTTCGACGCGCTGGTGGCGACCTCCCTGCAGCGGGTTGGGCTGGAGGACGAGGCGGACGTCCAGCGACGACCGCCGATGACGCTCTCCTTCGGGCAGCAGAAACGGCTCGGTCTGGCGGTCGCCCTCGCGCTCGAGCCGCGCACGTTGGTACTTGACGAGCCGTCGGCCGGGCAGGACCATCGGAGCGCAACGGCATTCATGACGGAGGTGGAGCGGATCGCCGGACTCGAAAGCGTGTACTTCGTCACACACGACGTCGACCTGGCGCTCACCTATGCCGATCGCATCCTGCTGCTGCGCGACGGTTCCATCGTCGCCGACGGCGCGCCCCTCGACGTGATCCGTGACCGTGACCGCTGGATCGCGTGCAACCTGCGGGTCACGTCATTGATGGATGCGAATGGCGAGTGGGCCGATCGCACCGGTCGGTTCCTCGGCGGCGAGGAGCTCGCAACCGTCATCGCCGGGCTCGACGCACGACAGCGGGGGGTGGATCACCACGGAGGAGAGGCATCCACATGACAGCCACCACGATGGACCAGCAGGACAGCTCCTGGTCCATCACCACGCGGGTGATCGTGTATGCCGCCATCGGCGCGGCGCTGTACGCGGTCTTCAACTTCATCTCGTTCGGCTTCGTCCTGCCCGGCACGCAGGAGGTCAACGTCAGGCCGCACTACGGCCTGCTGACGTTCTTCGGCTTCGCCTTCGGACCCGTGGTCGGATTCCTGACCGGCTTCATCGGGAACGTCGTGGGCGACTTCCTCACCGGCTGGGGCGCCTTCACGTCATGGCACTGGAGCCTGGCGAACGGGGTCGCCGGCCTGCTGGCCGGGGTGCTGGGCGTCATGTTCGCAGGGCGTGCCGCGTCGAGCGGGTCGCGCGCCCTGTGGGCGGCCGTCGCAGGAATCATCGCGACCGTCGTCGGCTTCATCGTGATCTTCCTGGGGCTGGTCGTCACCCCCGAGATGTCATTCAACGCGATCCTCACGACCGAGTACATCCCGGTGGTGATCGCGAACGCGCTCGCCGCTGCCGTCGTCACGCCCATCCTGGTGCTGGCGTGGGAGCCGATGAAGGAGCAGCTCGGCCGCTGATCGCCACCCACGCGGCACGCTGACGCGATGCGCGCCGCGTTCCCCTACCTCGGGCGCGGATCCTGGCTCGCCCGCCGGGATCCGCGCGTCCTCATCCTGGCCGCGGCCATCTTCGTGGTCGGCCTCATCCAGCTGCGCGACGCGCGGCACCTGGCGATCGTCTTCGTGATCGCCCTGGCCTACTACCGCCTCGCCGGCATCCCGTGGCGGGCGGTGCGAGTCCAGTGGGGCTACCTGCTGATCGTGATCTTCGTGTTCTCGTTCTTCAACGCCATCATCAGCGGAGGGCGGGCCGGCGGGTTCGCCGACGCCGAGACCCACGTCCTGCTCCGCATCCCGCCGTTCGGCGCCGAGCTGACCGCCGAGGGCATCAGCCTCATGGTCAGCCAGATGCTGCGCTTTGCGTGCATCGCGGCCGTCAGCTTCCCCGTGGCATTCACGATTGCCCCGGGCGATCTCGGCGTCGCGCTCCGGCGGCTCGGGCTCGGCGACCGCATCGCGGTGATGATCGACCTCACGATCCGCTTCATCCCCACGCTCGCCTCCGAGTTCGTGGAAACGATCGACGCGCAGCGAGTGCGCGGCTACGACCCGACCGCCCGCCGCGGCGGTCCGATCGCGCGGCTCCGTCGAGCGGCGCCGATCTTCGTCCCGGTCACGGTCGGATCGATCGCCGGGGCCGAGGACACGATCGACGCCATGGACCTGCGCGGCTTCGGGGTCGGGCGGCGGACGTGGCATCGGCGGCTGCGCTTCGGCACCATGGACTGGCTCGTCGTCCTCGCCTTCGTGGCGTTCGCCGTCCTCGCCTTCGTCCTCGCCTTCACCGGCCGATCACGGCACTACCTGCTTCCGTTCCTCGTCTGACCGAGGAGGGTGTGGACAACCGGTGGATAACCGGGCTCGAGAGCGCGAAAGTCGTGGACAAGGGGGGTTGGCGACGCCGCCCGGGGTCCGTATCGTAGAACGCGTCCCGGAGGAGTCCGTGGACCGAGAGATTGCATCAAACGGTCCCGTGGTTCCTTCGGGACGTTTCTGTGTGTCCGGCACACGACTCCGCGCTCCCCACGCGTGTCAGGGCGCGGTCAGCGCCGTGGAGATCGCGTCCGTACCGTGACCGCCGTTCCGGCCCGCAGGATCCAGCCCCGGTAGCTCGGCCGGAATCCGGCTCCCTCGAGTCGATCGGCGATTGCGGACTCGGCGGTCGGCCCCCGGTCGACTCGCTCGAGCCGCAGCTCGCGCATCGGCCCACCGTGGGCGATGAGCGTCGGGAGGGCGGCCACCGCGCGGTCGAGCCGCTCCGGGTCCGCTGCGGCGGGCAGGGTAAGGAGGCTTCGGCCACCGCGCTCGAGATAGAGCATGGCTGCCCCGTCCACCAGCACGAGGTACGCACCTCCAGCGCGCTGGAGGGGAAGCCGCTCGTCGTCCGCACGCCGCGGCCACGGAAGGGCCGCTCCATACGGCTGCGCCGGGTCCGTGGCGGCCAGGATCCGAACGCCGCCTTCCTCCTCGTCGCGAGCGGCGCGGAGGCGATCGACCGCGCCGGGCAGGGCGAACTGGGCCGCGCCGAGCCCGGCCACGAAGTATCCGCGCCGCGCCCGACCGGACTCCTCCATGGCCCGCAGCACCGGGTAGACCGATGCGTAGCCGCCGGCGATGCCTTCCGCTGCCACCGCCTCGCGGGTCACCACGCCATGGCGCTCCAGGAGCGCGGTGGCGAGCGCGTGCCCGCGCTCGGTCGGCGTCCGTTCCTCTCCCACGAGGTCCGCGACCAACGACCAGCGCCCGGCGGCTCGGGGCGGGCCCAGCGCCACAACGCGACCCGGGCGGGGAGCCGCCTTCGAGCGCGAGCGCGGCAGGGAGAGGGCACGCAGGGAGGCGAACGTGTCGTTCGTGACCTCCCCCGCCCAGACGAGGTCCCACAGCGCATCGAGCAGCTCTTCCTCGTTGCGCGCATCGGCCACCGCGGCGCGAAGCTGCGGGTAGAAGGACGCCCCACGGCGCTGGAGGTGCTGGCGGATGGCTTCATGGATCGGTTCGGATGGTCGGTCGTCGCCGCTTCCCGCTGTCGCCAGCAGGTCGACCCTGTCGCGCCGATACAGGGCGATGCGGCCATCGTCCCGCCCGAGGGAGCCGCGGCCGATCCAGACGACCTCGCCGGCGGCGCCGAGCTCGTCCAGCAGGCGCGGCGTGTAGCCGGCGACCCGTGCGGGCAGGACGTCGCGCTCGAGGACCGAGGCCGGCATCGGCACGCCCTCCAGCTGGGTCACCACCTCGACCAGCCTGCCGAGCCCTCCGGAAGTGCCGCCGATGCCCTGCCAGGCCGGGAGGAATCGCGCGAGCACCTCCGGCTCGACCGGCTCGACCTCGCGCCGCAGGCGCGCCAGCGAGCGGCGGCGGAGCTGGCGCAGGACGTCGGGATCGGTGAACTCGTGGGCGGCGCCGCCCGGACGGAAGGCTCCCTCGAGAACCCGCCCGTCACGGGCCAGACCTCGGAGCCGGTCCTCGACCATCGCCCGCGAGGCGCCCCACCGGGCCGCCGGCGCATCGGCGGTGAAGGGCGCGTGGCTGCGCGCCCAGCGGACGAGGAGCGCGTCGAGGGGGGCATCCCCCGGCTCGAGCCAGGTCTCGGCGACGCCAGGCGGCGGCGAGGCGCCGACCGCGTCGCGGTAGCGGGCCACGTCCTCGACCGCGATCCAGCGTTCCTCGCCGCCGATCCGGACGCGGACCGCGCGACGGGTACGCTCGAGCTCGCGCAGGGCATCGGCGGCGTCGAGGCCATCGGCGCAGCGCGCCTCGACCTCGTCGGTCCGGAGATCGCCGACCCGGCGGAGCAGGTCGGCGATGCCGTCGACCGTCCGGGCGCGACGCGTCCCAGCCAGCCACTGCAGCTCGAGCTCCAGGTCGGCCACGGCGTCCGGGTCGAGCAGCTCCCGCAGCTCTTCCGAGCCGAGCAGCTCGGCGAGCAGATCCCGGTCGAGGGCCAGTGCCTGCGCCCGGCGCTCGGCCAGGGGCGCGTCCCCCTCGTACATGAAGGAGCCGAGGTAGTCGAACATCAGCGAGCTGGCGAAGGGCGATGCCGAGCGCGACTCGACCGACACGACCCGGATGCGCCGGGAGCGGATGTCACCGAGCAGCTCGACGAGAGCCGGCATGTCGAAGACGTCGCGCAGGATCTCGCGGTACGTCTCGAGGATGATCGGGAACGACCCGTACTGGCTGGCCACGGCCAGCAGGTCGGCCGACTTCTGGCGCTGCATCCACAAGGGGGTGCGCTGCCCCGGACGGCGTCGAGGCAGGAGGAGGGCGCGCGCGGCGTTCTCGCGGAAGCGCGCGGCGAACAGCGCTGACCCACCGAGCTCGGACATGAGCAGATCCTCGATCTCCTCCGGCTCCGGCAGCAGCGCCGACTCGATCATGCTGCCGTCGCTCTCCACGCCCTCGGGGAGACGGACCGCGATGCCGTCGTCGGACCACATGGCCTGGACGTCCACGCCGTGGTGCTCGCGGAGCCGGCTCTCGATGGCCATGGACCATGGCGCATGGACCCGGCCGCCGAACGGAGTGAGGAGGGCCACGCGCCAGTCCCCGAGCTCGTCGCGGAAGCGCTCGACGATGATCGTGCGATCGGTCGGCAGCGCCCCGGTCACCTCGCGCTGCTCCCACAGGTAGGCGACGAGGTTGCGTGCCGCCAGCTCGTCGAGCGCGTGGTCCTCGCGGACCCGGGCGGTCGCGGCCGAGGGCGGCATCGGCTCCAGCTCACGGAGGAACGCGCCGATCGCACGGCCCAGCTCGATCGGCCGCCCGATGGCATCCCCGTGCCAGAAGGGCATCTTGCCCGGCTCGCCCGGCGCCGGCGTGACGATCACCCGATCCGGGCGGATCTCCTCGATCCGCCAGGTCGAGGCGCCGAGCAGGAAGGTCTCGCCGACCCGCGACTCGTACACCATCTCCTCGTCGAGCTCGCCGACCCGCCGGCCACCGCGGCCGGCATCGTCGCCGGGCAGAAAGACGCCATACAGGCCGCGGTCCGGGATGGTGCCGCCGCTCGTGATCGCGACGACGCGCGCGTCATTGCGCGAGGCGACCTCATCGGTCTGGCGGTCCCACACCAGCCGGGGCTTGAGATCGGCGAACTCGTCGGACGGATAGCGACCGGAGAGCATGTCGAGCACTCCGGTCATCTGCTCCCGGGACAGGTCGCGGAAGCTGTCGGCGCGGGTGACCAGCCGGTGGAGCTCGTCGACCGTCCATCGTCCGTCGGCGCAGATGGCCACCAGCTGCTGCGCCAGCACGTCGAGCGGATTGCGCGGGATCCGCGTCTCCTCGATCTGCCCCGCCAGCATCCGCTCGACAACGACGGCCGCCTCGACGAGGTCGCCACGAAACTTCGGGAAGATCTTGCCGATGCTTCGCTCGCCGACCGAGTGGCCGGCCCGGCCGATGCGCTGCATGCCCGACGCGACCGAGGGCGGCGCCTCGATCTGGACGACGAGGTCGATGGCCCCCATGTCGATGCCCAGCTCGAGGCTGGACGTGGCGACCAGCGCCGGGAGCGTCCCATCCTTGAGCTGCTCCTCGATCTCGAGGCGCTGCTCGCGGGCGACGCTGCCGTGATGGGCGCGGACGAGCTCCTCTCCGGCCAGCTCGTTGAGTCGGGCGCTCAGCCGCTCGGCCAGGCGGCGCGAGTTGACGAAGATCAGGGTGGACCGATGCGCCCGGATCAGCTCCAGGAGCCTCGGGTGGATGCTCGGCCAGATCGAGTGCCGAGCCTCGGGGCCGGCTGCCGGGCCGCCCGACGCCTCGTCGATCTCGATCGCCTCGCCCAT
>DASVEQ010000146.1:0-4650 GCA_036380455.1 Candidatus Limnocylindria bacterium | reverse complement strand
GACGTCGGTGATGTCGGAGGCGGGGTCGGCGAGGGCGCGCGGATCGGAGAAGTGGTCAGCCATGAGAGGTGCTCTTTTCGCGGGTGTCGTGGTCCGTGAGCCGGCGCGTCCCCGCGCCGGAAGCCCGGCCAGGCGCCGATGATCGAGGCGCGCCGGGACGGTCAGGCCGTCGTCGTCCACCATTCACCGGCCCGCTCGACGCTAGGGCCCGCGCGAACGGCATGGGACCGTGGCAGTCCCCAGTCCCGGTCGTGGGCCGCCACACGGGGTTCCCCCGGCTCAGCCCTTCGGGTGCCCGTCGAGCATCGCCGTGACCCGGCTCGCCGACAGGTCGGTCTTCGAGATGAAGCCGAGAGCCGGGCTGTCCGCGATCAGCTCCGCGAACTCGGATTCTGTGTACGCGGAGATCAGCAGGACACCGACGCCGTGTTCGCCGCTCAGCCGGTGGGCGACGTCGAAGCCGCTTTCGGGCCCGAGGTCGATGTCAACGAGCACGCCGTCGGGGCGCAGTTCGCCGACCAGGCGCGCTGCATCGTCTCCTGTCGAGGTGACCGCGACGACGTCGAGCCCCTCGCGTTCCAGCAGGTCCTGTGCCGCGGCGAGGAAGTGCACGTTGTCGTCTACGAGCACGAGGCGAGTAGTCATGACTTCCACTTCCCCGAGGGTCTTTCTGCATGGCAGGGTTCTCCGCGCGGCGCCTTCCGGCTAGCAGGTAGGCGGTCCTCCTGGTAGCCACCAGAACGGCTTGCAGGTCCCCTAGACGACGGCGGCCTCGGCTGCGACCAGAGTGGCCCAGAGCAAGACCTTCAGAGCGGGGGAGCAGGGCGGATCGTGAGATGACAGCGACCGGGGCTCCAGATGCTCGTCGCGGCTCCCGATGTGAGCCCGCCATGCCGGGCGATGCTCGTGAACGTCGTTGAGTACCGGCGGCGAGTGCCGGGCAGGACCCGGGTCAGGCCGTGACGAGCCATGAAGCTCGGCCTGACGGCGCGCGTGGTCGCAGCCTCGACGCTGGTCGCGTCGGTCGTCGGCGCCACGTTCGCGCTGCACATCGCTGCCAACGCCAGCGAGCGGGCATCAGAACGCATCGCCAACAGTTCCCTCCCAGCGCTCGTGGCGGCCGGCAGGCTCGAACGGGTCGTGATCGATCTGGAGACGAGCAGCCGCGGGTACCTCCTCACGAGGGACGAGTCCCTGCTCCAGCCCTGGGACGCTGCGGTCGCGTCATACCCCACACGGGCGCAGGACTGGCTGGATCAGGTCGACGAACCGGAACAGCGAGCTCGCGCGATCACGCTGACGAACAACATCTACTCCTACGTCAACCAGTACTCCGTTCCGCTGATGGACCGCGCGCAACATGGAGACCCGACTGCCTCCAGCACCGAGGAGACGAGGAGGGGCGCCGACCGAGTCAACGAGATCCGCAGGCAGTTCACCGACTACGAGTCGGCCGAGACCGCCATCCGCGCACAGGAGCTGTCCCGTGCGCGCGACGCATCTCAACGCGTGGTCGTGGTCGCCACCGTCGGTGTCGTCGTGTCGATTGTGATCGTGGTAGGGAACGGTGCGTACCTGGTGTCGATGGTGCGACCGGTCCGGCGCGCGGCCGCGTTGGCCGGGCGCGTGGCGGACGGCGACCTGTCGGCTCGGATGCCGGAGACCGGTGCCGCTGAGATGGGCGCGCTCGAGACTTCGTTCAACACGATGGCGGCGTCGCTGGAAGCGTCCCGCACCGGTTTACGTGATCTCGCCGAGGAGCAGTCGGCGCTGCGGCGTGTGGCCACGCTGGTGGCGGAGGGCGTCGCGCCGGCGCGGGTCTTCGAAGCGGTCACCTCGGAGATCAGCGGGCTCCTCGACGCCGACGTCGCCCTCTTGGTGCGCTATGAGACGGACGAGCTGAGCACGGTCGTCGCGTCGGTCCCGTCGATCGCCGCGACCGCGGAGTCCGAACAGGCGCCGGGGGGCGGCTTCACCGACGTGGCCGCGATGGCGCGCGAGTCCGGCCGCGTCGTCACCGTCCAGGCGGACGCTCCTGGTACCGCCGTGACGGCGGACCTGCGCGCACGAGAACTTCGCTCGGCGACCGCGGTCCCGGTGAGGGTCGAGAACCGCCTCTGGGGTGCAGTTCTCCTCGCGTGGCGAGAGCAACGGGTGGAGACGACCGAGGTCGAGAGCAAGGTCGCCGGCTTCACCGAGCTCGTCGCCACAGCACTCGCGACAGCGCAGAGCCGGGCCGACCTCGAGGCCTCCCGTGCTCGTGTGGTCGCCGCCTCCGACGAGACCAGGCGCCGGATCGAGCGGGACCTCCACGACGGCACGCAGCAACGCCTCGTCGCGCTCGGCCTGGAACTGCGCACGCTCGACGGCCTGCTGCGCCCCGGGTCGCCCGAGCTCGACCGGCGGCTCGCCCGCATCGGTGAAGGCATCTCGGCCGCGGTCGCCGAACTCCAGGAGGTCTCCCGCGGCCTGCACCCCGCGCTCCTGTCGCGGGGCGGGGTCGGCCCCGCCCTCCGGGTGCTGGCGCGCCGGTCGGCGCTGCCGGTCGAGCTCGACCTGCATCTGGACCGCGAGCCGCCGGAGCCGGTGGCCGTGGCGGTCTACTACGTCCTCTCGGAGGCGCTGGCCAACGCCGCCAAGCACGCACGGCCATCCCGCGTCGACGTACGGGTCGTCGGCACGGACCAGCAGGTCGAACTCACCATCTCCGACGACGGAAGCGGCGGAGCCGATTCCGGGAGGGGCTCGGGGCTCATCGGGCTCCGGGACCGGGTCGAAGCCCTAAGGGGCTGTTTCGACGTGACGAGCCCGGCGGGCGAAGGGACGACGGTGCACGCCACCATCCCGCTCCCGCGCACGGCATCCGGCAAGGACCCCGCGGCACCACGTGGGCACACGCAGAGGCAGGTATGACGATGAGCACAGATCGACAGCACTGCGGCGCAACCGGGCACACCCTCAAGCGCCGGAGTCGGCGCGGAGCCGCCCGGATCGCCGTCCTCGTCCTTCCGGCCTTGGCGCTGGCGGTCGCATGCGGGAACAGTCCGAAGACAGCCGACTCGGCCTCGACGGAAGCCGCCCTGCCCACGGTGCCCGCGCCGACCGCCGCGGTGACGCCCGAGGCGGCGTCGAGCGGTGCGCCGGACCTCGCCGGCGTGCACGTCACGTTCACCCCCGTCGCGTCGGGTCTCCAGGCGCCGACCGACGTGCTGTGGCGCAAGGGCGACCCGCGGATGTACGTCGCCGAGCAAGGCGGTCAGGTCCGGATCATCGACCCGTCCGGCCAGCCGCTGGACCCACCGGTGCTCAGCATCCCCGTCGTGCAGGACCCCCGCAGGGGCCTGCTGTCTGCCACGTTCTCTCCCGACGGGACGAAGCTCTACGCTCTGTACGTCACCCCGGACGGGGATGCACGCCTGGACGAGTTTCCCATGCAAGGTGACGTCGCCACCGCGGGGCGCACGCTGCTGGCGCAGCACGAGCCCACGCCGAACCACAACATCGGTCGCATCCTCTTCGGTCCCGACGGGATGCTCTACGTCAGCCTCGGCGACGGCGCTGGCCGCGGGGATCCGCTCGGGAACGCCCAGGAGCTCGGCACGATCATGGGCAAGATCTTGCGGATCAGCCCGACGCCCGTCGGGAACGCGCCCTACGCGGTACCGGCCGACAACCCCTTCGTCGGGCGCGCCGGCGCTCGCCCGGAGATCTGGATGTACGGGCTCCGGAACCCGTGGCGGTTCTCCTTCGACCTCGACGGGACGATGTGGATCGGCGATCCCGGGGAGGACAAGTACGACGAGGTCGATGTCGCGAGCCCGGAGCAGGCCCGCGGGGCGAACTGGGGTTGGAATCTGCGCGAAGGGTTGCACCCGTACAAGGGGAACGCGCCGGCCGGGGCTCTGGATCCGGTGATCGAGTTGCCGCACGCAGATACGACGAACTGCTCGGTCAACGGCGGGTACGTGTACCGGGGGCGCGCCATTCCCGCGCTGTACGGGGCCTACCTCCACGGCGATGCCTGCAACCCCGACATCATCGCGACGGCGGTCGCCTCCGGGAAGATCCAGGGCCAGAGCACGCTGGGACAGGTGCGCCGGGTGATGGCCTTCGGCAGGGGGCCGGATGGCGAGATATACGTGGTGTCTGCCATCGGAACGGTGTACCGGATGGATCCCGCCTCATTCGGGACCGGGGCTGGGGCGGCCGTGCGGCGGTAAGGGGGACTGTTCCGGGGCCACCGTTCGGCCGGAGGCCTCCGGACGAGGGGCGGGGCCGGCTGGATCGGACCCGGTAGCCCGAGCGGCAGGGTGATCGTCACCGTCGTGCCCGCCCCGGGCGGGCTGTGCAGGCGCAGGCGGCCACCGAGCGCCTCCACGCGGTCGATCAGGCCGACCAGCCCCGAGCCGGAGCCGACGCGGGCGCCGCCGGCCCCGTCGTCATGGATCTCGACGCGCAGGCGGTTCTCGTCGGCGGTCAGGGTGAGGTCCACGACGGAGGCACCGGCGTGCTTCGCCGTGTTCGTCAGCACCTCGGCAACGGCGTAGTAGACAGCCAGCTCGACCGTTTCGGGCAGCCGCCGCTCGAGGCCGACGTGCAGTCGGACGGGGATGGCGGATCGGCGCGCCAGCCCCTTGAGGGCCGAGGTCA
>DASVEQ010000145.1:0-2274 GCA_036380455.1 Candidatus Limnocylindria bacterium | reverse complement strand
CACAGGTGCCGCTCCGCGCGGGAGATGCCGCGCATGGATGAGCGAACCGTTCACCCGACGGGCCGATCCCCCGAGTTCCCGTGAACCATTCGCCGATCCATCGTCGCCAGGGGCGCGACACCAGGCGGCCATGTGCACCATTCGGTCATCTGTGAGCGAGGTCGGCGGGGACGACGACGGGGCTGAGGGGTGATGACGCTCTGCGAGGACGGCCAGGGCGACACGCTGGCGCTGATGTCGCCGCGGAGCGTGCGCGCCCGCTGCGAGTCAGCGTCGGGCGGCCCGAAGCTCCACCACGGTCCGGTACAGGTCCGCCGTCTGGCCGGCGATCGCGCCCCAGCTGAACCGCTCCACGGCACGCCGACGGGCGGCCTTGCCCATCACCTCGCGCGTCGCGGCGTCGGCCATGAGCGCGTTGATGGCCCCGGCCAGGTTCAGCTCGAACCGATCGGTGTCGATGGGAGACATCGGGTCGTCGCTGCGCAGGTCGACCGGCACCAGGAGCCCGGTCTCGCCGTCCACGACGACTTCGGGGATGCCACCCACGGCCGATGCCACGACCGGCGTCTCGCAGGCGGCCGCCTCCAGGTTGATGATGCCGAACGGCTCGTAGACCGATGGGCAGCAGAACACGGCGGCGTGGCTGTAGAGCTGGCGGGCAGCCTCCCGGCTGACCATCTCTCCGATCCAGACGACGTTCGGACGCGCCGCCTGAGCGAGTCGGACGCCCTTCTCCATCTCGGCCGCGATCTCCCGCGTGTCGGGTTGGCCGGCGCACAGCACCACGCCGATCCCCGGGTCGAGGTGCCGGATCGCGCGCACGAGGTGAATGATCCCCTTCTGGCGCGTGATCCTGCCCACGAACAGCACGTACGGCACCGACGGATCCACGCCGTAGCGCTCGAGAGCATCGGTCTGCGGGTCCGGGCGGTAGAAGTCCGCGTCGATGCCGTTGTGGATCACGTGGATGCGGGCCTCGTCGACGTCGAACAGGCGGAGCACGTCCGTCCGCGTGCCCTGGCTGACGGCCACGACCGCATCGGCGGTCTCGATGGCGGTGCGCTCGACCCAGGAGGACACCTCGTACCCGCCGCCGAGCTGCTCCCGTTTCCACGGGCGGAGCGGCTCCAGCGAGTGGACCGTGAGGACCATCGGGATGTCGTACGCCAGGCGTGCGAGGAGGCCGGCGAGATGGGTGTACCAGGTGTGGACGTGAACGATGTCGGCCGCGACCGGGTCGGCCACCATGGCGAGGTCACGAGACAGGGCGACCAGCATCGGACGGAGGGGCTCGAGGGCCGCTGCGACATCGTGGGCCGGCGGATAGCCGCGGACCCGCCACCCGGGTTCATCAGCCGTCGCAGATCCGAACGTCCGGATGTCGAGCTCGACGAGGTCGCGCAGGGACCGGGTGAGCTCGTCGACGTGCACGCCCGCCCCGCCATAGATCTCGGGTGAGAACTCGTTGGTCAGGATGAGGGCGCGCACGCGCCCAGCCTACCCCGCCCGCTCGATCGATTGCCGGCCGAGCCGACCCGTATCGCGGCGGGCGGCCGCGTCCAGGAAGCGCTCGATCTCGCCGAGGTCGAACGGCTTCGAGATCACCGGTGCCCAGTTCCCGATCTCGGCCTGTCGCATCGGATGAGCGGCCGTGCACACGAGGAGTGGAACGTCGTGCGTCCGCGGATCCTCCCGGAGCTCGCGGGCCAGATCGCCGCCCCGGCCGTCGGGAAGGTCGTCATCGAGGATGAGAAGATTGGGTCGCTGGTGATCGAGCGTTGCCCGCAGCTCGGCGAGGCGCGTGAAGCCCATGGCGAACCAGCCGGCCTCCGATGCGATCTCGCACAGGAGGTCCAGCGTCGCCAGATCGTCGTCAACGGCGAGCATCATCGGCTGGTGGCGCTCGCCTGCCGCCCCGCCCCCGGTCTCGTCTCCTCGATCGACTGCGTCCACAACTCTCATCCGCGGCGGCATCGTTGGGTTCGTAGCAATCGCCATGCCCGGAGCCCCCTTTGCTGACGGAATCCGTGACTTGCTGTTCCGATTCTCAGCGGTTCGAGGCAAGCAAGCGTCACCCGGCCACCGAATCAGCGTACGGCGAAACGGCGGGCAAGCGGTGCCACGGCGCTCGCGCGATGTGGCGGATGGATACTCCCCTGTAGTATCCTGAAGCCGATGCAGACCGTCCCGGCCGACGCGGCCACCGAATCCGGCAGCGAGCTGAGCCTGCCCGTCGTGGGCATGACCTGCGCGAGCTGCGTGAACCGCATCGAG
>DASVEQ010000144.1:0-19640 GCA_036380455.1 Candidatus Limnocylindria bacterium | reverse complement strand
AGGTCCTTGTTGCTCGTCTCGAACTCGAGCCAGGCACCCCGGTTCGGGATCACCTTGGCGGCATGCAGCAGCCGGCCCGTCGACGGATCCTCCGCGGCGGTGTAGTACACGCCGGGCGATCGGACGAGCTGGCTGACCACGACGCGCTCGGCGCCGTTGATGATGAACGTCCCCTGGTCCGTCATCCACGGGAAGTCGCCCATGAAGACGGTCTGGTGCTTGACCTCATCGGTCTCCTTGATGACGAGGTCGACCTCTACCTTCAGCGGGCGCGCGAAGGTGAGGTCTCGGGTGCGGCACTCCTCCTCGTTGAACTTCGGATCCTCGAAGTAGAACTCTCGAAAGTGCAGCTCCAGGTTCTTGCCGGTGAAGTCGGTGATCGGGGTGATCTCGTCGAGCAGCTCACGGAGGCCGGTGGAGACGAACCACTCGAAGGATTCGGTTTGCGTCTGAATCAGGTTCGGAAGCGGGAGGACCTCCGGGATGTGAGAGAAGTTCTCGCGCTGCGGCATCAGCGCGGTGTTCGGGGCAGACTCGGCCAAAGCCATTCAGTCAGCAACTCCTGGCATAAAAAGGGCAGGGTGGGGCGAAGACACGCGAACGAGGAGTATATCAAACGCTACCGCTTCGTCAACTGAAGCGGTCGGGTGGTAGTGGCTCAATTTGGAGAGCCACCACCGGTCGGGTGGGTAGTGGTCTAGTCTGAGCCGACGAGGCGGGTGGCTACTTGGGTTCAACTGCCGCTCAAGAGGCGGGCTTCGCATTCAACCTCGGCACCGGGAGGAACCTCCCACGATTGGCATGGCGGCTCGTAATCGTCAGGAGCGCCAAGGCGGTAGCGGTTGTCGCCTGGCGTGCGGCCGGGACAGGACGCCACACGTCCATCCCTTCGTCCAGCAGTTTGACGTAGACCGTCGCCATCGCTGACGAGCCTAGTCCAGCAGCGCCGCGATCCCGTAAGCGGTCCACCCGTGGTCGCTGATCCCGCCTGCCATGGCGGGCGTCGTGTTCTTGCTGAGAGACGAGTGCAGCCAAGCGAAGTTGAAGAACATGAACCGGATGGTCACCGTGTGGGCCCGATCGAGCCGATGCTCAGCATCGTCAGCCGAGCTCGCTGGCCCTGACGAGCGGTTCCCATAGCGTCACCTCGGGCTCCCCGCCGTGCGTCCGAATCAGTCGCCTGGCTGGCGGCTCCTCCCCCGACGCGAGCATCGCGTCCAGGTCGGCCCGGCGGCGCCAGAGGCTGGCGATCGCGACGCGCCCATCATTCGCACGAAGCAGGAAGGAATCCTCGAGCATGGGTGGTACCCCGTCGCGCATCAGCTCGCGATACGCCCGCTCGAGCTCCGCGAGGCGGTCCTCCGGGACGTTCCCGGTGACGATGGTAATGACCTCGACCATTGGACGACTATCGCACCCAATGCAAGGTGCGCACAGGCTCGGCGAATCAGCCCGAACGGAGCCGCGCCCGGATTGCGGTGAGGGGGTCGACCTCGAGCTCATCGCCGATGACGAGCTCGACCTCGCGCCGATGCGCCCCGACCTCTCGTCGCAGTGCCCGAAGCTGATCGGCCGGCGCGGCGCCGAGCAGGACGGCGTCCGGCAGGATCGAGCGATCCGCGAGGATGCGCAGCGCGAGCGTCACGCGGCTCAGCGGCATCGTGATCTCGATCCCGCGCGGCGTGGCATCGGCGGCCACCGTCACCCCCAGCTCGCCGAGACGGTCGTATGCGCGCCGCACCCGAAGGGCGAGGTCGGACGCGTCGGCGGCATCGGTCCGCCACAGGAGGGCGGCGCGTTGGCGCACCCGGAACAGGCTGCCCACCGGCCGCCATTGCGCCGGCTGGAGGCCCCAGGCCGATTGATACAGGCGCTCGTGGTCCGCGTCGACTCCCCCCGTGGGCTCGGCGCCGCGGCCCCGTCGTCGGAGGCGTGGCATGTCGGTCCGAGGGTACCGAGGCCGACCGCCCGATGACACCCACCGAGGGTACCGCGGGTAACCCGGTACCACGGCCCATCCGAGACGCTTGGTCGGCGGCTTCGGCTGCGTGGGCGCTCCATGCTTGAGCCGGCTCGGAAACGCTGCCGCCGCAGTGTGGCCGCAGAGACTCACCGATAGGGTGAAGGACCTGCGTTCGCCGGTTAGCGACGCTCTCGAGTAGGAGGCCGAAATGCGAACTCTTCGACTGATCGTCGCGGCGACGTTGACCGCAGCGCTGTTGGCGGGGCCGGCAGCTGCCGCCCCGGCGGGAAATGCGATCGAGAGCGTCAGCGGAGGCGGCTGGCGGCTGTCCCTCGATGACGTCCCGATGGTCGAGTTCAGCGTGAATGCCTGGACGCGGCCCGGGGGCGCGATCACCGGCTCCTACCGGTACGCGAATCCATTCGCGGCACTGACCCTCAGCGGCCCGGTGACCTGCCTCGACGTCCAGGGAGACGTCGCCGCAATCGGTGGCACGGTGACCGGCGGCTCAGGATTCCTGGGCGAACCGTTCCTGGTCATCCTCTACGACAACGGCGGTCCGACCTTCGGCGAATTCGGGCCTGACCAGGTATCCCAGACGTACATCCAGGAGGAGTTCTCCCCGGACTTCCCGGCCGTCTGTCCGAACGCCGAAGAGAACCCGTTCGAGCCGGATCCCTTCTCGCACCTGGACGTCATCGGCGACGTCACCATCGCCGACGCCCCATAGCCAACCAGGCACCGCCACCAGGTGCGACACGAGCCGGTCCCGAGGGACCGGCTCGTGTCGCGGCGCGGGGGGGTCCGCGGGCTACTTGACCTCGACGGTGGCGCCGGCCTCGGCCAGCTTCTCCTTGGCCGCCTCAGCCTCCTCCTTGGTGACGGCCTCCTTCACGGCCTTCGGGGCCGCGTCGACGAGGTCCTTGGCCTCCTTGAGGCCCAGGCCGGTCAGCTCGCGGACGGCCTTGATCACGAGGATCTTGTTCGCGCCCACGTCCGTCAGCACCGCGTCGAATTCGCTCTGCTCCTCGACGGCGGCGGCGGCGGCGCCATCGCCACCCGCGGCGGGGGCGGCGGCCGCGGCCACCGGGGCGGCGGCGGTCACGCCGTAGCGCTCCTCGAAGGCCTTCACGAGCTCGCTGAGCTCGAGGACGGTCATCGTGTCGATCGCCTCGAGGATCTGGTCCTTGTCCAGGGTCTTGGTCGCCATCGGGTTCGTTCTCCTGTCGTGTGCTTCGGCGACCGTCAGGCCGCGCTCTCGCTCTGCTGCTTCTTGTCGGCCACCGCGCTCAGGACTCCCACGAGGTTGCGGAGGTTCGCGGCGAGCACGGCCGCCATGCCGGTCATCGGCGCTGCCATCCCGCCGGCGAGCTTGCCGAGCAGGACGTCGCGCGACGGCAGGGTGGCCAGCCGGGTCAGCTGCGCGGCGTCGATCGCCTGGCTGCCGAGCATGCCGCCGCGCACGGTGACGACCCGGGAATACGGCCGGAGGGCTTCGGTCAGGGCCTTCGCCATCGCCGCCTCGTCGCCGTCGATCGTGGCCAGTGCGGTCGGACCGGCGAGCGTCTCCTTGAGCTCGGTACGGTCCGCCTCGTCGGCGGCGATCTTCAGCAGGCGGTTCTTGGCGATGGTGAGCTGCACGCCGCTGTCGCGGAGTGTCCTCCGAACCGATTGCATGTCCGAGACCTTCAGGCCCCGGTAGTCCACCACGGCCATGGCGGAGCTGGAGCGGAGCAGCTCCGCGAGCTCGGCGACGGCCTGGCGCTTCACATCGGTCGGCATCGGTGGTTCCTGGTTTCCTCCTTGGCAATGAACAACGGCGGCCCGTGCAGTGCGCGACACGGAACCGCCGTCATGGCAAGCGAGTTCATTCGTGCCTGCGCGTGCCGCGGCGTCTGAGTGGCTCAGCGCCGACGATTGGTCCAGGAGTCGCACCTGGAGCGCATCGCGGTCTTCGGCGTCTTCGATTGGGATCGGGTGCACATCCTAGCCGATGCGCGTCCGGCTGTCCTCTCAGGCGTTGGCGGCCGCCAGGGCCGACGGGATGTCGATCCGCACCCCGGGGCCCATGGTCGGGGCCAGGGTCAGGGTCCGCATGTAGGTGCCCTTCGCGCCGGACGGCTTCGCGCGGTTCACCGCGTCGACCAGCGTCGCCACGTTGGCGGCGAGCTGCTCGGGGGTGAACGACGCCTTGCCCACGGGGACGTGAATGATCCCGGCGCGGTCGACCTTGAACTCGACCCGGCCGGACTTGATCTCTCCCACCGCCCGCTCGATGTCGAAGGTGACCGTTCCCGACTTGGGGTTCGGCATGAGGCCACGCGGCCCGAGCTTCTTCCCGAGCCGGCCGACGGTGCCCATCATGTCCGGCGTGGCGATCGCCACGTCGAACTCGAACCAGCCGGCGTCGATGCGCTTGACCAGGTCGTCGCCGCCCACCTCGTCGGCGCCGGCGCGGAGCGCCTCCTGGGCCTTCTCGCCCTGGGCGAAGACGATGACCCGCGTGGTGCGGCCGGTGCCGTGCGGCAGCACGACGGTGCCGCGCACGAGCTGGTCGGCGTGGCGCGGGTCGACGCCGAGCCGAAGGTGCGCCTCGACGGTGCCGTCGAACTTCGAGATGGACAGCTTCGGCAGCAGCTCCGACGCTTCGGCGATCTCGTAGCGGCGCTCCGGCTCGACGAGCTTCGCCGCCTCGGTGTACTTCCGTCCGTGCTTCGCCATCAGGAGGCAACCTCGATGCCCATCGAGCGCGCGGTGCCCTCGATGATCTTCATCGCCTGCTCGACGGTGTTCGCGTTGAGGTCCTGCATCTTCATCTCGGCGATCTCGCGGACCTGGGCGCGCGTCACCCGCCCGACCTTCTCCTTGTTCGGCACCGCCGACCCCGACTCGACGCCGGCCGCCTTCTTCAGGAGCGCGGCCGCCAGCGGGGCCTTCGTCACGAAGGTGAACGAGCGGTCCTCGTAGACGGTGATCTCGGCCGGGACGACGTAGCCGCGCTGCTCGGCGGTCCGCTCGTTGAAGGCCTTGATGAACTCCATGATGTTGATGCCGTGCTGGCCGAGCGCGGGCCCGACCGGCGGCGCGGCGGTCGCGGCGCCGGCGGGCGCCTGGACCTTCAGCATCGCGCGGATCTTCTTTGCCATCGGTTCTCCTTCGGAGGTTCAGACGGGACCGATGCGGTCCCTCCCTCTGCCTGGGGCGGCCTCGAGGCCGCCATCGGTATCGGTCCTACAGCTTCTCGATCTGCAGGAAGTCGAGCTCGACCGGCGTCTCGCGGCCGAAGATGCTGACGAGGACCTTGACCTTGTTGCGCTCCGGGTTGACCTCGTCGACGGTGCCGATGAACTCGGCGAACGGGCCATCCTTGACTCGCACGCTCTGGCCCTTCTGGTACTGGACCTTGAACTTCGGCGTCTCGACCCCCATCTGCTTGAGGATCTTCTTGACCTCGGTCTCGTCGAGCGGCAGCGGGCGGTTGCCCGAGCCCACGAACGAGGTGACGCCCGGTGTGTTGCGCACGACGTACCAGGACTCGTCGCTCATCGCCATCTCGACCAGCACGTAGCCCGGGAACACCTTGCGGTTCACCGTCTGGCGCTGGCCGTTGCGGATCTCGATCTCTTCCTCCATCGGGACGAGGACCTGGAAGATCTGGTCCTCCACGCCCATCGACTCGATGCGGTGCTCGAGGTTCGCCTTCACCTTGTTCTCGTAGCCGGAGTACGTATGGATGACGTACCACTGCTTCTTGGAGCGCTCCGCCTCCGGCATGTCGCCGGGACGCGGCGCCTCGCGAGAGAGACGGGCAGCCTCGCGCGCCTCGTTGAGCGTCTCGGAGGTCGTTTCGTCAGCCATCAGATCACCTGGTCCACGAGCGTGTTGAAGACGCGGTCGAGCACGAAGATGTAGATCCCCACGGCGACTGACACCGCCACCACCAGGAGGGTGAGGCGGATGACGGTCTCGCGAGTCGGCCAGGCGACCTTCTTCAGCTCGGCCCAGCTCTCGACCACGTATTGGCGGATGCCGGTCAACACGATCGGTACGTTCTTCCTGCTACGGCGTTGCGGGCGGGATCGCGGTCGGCGGGGTGGCAGGGGCGACAGGACTCGAACCTGCAACCGCTGGTTTTGGAGACCAGTGCTCTACCAATTGAGCTACACCCCTCCGCCAACGCGGGACCGCTATTTCGTTTCCCGGTGCAGCTGATGCTGCCGGCAGCGAGGGCAGAACTTGTTCAGCTCCATGCGCCCCGGGTCGTTCTTCTTGTTCTTCCGCGTGCTGTACGTGCGCTCCTTGCAGACGGTGCACGCCATGCTGATCACGGGTCGGTTTTCGGCCTTTGCCACGTGGTTCTCGTTTCCTCGTCATCCGCCGGGGCCAGCCACGCCGAACTAGGGGCGGGTCACCGGGGGAAAGCCTCGCGATTCTACTCCAGCGCCACGCGCATCGTCAACGGACGCCCGGCCGTCCCGCTTCGCATTCCGCTCGCGCGACGCGTCTGTCAGGTGGCGCCACCGGTGGCGTCAGCCCGCTCCGCTCCGGCAGGTTCGTCAGGTGATGACGAACGCTCGGCGCGGTTGCAGGACGCGATGAGGTTCGCGGCCGCGATCAGACCGTCCCACCCTCCGCGCGACCCCGCCGGCGCAGGACGATGCGGGTGAACGGCAACCGGACGTCGCTGAAGACCTCGATGCTGACGAGGAAGCCGAGGAAGATGAAGATCACGCCCAACAGCTCGCCCAGGAAGAACGCCCACGTGATGCCGAAGCGGTTGAGGCCGCTCGTCCACCCCGGGATGAAGCCGCCGATGGCGATGAGGATCGTGGCCGGCACTCGCGAGTTCAGCGTGCCGGAGCGCATCGCGCGCCACGCCCCGGGGATGGAGGCGAAGAAGTTCACGGTGACCGCGATGGCCCGGCCGATGGCGCCGATGACCGGCGGACCGCCATCGACGCGCAGCACGCGCCGCTTCGGCATGAAGATGTAGGCCGAGTACACGGCGCCGAAGACGAGCGCGAAGGCGCCGGCGATGTTGAACGGTGGAGTGAGGATGCGCAGGTCGGACGGGAAGGCCTCGCCGGTCGGCACGCCGGTGACGTCCAGGTGGTAGCCCGGCGCATCGACCGGCACGCTGACGGTGAGGATCGTGACAGCGACTGAGGCCGCGACGAGGATGACGGCGGTCGTGGGGGCCATGAGCGATCGGCGGTACCGGGTCGCCAGCGCGATGGCCACCGCCGCCAGCAGCGAGAGCCCGACGATCATCGGCACCGCGCCGGCCGTCACCGGGTCGCCCTCCCGGGCGCGCGCGAGCGCCGACAGGATGCTGAACAGGCCACCGGCGAAGACGCTGAACGCGACGAAGTAGCCGAATCGCGTGCGCTCGAGGAGGAAGACGGTGCCAAGCCCGAGCCATGCCGCGACGCCGAATGCGCCGATCAGGTACCAGGTGCGGTAGAGCGGCTCGCTCCAGCCGAAGGCCGACCCGAGGAACTCGGTGCCGGCGCTGATCCCGTACCACAGCAGGCCGATGGTCCACACCAGCTGATACGGCTGGCGCCGTCGGAGCCACTGGTCACCGACCATCGCGGCAAAGGCGAAGGACAGGGCCGAGCTCAGGAAGGGAAGGACGACGTTGGGATCCACGTGACGGGCGTCTCCGGAACACCGGGGCTGGCAGGACGGCCCGAGCATCGCGGGCGCCGGCTCGAGCGTCAACTCTCGGACATAGATTTGCACCGATTTCCCGCCACCATCGTCGCACCCCCCGGGATCCGCGATGGGCGGGAGGTGGAGCCCACGTCCGGGCTCGAACCGGAGACCTCTTCCTTACCAAGGAAGTGCTCTGCCTACTGAGCTACGTGGGCCTGGGCGGGTCATTCGGATGCGCGTTTGATGGTGGGCAGGGAGGGAATCGAACCCCCACAGTCGAAAGACGGCTGATCTACAGTCAGCGGAGCTCACCACCTGCTCAACCTACCCACGAATCTCGGCCGGCGCGTGGTGCGTCGCCGGCCGAGGCCGGAGTATATCGGAAGCCGATGGCGCCCTCAACCGATGGAGCCGAGGGTGGGAGTCGAACCCACAACCGTCGGTTTACAAAACCGATGCTCTGCCGTTGAGCTACCTCGGCGCTCGAACGAGTCTACCCGGTACTCCGCTGCCGAACGACCTCGAAGAGGAGGAGGGCGCCGGCGGTCGCGGCGTTGAGGCTCGCCACCCGCCCGGCCATCGGGAAGCTGACGAGGAGGTCGCAGCGGCGCTTCGTGGCACCCGACAGGCCGCTTCCCTCGCTGCCCACCACGACCGCCAGCGGGCCGCCGAGATCGCTCACCCAGGCCGATGCCGGCGCCGCCTGGTCGGCCGCCACCAGGCGCAGGCCAGCCTGCTTGAGATCGTGGATCGCCTCACCGATGGTCGGCAGTCGCGCGAGGAGCAGGTGCTCGCTCGCCCCGGCACTGGCCTTCACCGCGGCAGCGCTCAGCGGTGCCGCGCCGCGCTCGGGGAACACGACGCCGTCGACGCCGGCCGCCTCCGCCGATCGCAGGAGGGTGCCGAAGTTCGTCGGGTCCTGGAGGTGCTCGAGGACGAGGACGAACGGCGGGTGACCGGCCGTTCGGGCGACGTCCAGCATCTCCTCAACTGTTGCCCAGCGACGCTCCCCGACCTCCAGCAGCACGCCCTGGTGCCCGTCGAATCCGGCGAGACGCGTCAGCTGGTCGGCCGGCACCCGGTCGGTCGGGAGGTGCAGACGGCGCGCGGAGTCGGTGACGGCACGCAGCTCGGGCGACGGCTTCGCCGATGCGGAGATCAGCAGGCGTCGGGCGTCGCGCCCGGCGGCGAGCGCCTCGGCGACCGGCCGGCGGCCGCCGATCCAGTCGCTCATCCGACCCGTGCGACCCCGGCGATCGCCCACGCGGCCACGCCGCCGGCACCGGTGATGCCGAGGCCGTCGGTCGTGGTGCCCTTGATCGAGACCGCCTCCGGCGGCAGCCCCAACAGCTCGGCAACGCGCTCCGCAAGCTCGGCCCGTCGTGGGGCGATAGCCGGGCGGCTGACCGCCACGGCCAGGTCGGCGCTGGTCGGCCGCCACCCGTGCTCCGCAAGCCGCCTGACCGCGGCGAGCACCAGCTCGGCGGAGTCCGCGCCGGCCCACGCCTCGCCATCGGTCGGGAAGAGCGTGCCGACGTCGCCGAGCTGCGCCGCGCCCAGGAGTGCGTCGATCAGCGCATGGAGGGCCGCATCGCCGTCGGAGTGCCCCTCCGGTCCGAGCGGCTCATCGGGGAAGTCGACGCCGGCGATCCGCATCAGCCGACCCGTAACCAGGCGATGCGCGTCGAAGCCGATGCCGCACCGAGTGCCTGCCGGCAGCGTGGCGGCGGTGCCCGGCTCGACGATCGGGGTCGCCCGGGCGGCCAGGATCGCGCGGACGGCCACCAGGTCGGACGGCTCGGTGAGCTTCGCGTTGGTGGGGTCGCCCGGCACGACGTGCACGGGCGTGCCGGCCGCGGCGAGCGCGCCGGCGTCATCGGTGATCGGCCGGCCCCAGGCATGCGCCTCCTCGATCGCGGCGCGCAGCGCACCGAGCCGGGCGGCCTGCGGCGTCTGGGCGGCGACGACCTCCTCGCGCTCCACGGGAGCGACGACGCGGTCGTTCCGCACCCGCTTCAGCGAGTCGGTGACCGGGACGATGGGGATCACGGCCGCGCTCCCGCCGGCCGCCGCGGCGGCCACCGCCTCGATCAGGGCCGGCTGCACGGCCGGGCGAGCGGCGTCGTGGACGAGCACGAGCGTCTCGTCGTCGTGGCCGGTGCCGGTCAGCGCCCAGAGGCCGGCGATCACCGAGTCGGCGCGCACCTCCCCACCCGAAACCACCAGGCACCGGTCGGCCCCTTCGGCCGGAAGGCCCTCCCGGAAGCGGTCGACCGCATCGGCGCCGACGGCGATGGCCACCCGGAGCAGGCCGGGCGTGGCGAGCAGTGCGTCGAGGCTCCAGCGCCAGGTGGGGCGGCCCCAGAGGTCAGCCCACAATTTGTCGCTGCCCATCCGGCTGCTCCGGCCGGCGGCCACGAGGATCGCGGTGAACGGGGCCGGGGCCGCCATCGGGCGAATCAGCCCGCGTCGCCGCGGGGCTGCGCGAAGATCATGCGGCCGGCGACGGTCTGGAGGACGCGTGTGACGGTGATCGGCAGATCCTGGTTGAGGAAACGAAGCCCGCCCTCGACCACGATCATCGTGCCGTCGTCCAGGTAGCCGACGCCCTGCCCGGCCTCCTTGCCCTCCTGGATGATGCGGACGCTCATCTCCTCACCCGGGTGGACGACCGCCTTCACCGCGTTGGCCAGCTCGTTGATGTTCAGGACGCGGATGCCCTGCAGGTCGGCGACGCGATTGAGGTTGTAATCGTTGGTGAGGATGGCGGCGCCGTGGTCACGGGCATACGCCATGAGCTTGGCGTCGACCTCGGCGACCTCGGGGTACGTCGCCTCGCTGATCTCGATCGGGGCCACCGCATCCTTCTGGAGCGCGGACAGCATCTCCAGCCCGCGCCGGCCACGGTTGCGCCGCATGGCGTCGGGCGAGTCGGCGATGCGCTGCAGCTCGTCGAGCACGAACCGCGGCACCACGAGATGGCCGAGGATGAAGCCGGTCTGCGCGATGTCCACGATTCGCCCGTCGATCACCGCGCTCGTGTCGATCACCACGCGGTTGGTGATCGCGCCGCGGCGACCGCCAGGGAGCACCCCCGCGAACGCGGTCAGCAGGACCTCGCGCTTCGACATCGTGGCGGCCAGCATGAGGAAGGCGAGGAAGAGGGCCACGATCGGCGGACCCAGCGAGCCGATGGCGCCCCCGAGCTGTGCCAGCGGGATGCCGACGAGCACGCCCATCACCAGGCCCACCACGATCGCCGCCACCCCGAGGGCGAACTCCCCCGCCCCGGCCTCGCTGAGCTTCTCGACGGCACGACGGACCGGGTAGATCGTGATGTACGGGATGGCGAGGTAGCCGAACAGCAGGGTGGCCACCACGAACGCGGTGAGGAAGGCCGGGCGATTGGCAGGCTCGATCAGGTCGCCGGCACGCTGCAGCAGCGCCAATCCGAGCGCGAAGCCGATCAGGGTGCCCAGCAGGGCCCCCGTGAGCTGGATGATCCGAGTCATGAAATTGATGAGTTCCGAGTGAGGACGGCCGCGGAGTGGATGATCGAATGAAGGCGCCGGAGCGCGGCCGTGCCGGCGGCGGCCACCTTAGCACGGGGGTTCTGTGGCGTCCATGCACCGCCAGAGCCCGCGAGGGCCGGCTCAATCCGCGAGTGCCAGCCCGATCGCCTCGCGGATGTCGCGCGTCACGATGAGCCCCGATCCCCGTTCGTTCGCGTCCCCGCCGCGGGCGGGCCCCGTGACCAGCCGCTCGAAGCCCAGGCGCGATGCCTCGAGCAGCCGTCTCTCGGCGCGGACGGCGCCACGCAGCCGCCCGGAGAGAGCGACCTCGCCGGCGAGCACGGTCGCCGGGCGTACCGGCCGGTCCCGGAGGCTGGAGGCCAGTGCGACCGCGATGGCCAGGTCCGCCGCCGGCTCGTCGATGCGAAGGCCGCCGGCCACGTTGACGTACACGTCGTGGGAGGTGAGGTTCAGCCCGGCGTGCCGGGCGAGCACGGCGATGAGCATGAGGACGCGGTTCGTGTCCACGCCGGTCGTGGCTCGGCGCGGCGATCCGTAGCTGGCAGCCGCGGACAGGGCCTGGATCTCGACCGCCAGCGGCCGCGTCCCCTCGAGCGCGATCGTGACCGCCGCGCCGGCCGTGGGGCTCTCGTCCGACTCGAGGAAGAAGCGGCTCGCGTCGGCGACCTCCGCAAGCCCGTCGCCGCGCATCTCGAGGACGCCGACCTCGTCGGTCGAGCCGAAGCGGTTCTTCGCCGCGCGCAGCAACCTGGTGGAGCCGAGCCGCTCCCCCTCGAGGTAGATCACCGCGTCCACGAGGTGCTCGAGCGTCCGCGGGCCGGCGACCGTCCCCTCCTTCGTGACGTGCCCGACCAGCGCGACGCACGTGCCGCCGATCTTTGCCGCCTCGGCGAGCCGCGCCGCCACCTCGCGAACCTGCCCGACGCTGCCGGCCGGGCCGGAGAGCTCGGCGCTCGTCATGGTCTGCACGCTGTCGACGACCGCGAGTGAGGGATGGGCATGCTCGATCGCGCCGAGCGCGGTCTCGAGATCGGTGGTCGCGGCCAGGCTCAGGCCCTCGACCACCGCGCCGATCCGCTCCGCCCGCCCCCGGACCTGGGCGGCCGACTCCTCGCCGGTGATGTACAGAACCGGTGCCCGAGCCGCCAACCGGGCCGCGAGCTGGAGCAGGAGCGTGG
This sequence comes from Candidatus Limnocylindria bacterium, assembly GCA_036380455.1. GTDB lineage: Bacteria > Chloroflexota > Limnocylindria > QHBO01 > QHBO01 > JACDBZ01. Next base: position 7,308 of record DASVEQ010000144.1, on the reverse strand, counting down.
ACTTGCCGATGCCCGGGTCACCGCCGAACAGCGTGATCGAGCCGGGCACGAAGCCGCCCCCGAGCACGCGGTCCACTTCCCCGATCCCGGAGGCGAGCCGGGAAGCCTCGGCGCTCTCGACCAATCCGATCGGCGAGATGGACGCGGCGCCGGCGACGGCCTGCGCCGCGGACGGCGCGCGCGATGCGACGCGCGGGGCGGCCACGGTCTCGACGAGCGCGTTCCAGGCGCCGCAGGCCGGGCACTGGCCCCCCCACTTGGGCGAGGCGGCACCACACTGCTGGCAGAGGTAGGTCGTCTTGACGGCTGGCACGCTTCGCTATCGTCGCACGCCGCGGCGTACCACCGGGTTATCGGCGGCTTATCGGGCCGCCTTGGCCGGCTGCCGCTTCGCCGGGGTCGCCTTGTCGATCGCCAGCTTCCCATCGGCGTCGACGTCGACGGTCACGGTGTCGCCCGCGGAGAAGCTGGCCTGCAGCATCCGCTCGGCCAGCGGGTCCTCGATCTGGTTCTGGATCTCGCGACGCAGCGGCCGGGCTCCGTACGCCTGGTCGTAGCCCTTGGCGATGATCGCGTCCTTGGCCGCGTCGGTGACGACCAGCTCCATCTCCTGGCCCGCCAGCTGCTCCTTCACGCGCGCGAGGAGGAGGTCCACGATCTGCCGGATCTCCTCGCGCGTCAGCTGACGGAAGACGACCGTCGCATCGATGCGGTTGAGGAACTCGGGCCGGAAGACGTTCTTCAGCTCACCGAGCACCTTCTCCTTCATCCGGTCATATTCCTGGTTCGCCTGCAGCGTGTCGTCGCTCGAGGTGGACCGGAAGCCGATGCTCGTGTCGCGCTGCAGCAGCTGCGCGCCGACGTTGCTGGTCATGATGATGACGGTGTTGCGGAAGTCGACGCGGCGACCCTTCGCATCGGTCAGATGTCCGTCCTCCAGGATCTGGAGAAGGATGTTGAACACCTCCGGATGGGCCTTCTCGATCTCGTCGAGCACGACGACCGAGTAGCTCTTGCGGCGGACCGCCTCCGTCAGCTGGCCACCCTCGTCGTACCCCACGTATCCGGGTGGGGCTCCGACCAGGCGCGACACGTTGTGGCGCTCCATGAACTCGCTCATGTCGATCTTGATGAGCGCGTCCTCGCTCCCGAACATGAACTCCGCGAGCGCCCTCGCGAGCAGCGTCTTGCCGGTGCCGGTGGGACCCATGAAGATGAACGAGCCGATCGGGCGCTTCGGATCCTTCAGCCCGGCTCGCGCACGTCGCACCGCCTTGCTGATCGTCTCGATCGCCTCCTGCTGGCCGATGACGCGGCCGTGGAGCGCCTCCTCCATCTTCAGCAGGCGCTCGGACTCCTCGGCGCTGATGCGGATGACCGGGATCCCGGTCCACATGCTCACGACCTGCGCGATGTCCTCGTCCGTGACGACGGGCGTCTCCTTGGCCTGCTCCTCGTGCCAGGTCTTCTTCAGCTCCTCGATGTGCTCCTTGCCCTGCGCCTCCTCGTCGCGCAGACGGGCCGCGGCCTCGTAGTCCTGGCCGGCGATCGCCTCGTCCTTCTGGCGCGTGATCTCCTCGAGGGCCTGCTGTGCCGACTTGATCTCGGCCGGCGCCGATGCGGACCGCAGCCGAACGCGCGAGCCGGCCTCGTCGATGAGGTCGATCGCCTTGTCGGGGAGGGCGCGATCCGCGACGTACCGAACGCTCAGGTCGACCGCGGCCTTGACGGCCTCGTCGCTGATCGTCACCCGGTGATGATCCTCGTAGCGCGAGCGGATCCCGAACAGGATCTCGACGGCCTCGTCCATGGTCGGCTCCTCGACCATGACCGGCTGGAAGCGACGCTCGAGCGCCGCATCCTTCTCGATGTACTTGCGGAACTCGTCCAGCGTCGTCGCCCCGATGCACTGGAGCTCCCCGCGCGCCAGCGGCGGCTTCAGAATGTTGGCCGCGTCGATCGCCCCCTCGGCGGCCCCCGCCCCGACCAGGGTGTGGAGCTCGTCGATGAACAGCACGCTGTCGCTGCTCGAGCGGAGCTCCTCGATGATCTTCTTCAGCCGCTCCTCGAACTCCCCGCGGTACTTCGTGCCCGCCACCAGCGAGCCGATGTCCAGCGTGAGCACCCGCTTGTCGGCCAGCGTCTCCGGCACGTCGCCGCTCACGATCCGATGCGCGAGCCCCTCGGCGATGGCGGTCTTGCCCACGCCGGGCTCACCGATCAGCGCCGGGTTGTTCTTCGTGCGGCGGCTCAGGATCTGGATGACGCGCTCTATCTCCTTCTCGCGCCCGATGACCGGGTCGAGCTTGTCGGCGCGGGCGAGGTCGGTGAGGTTGATGCCGAGCTGGTCGAGGGTCGGCGTCTTCGAGGGGCGCTTCGTCTCGGGGGCCGGCGCGGTGCTGCTCGACTGGGAGAGAACATGGATGACCTGGTGGCGCACCTTGTCGAGGTTCACCCCCAGGCTCTCGAGCACGCCGGCGGCAATGCCCTCGCCCTCCCGGACGAGGCCGAGCAGGAGGTGCTCGGTGCCGATGTAGTTGTGCCCAAGGCGTCGGGCCTCGTCGATGGCCAGCTCGATGACGCGCTTGGCGCGGGGGGTGAGCCCGACCTCGCCGACGACCGGGCGGTCGCCGCGACCGATGATGAACTCGACCGCGGTCCGGACCTTCGAGAGCTCGACGTTCAGGTTCTCGAGCACGCGCGCGGCCACGCCCTCGCCCTCACGGACGAGGCCGAGGAGCAGGTGCTCGGTCCCGATGTAGTTGTGGTTGAAGCGCTGCGCCTCGTCCTGGGCGAGGGTCAGCACCTTCCGCGCTCGATCGGTGAACTTGTCGAATCGATCCATGGTCGTCGCCGCTTTCGTGCGTCTGCGCCTGAGTGTACGGCACCGATGCCGTGTGCCGCTGCCCTGCGGGTGTCCGACGGTTCTGTGGAGTAGATACGGTAGACGGCACGATTTCGCTCACCGTTCCGATCCGCCACATCGAAGGATGCAGAAGGAGCGGACCCTCGCGGATCCGCCCCTCGAGTCGCTGCGCCCTCCCGGGCCTGGCTTACGCCTTGGCGTCGTCCTGGGCCGCCGGCTCTTCGGCCGCCGGCTCCTCGGCCGCCGGCTCATCGGCCTTCGACTCCTTGGCCGCCGGCTCCTCAACCGTCGGCTCTTCGGCCGGCTCGGTCTCATCGACCGCGGGCGCATCGGCAGCGCCCGGCCTCTCCGGCTCGGCGACGGCGGCTTCGGCCTCGACATCGGCTGCGGGAGCCTTGGCTGCGACCGCATCGGCGGCTGCCGTCGGCGCTTCGGCTGCCGGCTCCGGGGTCGCCTGCGACGAGCGGAACTGCTCGAGCAGCCCGGACTCCGCGAAGGCGGCGGCCATCGTGTTGTCGATGCCGCCCTCCGGCTCGGCGGTCGCGTCCTCCGGCCGATAGTCGAACCGGTCGCGGCGGGGGCCACGATCGCGGCGGGGGCGCTCCTCGCGAGGCGCCGGCGCCGGCCGATCCTCGGCCTGCTTCAGGCTCAGGCCCAGGCGATGGCGCTCCGAGTCGAGGCTGATGATCCGAAGCTTGACCTGCTGGCCCTCCTGGACCACGTCACCGGGATGAGCGACCCGCTGATGCGAGAGCTCGCTGATGTGGATGAGGCCCTCGAGGCCCTCCTCCACACGTACGAAGGCTCCGAAGTTCACGAGCTTCGTGACGGTGCCGTCGATGACGTCGCCGATCTTGTACTTCGCCACCGACTCCTGCCACGGGTCGGGCTGCAGCCGTCGGATCGACAGGCTGATACGGCCGCGCTCGTGGTTGATGTCGATGACCTCGGCCTCGACCTCGTCGCCGATCTGGTGCGCGGTCTCCGGGTTGTTGACCTTGTTCCAGGACAGCTCGCTCTTGTGGACGAGACCGTCGATGCCACCGAGGTCCACGAACACGCCGAACGGGGCGATACTGCGGACGACGCCGGTCACGCGCTGGCCGGTCTCGAGGCTGCTGAACAGCTCGTCCCGCTTCTCGCGGCGCTCCTCGTAGAGGGCGACCTTCTCCGACAGGATGAGACGGTTCGCCTTCCGGTTGACCTCGAGGATCTTCAGCCGGAGCGTGCGGCCGACGAACGGCTGGAGCTTCTCGGCGATCTCCTGTGCGGCGTCACGTGGCTGCTCGTCGCGCGGACGGCGCGGGAAGTCGACGATCTGGCTGATCGGTACGAAGCCGCGGACGCCGAGGTCGACGATGAGGCCGCCCTTGTTGTGGTCGATGACGCGAGCCTCGACGATCTCTCCGGAATCGAAGCGCTCCTGCATCCCACGCCACTTGCGCTCGAGTCCGGCGCGGCGCAGCGAGAGCACAGCATGGCCCTCGGGAGACTCGGGCTGCAGGACGTACACGAGGACCTGCTGGCCGACCTGGATCTCGGGACGACCCTCGTCACCGTCGCGCGGGCCGCGACGATTCATGAGCTCGCGGTTGCTGACGACACCTTCGCTCTTGCCGCCGAAATCGACGAGGATCTCGTCCGGGTCGATCCGCACGACCATCCCCTCGACGACGTCGCCGTGCTTCAGGCTCTTCACCTCGTTGTCGGGGTGATCGAGCAGCTCCGCCATCGTCATCGACTCCGTCGTTGGCGCGACGGGCTCAGGGGCAACCGCCGGAGCTTCCTCCGGCTCGGGTGCCGCCGCTGCCTCGTCAGCCGTGGCCGGCGCCACCTCCGGCTCGACGGCGAAGGCCGCCGGCTCCTCGAGCGCCTCGTCCGGCACGGGCACCTCAGCGACCTCGACCGGCTCGTCGGCGGCTGCCGCCACGGCCGGCGGTTCGTTCGCGTCCGGCGCGGCGGCGGGTTCGGCCTCGATGGAATCGGCTTCCGCCACAGTCTTCTCGGCGGCGGGGGCGTCGGGGGTGGTGGCCTCGGTGGGTGAGGCGACCGCTGCGGTCTCCTCGGCCTCCTCCGGCGTGGCCGGCTGCTCGGCGACCGTCACCGCAGCCTCCTCGTCGGAGTTCTCGGTGGCGCTCGGCGTCGCCTGGGTGGTGTCCTCGGTCAAGTGTTCAATACGCTCCTGTCGATCAATGTCCGTGACAACAAAACAACGCCCTTCGCGGGGAGGGCGTTCATCACCGTTGGTGCGTTCAGGTGCGGCCTGCTGTCTCGAAAACGGACGATCGGTGCTCCTTGATGCTCACGACGGGAACGACGCGCTCACACGCGACTATGGGGTTGTCTGCCACACGGCCCGGGTAGCATACCATAGGGTCAAATGCCGATCGATCGCCGTGCCCGAGCTTCCTGATCTCACGGTCGTCGCGGAAGAGCTCGAGCGGCGCGTGACGGGTCGAACCGTCACCGAGGCATCGGCGCCGATGCCGATCCTGGTCCGCGCCACCCCTGAGGAGCTGTCCGAGCTGAAGGACGACGCGATCGGGCAGCCGGCACGCCGCGGCAAATTCCTCCTCCTCCCGTTCCTCCGTGACGGCGCCGTCCATCGGATATTGGCCGCCAACCCGATGCTGGCGGGTCGCTTCTGGCTCGTGCCGCCGACCGAGCGGGTGCGAGCGCGGACGGGACTTCGGCTGCGGCTCGATGGGCCCGAGGAGCTCCGCTACGTTGACCGCGAGATGCTGGGAAAGCTCTACCTCGTCCCGCCCGACGGCCTCGGCGCGATCCCGGGCTGGGCCGAGATGGGGCCCGACGCGGACGACCCCGATCTCACGCTCGACGCCTTTCGGCAGCGCATCCGACGGCATCCGGGCGAGCTGAAGCCGATGCTTCGGAACAGCAGGTTCGTCGCCGGCATCGGCAACGCCTACAGCGACGAGATCCTGTGGGAGGCGCGGCTCGCCCCGTTTCGGCGGCGGAGCACCCTGTCCGATGCAGACGTCGAGCGCCTCTACCTCGCCATGCGCTCCGTCCTGGCCGATGCCATCGCGCACATTCGGGAGAGCGTGCCGCCGGCGATCGAGACCCAGGACCGCTCGTTCCTCAAGGTGCACCTGCGCGGCGGCGAGCCCTGCCCGCGATGCGGTCGCGAGCTGCGCCAGATCGGCGGCCGGGAGGCGACCACCTTCTGCCGGGGCTGCCAGCCGCCCTTCTGAGCCTCAGGGGATGACGAGGACCTGGCCGATGACGATCTGGTTCGGATCCTCGATCCCGTTCGCCGCCTGCAGCGCCTCGACCGTCGTCCCGAATCGCTGGGCGATGAGCGCGAGCGTGTCGCCCTCGACCACCGTGTAGGTCCGCGGCGGCGGCGCCGGCGTCGGGGTCGGGACCGGCGTGGCTGGCGGCGTGGCTGGCGGCGTGGCCGTCGGAGCCACGGTCGGAATGACGGTCGGCGAGGGCGTCGGTGCCGTCGTGACGATCGGGCGCGGCGTCGCGCTCGGGGTCGTCGTCGGGAGCCCCGTCGGCGAGGGGGTGGGCCCCGCCAAACCTCCGGCGAGCTGGATCCGTCCGTCGATCACCGCCGACGCCAATGCCACGCCACCGAGCCCGACGCCGAGGGCGACCACCCCGGCCGCGACGAGCGGCCCGCGTGGCGCGCGACGGGCGCGTCCGGCGATCCCTCGCCAGGCCGGCTCCGGTGCGAGCACCATCCGCGTGCTGAGCAGCCCGTCGCCGAGCGCCGTCCGACCGCCGCCACGGCCCGCCCTGGCGAGGTGGGCGAGGTAGCGCTCACATCGTTCATGGGAGGCGGTCAGGCACAGCTGGGCCTGCTGCTGGCGCTCCAGCGGCATCGGGATCGCCTCCGCGTGGCACCGATGGCCATTGTCGACTCCGTCGACGGCGACGCGTCGATCGGACGCGAGGCCGAGAAGCGGACAGACGCGATCCACGACACCGAGCATAGCAAGGCCCCGCCGGGCGGACCCGACGGGGCTGACAATGAACTATCCCGGCGACGACCTATTTTCCCAGGAGGTTGCCCCCCAAGTATCTTCGGCGCTGGAGAGCTTAACTTCCGTGTTCGGGATGGGAACGGGTGGTTCCTCTCCGCTAGCGTCACCGGGACAGATCTTCAATTCCCGACCCTGCGCCCGCAAGGGCGCGATCGAAGGTGGAAGCGTCGAATCATCGTGGTCGGTGGCGGATGGCCACCTCCCGAACGCGATCCAGCTGCGTGCTAGTCGCGTGAACTAGGTCAAGCCCTCGACCATTAGTACCGGCTTCGCTGAACGCATTGCTGCGCGTACACGTGCGGCCTATCAAACAGCTAGTCTCGCTGCGGTCTTACCTGGTTAACCCAGTGGGGAACCTCATCTTGAGGCGAGCTTCGCACTTAGATGCTTTCAGTGCTTATCCCAACCGAACATACCTACCCAGCAATG
>DASVEQ010000143.1:0-2073 GCA_036380455.1 Candidatus Limnocylindria bacterium | reverse complement strand
CAAGTGGCGACTGCTCTACGTGGTCGACGACGACTACACCGTGACCGAGGCGATCCGCACGTTTTTCTGATCTGAGGATCGCGACCGCCGACGCAGGGGTGGCGCCTCGTCCCCCCTCGGGTACGCTCGCGCTTGCCTCCTCACGCAGCGCCTCTGGACTGAGCAACGGCCCCGGGTGCCGGCGCGATCGCGCGTATGGGGGCGGGCCCACCGAGGCGTGGGAGAACAGGCTTTCGGCCCTGCCCCCACATCGCCATGTCGGATGTCACCTTGCTTCCTGGCGGAACTTGACGCACAAAATCCCCGGGGTTCCGCTTCTCATAAGTCTTGGTCGACCGGAGATTCATAGGCCCCGGTCGACCGGGGATCCGGTCATGGGTCTCAACGTTGTCCTTTATGACACGACGCTCCGGGACGGCAGTCAGGGGACGGGGATCGCGTTCTCGCTGGCGGACAAGATCGACATCGCGCGGCGGCTCGACGGTTTCGACTTCGACTATGTCGAGGGCGGCTGGCCGGGGTCCAATCCGAAGGATGAGGACTTCTTCGACGCCCTAAAGACGGCGCCGCTCCGGCGTGCCCGCCTTACGGCCTTCGGCAGCACCCGCCACGCCGGCGCGCGCGCGGAACTGGACGCGAACCTCAACGCACTGGTTGCCGCCGGAACGCCGGCGGTGGCGATCTTTGCCAAGGCCTGGGACTTCCAGGTCCAGGTGGTCCTCCGCACGACGCTGGAAGAAAACCTCGAAATGGTGCGGGACTCGGTCGGCTATCTGAAGAAAGGCGGACGCGAGGTGATCCTCGACGCCGAGCATTTCTTCGACGGCTACCGCGCCAACCACGAATACGCCATCGCCGTGCTCGCCGCGGCGGCTGAAGCCGGCGCCGACTGGCTGGCGCTCTGCGACACCAATGGCGGCACGCTCCCGGGCGCCATCGCCGAGGCCGTCGCCGGCGTCGTCGCCCGGTTCAGCGTGCCGGTCGGCATCCATGCCCACAATGACGGAGAGCTCGCGGTGGCCAACTCGCTTGCCGCGGTCGCCGCTGGCGCGCGCCAGGTCCAGGGCACCGTCAACGGCTATGGCGAGCGGATCGGCAACGCCAATCTTTGCTCGGTGCTGCCGAACCTCGTCCTCAAGGAAGGTGTGGTATGCGCCGCCGGCGAGCACCTCGCCGAGCTGACGGGGTTGTCCCGGGCGATCGAGGCAATGGCCAGGGTCGTGCCGAATCCGCGGCTCGCCTATGTCGGCGCCGCCGCTTTCGCCCACAAGGGCGGCGTGCACGTCCATGCGGTGGCTGCGGACCCCCGCACCTATGAGCATGTCGATCCGGCCAGCGTCGGCAACGAGCGGAAGGTTCTTGTGAGCGAACTCAGTGGCCGGCGGAGCATCGTCGAGCGCGCCCGGAGCCTCGGGTTCGACCTCGATTATGACAGCCCGGTCGCGACCGAGGTCATGCGCCGGATCAAGGAGCTGGAACGCGAGGGCTTCCAGTTCGAGGACGCCTTGGGCTCTTTCGCCCTCCTTGTCCATCGCTGCACCCCCTCCTACCGGCCGCCCTTCGAACCCCTCGCCTATCAGATCGAAACCCACAAGTCGGCGACCGACGAGGGCAGCCACTCACTCGCGTCCGCCACGGTCGCGGTCGGCGGCGAGGTGCTGCGCGGCGAGGCCGCGGGCGGCGGTCCGGTCGATGCGCTCGAGAAGGCGGTAAGGCGCGCGCTGATCCCCGCCTATCCGCATCTCGACCGAGTGGATCTCGTCGATTTCAGCGCCTACATCGCCCGGGTGCGGGAGGGGCCGCGCGGCAACGTCGCAGTCCGCATCACCGCGAGCGCGCCGGGGAGCCAGCCCTGGACGACGGTCGGCAGCGCCAGCGACCTCCTCCACGCCGCGTGGATCGCGCTCACCGACAGCCTGGAGCTGGCAGTGCTGAAGCGCGCCGGCGTCACCGAGGCGATCGGCATGCCGCCGACGACGGGCGGCGACAGCCGCCGCGAATCGTGCACCGATCCTCCGGCCGACCATGGCCGATAGGACCGACAAGTCCTGTCGCAGCTCGCGGCGACCGAAC
>DASVEQ010000142.1:0-23007 GCA_036380455.1 Candidatus Limnocylindria bacterium | reverse complement strand
CGCGAGGACGAGCGGGAGCCGCAACCGCATCAGCCGGACGCCTCGCGCCTGCTGGCGGCGCGCCGGCGAGAGCGACGCGGTTGGTCGGCGGTGATCGGCGCTTGCTCAGCCACGACCGGAGCGGGGTGCGGGTGTCCGTGCGGCACGACCTCGAGATGCGGAAGGCCACCTCGCGCCCGCTGATGGAGCCGATAGACCTCCTCCAGGCCATCCGGTGGCACGGCCTCCCCGTAGATCGCACAGAAGACGTCGACCACGGCCGGGTCGAACTGGGTGCCGGCGTGAGCACGCAGTTCCGCGAGCGCCTCGTCGTGGGTCAGGGCCAGCTTGTACGGACGCTCGTGGACCATGGCGTGGTAGGCATCGGCCACGGCGACGATCCGGGCGCCGAGCGGAATCTCCGAGCCCTTCAGCCCGTGGGGATAGCCGCCGCCGTTGTAGCGCTCGTGGTGGTGGAGGACGACCGGGATCGCCTCGCGCAGGCTGGACGCCTGCTCCAGGATCACCTGCCCGATGCGCGGGTGCTCGCCGATGGCCTGCCACTCGGCGTCCGACAGGGTCTCGGGCTTGTCGAGAATCTCTTCGGGGATGGCGATCTTGCCGAGGTCGTGGAGCAGGGACGCGATGCGGATGCGCTCGATCTCCTCGTCGGGAAGGCTCATCTCCAGGCCGATGCCGGTCGCCAGCGAGGCGATCATGTCCGACGGACGACCGCGGTGGTTCGGCTGCGGTGCCAGCACCGATGCCAGGGCCTGGGTGGCCGTGTCGGACGCCCATTGGCCGATGGCCGCCGCCTGTGCGCGTGCCTCCGGCGAGATGGGCGCGCGGCGGACGGGCGCACCCTCGTCGAGCTCGCGGAACAGGTAGGTGCGGTTGCGGCCCTGTGACTTGGCGGCGTACATGGCCGCATCGGCACGGTCGACCAGCATGTCGAGCTGAAGCCCGGTGCCGCGTCCACCGGCGATGCCGATGCTGATCGTGGCCCGGATGTCGTGGCCGCCGGCGATGCGCAGCGGCTCCTGCATGACCAGCGCTCGCAGCTCCTCGGCCAGCGCCACGGCGTCCTCCGGCGTCGTCTCGGGCAGGATCAGCATGAATTCCTCGCCGCCGTAGCGCCCGAAGGTGTCGCTGGCGCGGATCGAGTCCGCGATCAGGTTGGCGACCTGGCGCAGGACCGCGTCGCCGGAGTTATGGCCGTAGGTGTCGTTGATCGGCTTGAAGCGGTCGATGTCGATGAACGCGACGCTCAGCGGCTTGTAGTGGCGCCCCGCTCGTTCCACCTCCGCGGTCAGCGTGGCGAGCAGCGTCTCGCGGTTCGGGATGCCGGTGAGCCGATCGTGGGTCGCGCGCGCCTCGGTCTGGAGGAAGGCGCCGCTGGCGGCGTTGAACGCGCGGGCAAGTCGGCGCTCGGCCGGGATGCCGCCCTCGCGCAGGTGGACGGGGGCATCGGTCTCGAGCGTGCGCTCCAGCGCCCACGCGATGCGGTTGAAGCGCCAGCCGATGTAGCTCCAGCCGAGCAGGGCCATGGTCGTCATGCCGGCCACCGCCGCCACGGCGAGCACGGCCACCAGGGCGGTGCGCTGCTCCGGATCGGTCTGGGCGGCCAGCGCGAGAGCGATCGTCACCCCTGCGGCCACGGCGAGCGGAGCCAGGAATCCGAGGGCACGGAGGAAGGTGAGCATCGCGGACGAGGATGACGGGGGGCGGTACGGGATGACCATGGGTCGATCGTCCCGCGTTGCGCATCGGCACCCGTGCCGCGGACGCCCTTTCGGCCCGAGTGGGGAGGGGTGCAGTACTCGCCCCGTACGTCCGTCGGCTGGCTCGTCGCCCGGCGAAAGGGGCCGCACCGCCGGACGATCCATGCCTATCATGCCCCCGTGCCCGGCCAGCACCGACCCGCCTGATCCCATCCGTGCGCCGCCCGATCCAGCTGCTGCACGATCCGGGTGAGGCGCTACCCCGCTACGAGCCCCACGGACCCCGCGAGGAATGCGGCGTCGTCGGCATCTGGGCTCCCGGCCAGCGCGTGGCGCACCTGGCATACGTCGGCCTTCACGCCCTCCAGCACCGCGGCCAGGAGTCGGCGGGCATCGCCGTCAGCGACGGCATGCAGCTCGGGCTCCACAAGCGCCTCGGCCTCGTCAGCGGCGTCTTCGACGCGGAGACGCTCCTCCGGCTGGAGGGCGGCGACGACGGTCCGCGGCCGCCGCAGGCGTCGATCGGCCACACCCGGTACAGCACGACCGGCTCGAACACGCTGCCGAACGTGCAGCCGGTGTACGCGACCAGCGACCGCGGCGAGCTCATGCTCGGCCACAACGGCAACCTCACGAACGCCCGGTGGCTCCGCGACGAGCTCGGCGAGCAGGGCGTCGAGTTCGCCTCCGCCTCGGACACCGAGGTGCTCGCCAAGCTGATCGCCCACGCTCCGGGCCGGTCCTGGGCGCATCGGGTCGACCATGCCTTCCACCGCGCGACCGGCGCCTATACCTTCACCATGCTCACGGCCGATGCGCTCGTCGCCGCCCGCGACCCGGTCGGCTTCCGGCCACTCGCCCTCGGTCGCCTGGCCGGCGGCTGGGCGGTCGCCTCGGAGAGCTCCGCGCTGGACGCCATGGGCGCTCAGTTCGTGCGCGACGTCTACGCCGGCGAGGTCCTCACGATCGACGCCGACGGCGTCCACTCGTATCGCTCGCCGCGCGCCACCCCGGAACGCGAGCGCCTGTGCGTGTTCGAGTACGTCTACCTCGCCCGCCCGGACAGCGTGATCGACGGACGGCTCCTGTACGAGGCGCGCCTGGCCATGGGCCGGGCGCTGGCCCGGGAGCACCCGGCCGATGCCGACCTCGTCATCGCCGTGCCGGACTCCGCCATTCCGGCGGCCATCGGCTACGCGGAGGAGGCAGGGCTGCCGTACCGGGAGGGCCTCATCAAGTCGCGATATGTGGGACGCACCTTCATCCAGCCCGCCCAGAGCGGGCGCGAGGAGGCGGTGCGGCTGAAGTTCAACCCGCTCCCCGAGCTGCTGTCGGGGAAGCGGGTGGTCGTCGTCGACGACTCGATCGTGCGCGGCACGACCACCGGGCCGATCGTCGCCATGCTCCGTCGGGCGGGTGCCGCGGAGGTTCACGTCCGCATCCACTCGCCCGAGATGAAACACCCGTGCTACATGGGCGTCGACACCGGGCGTCGCGAGGAGCTGATCGCGGCGACGCACACCACCGACGGGATTCGCCGGGCGATCGGCGCCGACTCGCTCGGATACCTGTCGAAAGCCGGGCTGCTCGACGCCGTCGGCGGCCGGCGCGAGGCCCGCTGCACGGCCTGCTTCGACGGCGTCTATCCGACCGACGTGCCCCTCGAGCTCGACAAGCTGGCGATGGAGCGGCGGTGAGCGCGCCGCGCACCTATCGCGAGGCGGGTGTGGACGTGGCGGAGGCCGAGCGCGCGGTGGAGGGAATCGCACGCGCCGCGGCTGCGACGCTGACGCCGTCGGTGCTCGACGGCATCGGCGGCTTCGGTGCCCTCTTCCGGTTCGATCCGTCCACGCATCCTGATCCGATCCTCGTCAGCAGCACCGACGGAGTGGGCACGAAGCTGAAGGTGGCGGTCGCCCTGGGCCGCCATGACTCGATCGGCATCGACCTCGTCCACGCCTGCGTGAACGATGTCCTCGTGTCGGGGGCCGATCCGCTCTTCCTGCTCGACTACCTCGCGGTCGGCGACCTGCGTGCCGAGGTGGTCGAGGAGATCGTGGGCGGCGTGGCAGCTGCCTGCGCCGCGGCCGGGATTCCGCTCATCGGCGGCGAGACGGCCGAGCTGCCCGACCTCGTTGCCGCCGGCGACTACGACATCGCCGGCTTCGTCGTCGGGGTGGTCGCCCGCGCCGACCTCATCGACGGCTCCGAGGTCCGAGCCGGCGACGCGCTGATCGGCATCCCGTCCAGCGGTCTGCACACGAACGGGTACAGCCTCGCCCGGCGCGTCCTGCCCCCCGAGACCTGGTCGAGGCCGATGCCGGACAACGGCCGCACGATCGGCGAGGCACTGCTCGAGCCCCATCGCTCGTACCTCGACGAGGTCCGCGCGCTCCGTCGCGCGCTGCGCGCGCTCGACGCCGACGTGCACGCGCTCGCCCACATCACCGGCGGCGGCTGGGAGGGGAACGTGCCGCGCACCCTGCCGCGCGGGCTCGGCGTGGAGGTCGACACCGGCTCGTGGCCGGTCCCGGGGATCTTCAGCCTCATCCAGTCGCGCGGCGACATCGCCGACGAGGAGATGGTCCGCACCTTCAACGTCGGGATCGGGATGACGGCGGTCGTCCCGCCCGCTGCCGCCGATGCGGCCCTCACTGCTGTCTCTGGCGCGTGCCGAATCGGCCGGGTGGTCGAGGTGCCCGAGGGCGAGCCGCGCGTCCGCTTCGCATGAGGTTGGGGGTCCTTGTCTCGGGGCGGGGCTCCAACCTCGGGGCGATCCTGGGCGCGGGCATCCCGGTGGCACTGGTGGTCTCGAACCGGGCGGGGGTCCGCGCCATCGAGGTGGCCACGAGCCACGACGTCCCGACCATCGTTGTGCGGCGGGCCGATTTCGCCGATGCGGACGCCCGCGACGCGGCGATCGGCGTCGCGCTCACCGAGGCGGGCGTGGAGCTGGCCGTGCTGGCCGGCTACGACCAGCTTCTGCGGGCGGGATACTTCGCCGCCTTCGCGGGCCGCACCGTCAATATCCATCCGTCGCTGCTTCCCGCCCACGGCGGGCCGGGGATGGTCGGGCCGGCGGTGCACCGCTCGGTCCTCGCCGCCGGGGACAATGTGACGGGGGCCACGGTCCACGAGGTCACAGCGGAGCTGGACGCCGGACCGATCCTGTCCCAGGCCCACGTCCCTGTGTACCCCAATGATGACGCCGAGACCCTCGCGGCTCGCGTGCTCGCCGTCGAGCACCGGTTACTCGTGGAGTGGCTGCGAGGGGTGATGGGCACGAGCTCCGTGGCGGGCGCGGGGCTGGTCCAACGGCCGGACGCCCCAGTCGGATAACTGACGCCAGGCGCGCAGTAGGCGGGCGACGGCGGTTCTGGACCGACCGCTGAGCGTGAACGCGAGGCTCCGGCGCTCGTTCGTGCGGATAGCGCTCGCCTGGCGGTCCGTGATCCGAGTCCAGATGCGCGACGCGGACAACGTGCGTCGTGCGGGCGACAACGACATCGATCGCCTGAGGCGGATGCCGGGCGGCCGAGGGGCCGTCCGGCATGATGCGTGCTAGCATCCTCCGGTGCGGCCGCATCGGCCCACGATCCCACAGGAGACTAAGGCAGGGTAGATGGACGCGATTCTCGAGCCGATCGGGCAGTTCTGGGAGGGGTTCCTGAGCAACCCGATCGTGCAGCTGGCCAGCCAGCTGATCGTCATCTACGTCGTGCTCCTCTGGCTCGGGACCGCGTACTGGGCCTTCCGCGACATGCAGGCCCGGACCGAGAATCCGATCCTGCCGTACTTCGCGGCCGCCTTGATCATCTTCTTCACCCCGCTCCTGTTCATCTTCGCCGTCGTCCTCTACCTCATCGTGCGCCCGCGCGAGACGCTGGCCGAGGTGTACGAGCGGTCGCTGGCCGAGGAGAGCCTGCTGGCCGAGGTCGAGAAGAACGAGCTCTGCCCCGTCTGTCGCGACCGGGTCGACTCCGACTGGCTCGTCTGCCCGAACTGCCGGACCCGCCTCCACCGCGTCTGCCCGTCCTGCAACCGGCTTGCGGAGCCGAGCTGGCCGCTGTGCGCGTTCTGCGGTCGCGAGTTCGAGCGCTCAACGCGAACGGCCGCGCGCGCGGCACCGGCGGTTCGCCCGTCCGAGGAGCCGGTGGCGATCGGCGACTCGGCCGCTGAGGCCACGGCGGAGCGAGCCCGGCTCCGCGGCGCCACCAACACCTGAGCCGAGAGCCCGCGTCCGTGGATCCGGTGGACCCCGGGGGTCCCCGCCGCACCGTGCTTCCGACCGGGCCGCATCCGACCGTCGGTCCCGACACCGTCACCATGCCGCGCTGGCCAGGCCAGCTGCTGACGATCGGCGGCGCCCTGCTGGCCATCGGTGGCCTGGTGGCCGGCACGATGGCCGTGAGCGGATCGGACGACGTCGACCCAGCCACGTTCGGGTGGATCGCGCTCGTCGGCGCGGTAGCCTTCAGTGCCGGGTTGGTCTACCTGGGCGTCCGCCAGCTCCGGGTCCGGCGCGTGCTGCCGCCGGAGCGCTACCGAGGCCCGTCCGTCTTCGTCCTCGTCGGCCTGGTCCTCGTCATCGCCGCCGTGCTGACCGCCCCGTTCGCGGAGGATGCTGCGGCGCTGCTGCTCGGCGAGGGGGAGCTGACCTTCCTGGGGGCCCTCGTGCTCCTGACCTCGACGCAGCTCGGACTGCTTCTCGTCAGCTGGCTGTTCGTGTTCCGGCCGAATGCCCTCGCCGGCCTGCCGTCGCTGCCTGGGCGCAACCCCGCCGACGCCGTGCGGTCCGGGATCGGCTGGGGGGTGGTGGCATGGATCGGCGCCAGCCTCGCCTCGTACGTCGTCTTCTTCACCTTCGAGGCCCTGGGCCTCGACCCCCAGCCGCAGGCGGCCGAACAGGCGCTGGCGGTCATCGACCCGGTGATGGCGGTGCTCGCGATCGTCATCCTGGCGCCGATCGCGGAGGAGATCTTCTTCCGCGGCGTGATCTTCAACGCGTTCCTGCGGGAGGGCGGACGCCGGTGGGCGTTCCTCGGCTCGTCCGCGCTGTTCGCGGTCATCCACCTGTCCCTGGTGGCGGCCATCCCGATCTTCCTGCTCGGGCTGGCGCTGGCCTGGGTGTACGACCGGACGAACAACCTCCTGGCGCCGATCGCCATGCACATCGTCGTGAACGGCGCGTCGGTGCTCCTCGCGCTGCTCGTGCGCTACGAGGTGATCGCGCTCCCGGCCTGAGCGGGCGGTGACGGTAAGCCGGCGGTAATCGGCCGGTGAGCGGCGGACGGCTATCGTCGCCGCCGATGACCACACGACCGATTCCGATCCCACTCGACCGGCGCGCCGAGCGCATCGACCTCGCGGTCCGCCTGGAGCGCCTGGGCGCCGAGGCCTGTGCCGACGAGGAGCTGCTCGCCGTGGTGCTCGGACCCGGGACCACCGCCCGACGGACGGCGCGGCGGCTCATCGATCGATTCGGGACGCTCGCCGACGTGATGCGCGCCGATCCGGCCGAGCTGCGCGTCGCAGGCCTGCCGCCGGCGACAACCCCGCGCCTGGCCGCCTCGCTGGAGATCGGGCGGCGCGTTGCCCGTCAGCCAGTCCACGGCTCGTGGATGGTCCGCACGCCCGCAGATGCGGCCGAGCCGCTGATCGACGCGATGGGCTCGCTGGAGCGAGAGGAGCTCCGCGTGCTTCTGCTCGACACGAAGAACGTCGTCGTCGCCGAGCGCACGGTGTACCGCGGCAACCTGGCCGGCTCGTCGGTACGCGTCGGCGAGGTCTACCGCGACGCCGTCCGCCGCTGCGCTGCCGCCATCGTGGTCGCCCACAACCACCCGAGCGGTGATCCGAGCCCGTCGGGCGAAGACCTCCGCATCACCGCCGAGCTCGCGGACGCGGGACGGCTTCTCGACATCGAGCTGCTCGACCACCTCGTCATCGGCCGCGGCCGCTGGACGAGCCTGCGCGCCATCGGCGCGATCGGTCAGGAGGAGGCGGCCCCGATGCGGTAGATCGTTCCCGAGCCGATGTCAGCGAGATAGAGCTCACCGTCGGCGTGCTCGCCGAAGGCGCTGACGTTCGCCCCGGTCTGGAGGAGGACGCGTGGCTGCTGCGCGCGCTCGCCGGCCGCCGCCGTCGGAGCGTCGGAGCGGATGCCGAACAGCAGGCCGCTGCAGTAGTCGCTGAACAGGTACCAGCCCGCGAGACCCCGGACGGCCGAGCCGCGATAGACCAAGCCGCCCGTCACCGAGCAGCCGGTCGCACGCGCGGACGGCGTCGGGGTGGCGACGGGCGTCCGGGTCGGGCGCGCCGCATGCAGCCACGTGGACGCTGATGAGCAGCAGGGCGCGCGCGCGGCGGGGCAGCACCATCGCCATCATTGTGTGCCGATCGGGTAGGGTTGCGCGACAGCCATGACGACGACGAAGGAGAGCGTGCGCCGCGCCCTGCGCTCGGTGAGCGGCGTCCCGGAGCCGGGCCCGAGCGAGATCGGAACGCGCCGCAGCATCGTGATCGAGCGGATCCAGCCGGAGCTCGACGGCGGCCGTTACCCCGTGAAGCGCGTGGTCGGCGACCAGCTGCTCGTGACGGCCGACATCTTTGCGGATGGTCATGACCTCCTTGACGCGGCGCTCCTGATCCGTGCCGATGACGAGGAGTCCTGGCGCGAGGCGCCGATGCGCCCGGTCGACAACGACCGCTGGTCCGGACACGTCGAGCTGACCCGCAACCAGCGGCATCGGTATGCCGTGGAGGCATGGCGCGACAGATGGGGGTCGTGGCGCCACGGGCTGCACCGCAAGGTCGAGGCGTCGGTGGCGGTGCCGGTGGAGCTCGACGAGGGGCGCATCCTCGCCGAGGCGTCGATGACGCGCGCCGAGCAGGCGGAGGCCGCCGACGACGTGCGCACGCTCCGCGAGGCGCTGGCCGCCTACCGCCGGGCGCGCTCCGAGGGGACGCGCGTCGCGGCCCTCGATACCGACGCCGTGGCGGCCGCCGTCCGCCGCCATCCCGATCGGCGGTTCGCCAGCCGCTCGGTGGAGCTGCCGCTGGTGGTCGACCGCGAGCGCGCCCGGTTCGGCGCGTGGTACGAGCTCTTCCCGCGCTCCCAGGGCCGAGACCCGAAGAAGCCGAGGGCCACGACCTTCCGCGATGCCGAGTGGCGCATCCCGCAGGTCGCGGCCATGGGGTTCGACGTCCTGTACGTGCTGCCGGTCCACCCCATCGGCCACACGAACCGGAAGGGGCCGAACAATACGCTCGACGCGGCACCTGACGACGTGGGATCGCCGTACGCCATCGGCTCGGCGGATGGCGGCCACGACACCGTGGCACCCGAGCTCGGAGGCCTCGAGCAGTTCCTCCACTTCCGCGAGACCGTCGAGGCGCACGGCATGGAGCTCGCGATGGACCTCGCCATCCAGGCCTCGCCCGATCACCCGTACGTCGCCGATCACCCGGAGTGGTTCCGGCATTCGCCCGACGGCACGATCAAGTACGCGGAGAACCCGCCGAAGAAGTACCAGGACATCTACCCGATCGCGTTCGACGACGAAGACGCATCGGCGAGGCAGGCCCTGTGGCGTGAGTGGAAGCGGGTCTTCGAGGTCTGGATCGGCCGCGGCGTGAGGATCTTCCGGGTCGACAACCCGCACACGAAGCCGATCCCGTTCTGGGAGTGGCTGATCCGCGAGATCCAGCGCGACCACCCCGAGGTGATCTTCCTGGCGGAGGCGTTCACGAAGCCGAAGATGATGCGCCAGCTGGCGAAGATCGGCTTCACGCAGAGCTACACGTACTTCACCTGGCGCGAGACGCCGTGGGAGCTCCGGGACTACTTCACCGAGCTCACCGGGTCGGAGATGCGCGAGTTCTACCGGGCGAACGCGTTCACCAACACGCCCGACATCAACCCCCATCATCTCGAGCACGGCCGGCCGGCGTTCGTGATCCGCACCGTCCTGGCGGCGACGCTGTCGAGCACCTACGGCATCTACTCCGGCTGGGAGCTGTGCGAGGCGGCGCGGCTCGGTGAGCGCGAGGAGTACCTCGACAGCGAGAAGTACGAGATCCGCGCCCGGGACTGGGACGCGCCGGGCAACATCAAGCTCCTCATCGGCGAGCTGAACCGCCTGCGCCACGAACGGCCCGCGCTGAAGCTCTACGACAACCTGCGCTTCGAGAACGTCACCGGCGAGCGGACGCTCTTCTACCGCAAGGCGCTGCCGCTCGGGAAGGTCGATCCGCTCAGCGGGCACCCGACCCGCTGGCGCGACCCGGTGTACGTCGCGGTCAACACCGACCCGCGGATCGCCGAGCGTGCGATCCTCCACCCGGACCTGCCGGCCGTCGGCGTCGGCTGGGACGAGCCGTATCGCATCACCGACCTTTTGACAGGTGCCGTCACGCGAGAGCGCGGGGCGGATCTGCCGGTCGACCTTGACCCGGCGGGGGAACCGTTCCGTATCTTCACGATCTCACCGATCGACCGCTGACGAGGGGCCCGCTTCGTTGACCAGACCATCCGCGCGGGTGCCCGCACCGGCGCCACGCCCCGACGCCGGTGCGCCGCAGCTGCTGCGCGACGATCCGCACTGGTACAAGGACGCCATCGTCTACCAGCTGCACGTGAAGGCCTTTCACGACTCGACCGATGACGGCATGGGGGACTTCGCCGGCCTCACCGAGCGGCTCGACTACATCGCCGACCTGGGCGTCACGGCCGTCTGGCTGCTGCCGTTCTACCCGTCGCCGCTGAAGGACGATGGGTACGACATCGCCGATTACACGCGCGTGCATCCCGACTACGGCACGCTCCGCGAGTTCCGGACGTTCGTCCGCGAGGCGCATCGGCGCGGGCTGCGGGTCATCACTGAGCTCGTCATCAACCACACCTCCGATCAGCACCCCTGGTTCGTCGAGGCGCGGGCGAGCCGCAAGAGCCCGCGGCGCGACTGGTACGTGTGGAGCGACACCGACCAGAAGTACGCCGAGGCGCGGATCATCTTCACCGACACCGAGACCAGCAACTGGACCTGGGACCAGGAGTCGTCGCAGTACTACTGGCATCGGTTCTTCAGCCACCAGCCGGACCTGAATTTCGACAACCCGCAGGTCGTGCGCGCCGTCACGCGCGTGATGCGCTTCTGGCTCGACCTGGGCGTGGACGGCCTCCGCCTGGACGCCGTGCCGTACCTCGTCGAGCGCGAGGGCACGAACGGCGAGAACCTGCCGGAAACGCATGGGGTACTTCGCCGGCTGCGAGCCAGCCTCGACGAGCGATACAGCGGGCGGATGCTGCTGGCGGAGGCGAACCAGTGGCCGCCGGATGTGCTCCCGTACTTCGGCTCACCGGAGGAGCCGGAGTGCCACATGGCGTTCCACTTCCCGCTCATGCCGCGCATCTGGATCGCCCTCCGGCGCGAGGATCGCTACCCGATCGTCGAGATCATGGGCCAGACGCCGGACATTCCCGACGAGAGCCAGTGGGCGCTCTTCCTCCGCAACCACGACGAGCTGACGCTCGAGATGGTGACCGACGAGGAGCGCGACTTCATGTACACCGAGTACGCGCGCGACGCCCGGATGCGGATCAACGTCGGCATCCGCCGGCGCCTGGCGCCCCTGGTCGACAACAGCCGTCGGCGGCTCGAGCTCCTGAACTCGCTGCTGTTCAGCATGAAGGGCACGCCGGTCATCTACTACGGCGACGAGATCGGCATGGGCGACAACGTCTACCTTGGCGACCGCAACGGCGTGCGCACGCCGATGCAGTGGACCGGCGACCGCAACGCCGGCTTCAGCCGCGCCGACGTCCACGCGCTGTACGCCCCGCTCGTGGCCGATCCGGTCTACGGCTACCAGGCGGTGAACGTCGAGGCACAGGAGCGCGTCCCCGGATCGCTCCTGAACTGGATGAAGCGGCTCATCCGCGTCCGTCGCGCGCACTCCGTCTTCGGGCGCGGCACGCTCGAGTTCCTCCACCCGGAGAACCGCCGCGTCCTCGCCTACCTGCGCGAGCACGAGGGGACCACGATCCTGTGCGTCGCCAACCTGTCGCGCTTCGCGCAGTACGTCGAGCTCGACCTGTCCGCCTTCTCGGGCCGCCAGCCGATCGAGCTCATCGGCCGCGTCCACTTCCCGCGCATCGGCGAGCTGCCGTACCTGCTGACCCTCGGCCCGCACGACTTCTTCTGGTTCGAGCTGACCGATGCCTGACGCTGCCGCCATCCGCAGCGCCACGGCCGCCGACGCCGATGCCCTCGGCGCGATCAGCGGCCGCGCCTGGCAGGCGACCTACCGGGGCATCGTCCCGGACCCGGTGCTCGACGAGTGGATCGAGACTGCGCCGGCGAACTGGCGGGCGGCGATCTCGGGCCGCGAGCCCGACAGCCCGGCGCGGATCTGGGTGGCCGAGCGCGACGGCGCCGTGGTCGGCTACGCCACCACCTCCCCGGCCAGGGACACCTGGCTGCCGCCGCCCGACGGCGCCGGCGAGCTGACGAACCTGTACCTCGATCCCGACGTGATCGGCAGCGGCGTGGGGCGCCCCCTCTACGAGCACGCCGTCGCCGACCTGCACGAGCGCGGCTATCACCCGCTGGTGGTGTGGGCCTTCCGCGACAACCGGCGGGCCCGCGACTTCTACGAGCGGATGGGCCTCGCGGTCGACGTGCCGGACGCGCAGTGGGTCCTCGGTGACGTCCCGTGCCCGATCGTGCGCTTCCGTCTCGACTGGCCGGCCGAGCCGTCAGCATGACGCCGGAGGAGCTCGCCTCGGCGCGGTGGTTCCGCGCGAAGCACCGTCGCATCACGCGTCTGCGCGAGGTCGAGCGGGAGCCCCTCGGTCCGGGGGCGCTGGTGGTGCTCGAGGTCGCCTACGCTGACGGCGGCTCCACCGACGACTACCTGGTTCCCGAGGTCGACGGCCGCGAGCCCGCCGACGGGTCCGGGCTCTGGGCGGCGCTGGTCGACCTCATCGCGCGCGACGGCCAGGTGGGATCCTTCGCCGGCCGGCGACTGGGCGCGCTGGAGCCGGGCCCGATGGACGAGCGTCGCCTCGGCGTGGAGCAGTCGAACTCATCAGTGGTCCTCGGTGATCGCCTGATGCTCAAGCTCTATCGGCTCCTGGAGCCGGGGGTCAACCCCGACCTGGAGGTCGGCGCATTCCTGACCCGTGCCGGCTTCGCCGACACGCCGGCCGTCCTGGGCTCCCTCCGCCGCGCGTCCGGCGATGGTGAGCCGGCGACCGCCGCCATGCTCCAGGCGTACGTGCGGACTACCGGCGACGGGTGGTCGACGATGCTCGGGGCGCTTGCGGACGACCCGGAGCGGGCGACCGGGATGGCTGCCCGGTTTGGCGCCCTCACCGCGCGCATGCACGCGGCGCTGGCCTCTCGACCGAGGGATCCGGCCTTCCCGGCCCGGGTCGCCAGCGTGGCCGAGACCGCCGAGTGGCGTGCCTCCGCCGAGGCCCAGCTGGCCCAGGCCATCGCATCGGTCTCCGGCGAGGCTCATGATCGGCTTGTGGCCGTTGCGCCGGCGGTGCGTGCGTGCTTCGCCGACGCCTTCGGCCGCGCCACCGGCGATGAGATCGTGACCCGTATCCACGGCGACTACCACCTCGGGCAGCTGCTGGCGCGCGCCGATGGCGGCTTCAGCGTCATCGACTTCGAGGGCGAGCCGGCGCGACCGCTGGCCGACCGACGGCTTCCGACCTCGCCGCTGCGCGACGTGGCCGGGATGCTGCGAAGCCTTGACTACGCCGCACGGACGGCCGAGGCCACGGCCCCCGTGGCCGCGATGACCTGGCTGCCGGAGGCGCGCGACGCCTTCCTCGGTGCATACGGAACGACCGGCCACCTGGTCGAGGCCTTCGAGCTCGAGAAGGCCTGCTATGAGGTCCGCTACGAGGCCGGCAACCGGCCGGACTGGCTGTGGCTGCCGCTGGATGCGGTCGAGCGGCTCGCGACCCGGGCCTGAATGCCTGTCAGCACCGTCACCGTCCGGGCACCTCCAGCCGCCGCACCAGAGCTGACCCGAACCCGATTCTCGCGATGACCCATTGGTACCGCTCGGCCCGAGGACCCCTGGAAGGTGGTGCAAGCCTGCGTCGCGGCCGACAATCTGTTGAGTCATGTTTGGTCAGGTCGGTGTCGCGCGCCGCGAACTCGCCGAACTCATCTCGGCGCAACGTGGAGCTCAGGTCCGAGGTCGAGCGGACTGGCTGCGCCTGGCCGCCGCCGGGCTGATTCCCCTGACCGCGTTCCTTGCCTTCGCCTCAGTGCGCCTGACGGGAGGGTCGCCCAATCCCCTCAACCACCTCGGGTACCTGCCGATTCTCATCGCGGCGTATATCTATGGCTGGCGCGGGGCGCTGGCAATCAGTGCCGCGGTGGCCATCCTGCTCGGACCGCTGGCGGCGTGGCTGGCCCTGTCCGGGGGGACCGAGCAGCTGGATGCCTGGCTCATTCGCGCCGTGATGTTCGCCGCGGTGGCCGCGATCACCGGCGTCCTGTTCGACCATGCTCGCCAGGCGACGCTCGGTTGGCGAACCGCGGCCATCGAGGTCGCCCAGCGCGAGCGCGATGGCATGGTGGCCCTGGCCCGTGGCGCCGAGGCCAAGGACACCGACACCGGCGACCACATCGTGCGCGTGCAGCTGTTGAGCGAGGAGCTGGCCCAGGCGATCGGGCTCGACCCAGCTGCGGCGGCTGACATCGGCTGGTCGGCCATGCTGCACGACGTCGGCAAGCTCCATGTGCCGGACCGCATCCTGCTCAAGCCCGGTCCATTGACCCCCGAGGAGTGGCAGGTCATGCGCCAGCATCCGATCTACGGCGAGCAGATCCTGCGCGAGGGAGCCGGCTTCGAGATGGCGCGACGCATCGCGCGTTGGCATCACGAGAACATCGACGGCTCCGGCTACCCCGATGGCCTCAGGGGCGAGCGGATTCCGCTCGAGGCGCGCATCGTGCGCGTCGCCGACGCGTTCGACGCCATGACCAGCCTGCGCCCCTACATGCCGGCTCGAAGTGTCGAGTGGGCGCTCGCCGAGCTCGAGCGCTTCGCCGGCAGGCAATTCGATCCCGAGGTCGTGCGCCTCCTGGTGCAGATGCTTCGTCAGGACCGCGCCCTGCTCGCTCGTCTGGCGGAGCACCGCATCTCGGCCGCAGCCTAGGGACCTGCCTCGACACGTCGGCGCCGTCGGTTCGAGCTGGAATGGCGCGTCTGAGGACAGCCGTCAGCGACTTCTTCAGAAGCGGAAGCGGGACCAGGCGCCGAAGCAGGCGATGGCGGCGGCGAGCGCGGCCCACGGACCCTGGCTGTACACGTAGGCGAACAGGACACCACCGTCCCCGCCAAAGCCGCTCGCGAAGGACACCGCCTCGCCCACGAACACCAGGGCCGCGCCGACGAGGATGCCGCCGAACAGCATGGCCATCATCCGCGGGCCACGCTTGAAGCCGACGAAGCGGATCACGGTGTCGGCGATGAGGCCGCCCGCGAACCATGCGATCAGCAGCCCGAAGATTCCGAGCCGGCCGCTCACCAGCCCGACGACCAGTCCGCCCAGAGCCGAGATCGCCAGGCCGATGGCGAGCTGCGTGGGACGGACCGAGGTCAGCGGGTCGCGAGCGGGCCGTCCGCACTGGCGGCAGCGGAAGCCGACCGGTCCCTGCATCGCGCAGCGCGTGCAGATCGGCTGGTCGCAGCGCCCGCAGCGGACCCAGGTCTCGCGGTCCGGGTGGCGGTAGCAGTACAGCGGCGGCGACTCGTCGTCGACGGTCGTGGCAGCTCCCTCCGTGGTCACGGCGGCAAGGGTATCGGCCCAAGGCGATCGGTCAAGCGGGGGGTGAATCGGTGTGGCTATGATCGGGGCTTCCCCACGAGGCAGCCATGGCGCTGAGGGTCTGGCGCGGCAATCCATATCCGCTGGGCGCGACCTGGGACGGATCCGGCGCGAACTTCGCGATCTTCAGCGAGAACGCGCAGGCCGTCGACCTCTGCCTGTTCGACAACGACGGCACCGAGCAGCGGCTGCGGATGACCGAGCAGACGGATCTCGTGTGGCACTGCTACCTGCCCGAGGTTCGTCCCGGACAGCGTTACGGCTACCGCGTCCACGGCCTCTACGAGCCGCAGCACGGACACCGGTTCAACCCGAACAAGCTGCTCATCGACCCGTACGCGAAGCGCATCCACGGCGTCGTGCGCTGGGACGACTCGCTGTTCGGCTACCGGATCGGCGCCGAGGGGGACGACCTCGAGCCCGATGAGCGCGACAGCGCGACGTTCGCGCCGAAGAGCGTGGTCATCAATCCCGCGTTCGTGTGGGGCGGTGACACCCCGCCGCGCACACCGTTCGACCGGACCCTCATCTACGAGGTGCACGTCAAGGGCTTTACCCAGCGCCACCCGGACGTGCCCGAGGAGCTGCGCGGCACGTACGCCGGAATGGGATCGGCGCCGGCGATCGACTACCTGACGAACCTCGGGATCACCGCCGTCGAGCTGCTGCCGGTCCACCAGCACGTGAACGACCGCCACCTCGTGGAGCGGGGCTTGAGCAACTACTGGGGGTACAACACGATCGGCTTCTTCGCGCCGGACGTCCGCTTCAGCGCGACCGGTGAGCCGGTGAGCGAGTTCAAGACGATGGTGAAGCGGCTGCACGATGCCGGCATCGAGGTGATCCTCGACGTCGTCTACAACCACACCGGCGAGGGCAATCATCTCGGGCCGACGGTCAGCTTCCGGGGGATCGACAACGCCGCCTACTACCGGCTGAACCCCGAGGACCGGCGCTACTACGTCGACTACACCGGCACCGGCAACACGCTCGACGCGACGAGCCCGAAGGTCCTGCAGCTGATCATGGACTCGCTGCGCTACTGGGTCACCGAGATGCACGTCGACGGATTCCGCTTCGACCTGGCATCGGCGCTGGCGCGCGAGATGTACGACGTCGACAAGCTCGGCAGCTTCTTCGACATCATCCACCAGGACCCGGTGGTCAGCCAGGTGAAGCTCATCGCCGAGCCATGGGACGTTGGGCCCGGCGGCTACCAGGTCGGCAACTTCCCGGTCGGCTGGGCGGAGTGGAACGGGAAGTACCGGGACACGGTGCGGCGCTTCTGGAAGGGCGTCGGCGGGCAGGCCGCCGAGCTCGGCTATCGGCTCAGCGGCTCGTCGGACCTGTACGCCGGCTCTGGCCGAACGCCGCACGCCAGCGTCAACTTCGTGACCGCCCACGACGGCTTCACCCTCAACGACCTCGTCAGCTACGTGTCCAAGCACAACGAGGCGAACGGCGAGAACAACCGCGACGGCGACAACAACAACGAGTCGATGAACTTCGGCGTCGAGGGCGAGACCGATGACGAGGCGGTCATCGAGGCCCGCGAGAAGCAGAAGCGCAACTTCCTCGCCTCCCTGCTACTCAGCCAGGGGGTGCCGATGCTGCTCGGCGGCGACGAGATCGGCCGCAGCCAGGGCGGCAACAACAACGGCTATGCCCAGGACAACGAGATCAGCTGGTTCAGCTGGGACCTGACGCGACGTGACCGGCAGCTCCTCGCCTTCACCCGGTCGCTCATCCGGCTGTTCATCGCGCACCCGGTGCTGCGCCGGCGGCGGTTCTTCCAGGGTCGTCAGATCCGTGGCTCGCGGGTCAAGGACCTCACCTGGTACGCGCCGGACGGAGCGGAGATGACCGACGAGCAGTGGCACGCGCCCGGCGTCCGAACGCTCGGCGTGCAATACGCGGGCGACGCGATCGACGATCGAGGGCCCCGCGGTGAGCGCATCGTCGATGACACGCTTCTCGTGATCCTCAACGCCGATGAGCGGCCGGTCGCCTTCACCCTGCCGAACCACGAGGCGGCGAAGCGCTGGGAGCTCGTCTTCGACACCCTCCATCCGACGTTCGGTGGTGCCCACGGCGAGTTCGAGGCCGGCTCGACGTACCGCGTGGCGGAGCGCTCCGTCGCCTGTCTGCGCCGGCTACCCCGCGTCCGCCGCATCAGCGGCGGATGAGCCGCATCGTCGACGACAGCTACGTCGACGCATTCCGCAAGCGTCGGGCGATCACGCCCGAGGTACGCGCGGCGGTCCTGGCCGCCATGGGACTTCGGGACGATGCCGGGGTCGACCCGGCCGGGGGGCTGACGGCCGTCGTCAGGCCAGGAGGCGCGCTGCCGGAAGCTGGGCACATCGTGCTGGAGGACGGGACCGAGCTGGGCCACGGTGCGCGTCTGCCCGCCGACGTCCCGTTCGGGTATCACCGCCTCCATCGCGACGACGGCACGGTCCAGCTGCTGATCACCGGGCCGGGCCGTTGCCTCCTGCCCGACGGGCTGCGCGACTGGGGTTGGGCCGTCCAGCTGGCCGGGCTCCGGTCGCTGGGCAGCTGGGGCATCGGCGAGCTCGCCGACCTTCGTGAGCTGGCGGCGTGGTCGGCGACGCGCGGAGCCGGGTTCGTCGCCGTCAGCCCGCTCGGCGCGCCGAATCCGGACCCGGACCCCGAGCCAAGCCCGTACTACCCGAGCACGCGCCGCTTCGTCAACCCGCTTCACCTGCGCGTCGACGAGGTGCCCGGCGCGGACCGGGCCGGAGACATCGGCGACGCCGCGAGATCGCTCAACCGGGATCGGCGCATCGACCGGACGCGGGTATTGGCGCTCAAGCGAGCGGCGCTCGAGCGGATCTGGGCGACCGGGCCGCCGGAGCGCGATGTCATGGAGGCATGGCGGCGCGAGCGCGGCGAGTCGGTCGATCACTGGGGCACGTTCTGCGTGCTCAGCGAGCGTTTCGGCCCCGGATGGCAGCGCTGGCCCGAGCCGTACCGCGATCCGCGCGGCGCGGCGGTGTCGGCGGTGGCCCGCGACGACGCGGACGGGGTCGCGTTCCACGCGTGGATCCAGTGGTCGCTGGACCGGCAGCTCGAGGATGCGTCGTCGCCGCTGAGGCGGATCGCCGACATGCCGGTCGGCGTCGACCCAGGCGGATTCGACGCCTGGGAGTGGCAGGCGCAGCTCGCCCTCGGCGCCTCGGTCGGGGCGCCACCCGACCGATTCACCGTGGCGGGACAGGACTGGGGCCTGCCGCCGTTCATCCCGCACCGGCTGCGCGAGGCCCACTACCTCCCCTTCATCGACACCGTCCGCGCCCAGCTGCGGCATGCGGGCGGGCTCCGCATCGACCACGTCCTGGGGTTCTTCCGGCTGTGGTGGATTCCGGCGGGCGCCGGTCCGGCGTCCGGTGCCTACGTTCGGTACCCGACCGAGGAGCTGCTGGAGATCGTGGCGATCGAGAGCCATCGAGCCGGCGCGATCATCATCGGCGAGGATCTCGGGACCGTTCCGGCCGGCGTGCGGCGCGAGCTCCGGCATCGGCGCGTCCTCTCGACGCGCCTGGCGTACTTCGAGAAGACGCCGCCCGAACGATGGCCCCGCAACGCGTTCGCCGCCGTTACCACCCACGACCTGCCCACCGTCGCCGGGCTGCTCAGCGGGTCCGACGTCGCCGACCAACGGGCGGCCGGCGTGATGCCCAACCCGACGGCCCAGGAGCTGCTCCGCACACGCGTGCACCGGATCGCGCGGACGCCCTCGACGGCCGGCCTGGACGAGGTCCTGGAACCGCTCCACCGGCGGCTTGCGGCAGCCCCGCCGATCCTGGTGGCCGGCAGCCTCGAGGACTCACTCGGGGTCGAGGAGCGGCCCAACCTCCCCGGCACCACGTCCGCCCGGCGCGAGAACTGGTCGCTCGCCCTGCCGGAGCCGCTCGAGGAGATCCTCGACGACGCGCGGGTGCGGCGGGTCACCGGTGCCCTCGCCTCGCGCTGATCGTTCCGTCGAGCCAGCGACGTCGGCTCGGGGATGTCAGCGGGTGCCTAGGCCTCGGGACGAAGGATGAGGCCGCTCAAGGGAGGGAGCGACAGGGTCGCGGAGCACGGCTGGCCGTGCCAGGACTCCTCCACGGCCACGACGCCCCCGAGGTTGCCGAGGTTCGAGCCGCCGTAGTGCTCGGAGTCCGAGTTGATCGCCTCGACCCATCGCCCGCCGTGCGGCAGGCCCAGCCGGTAGTCGTGGCGAGGGATCGGTGTGAGGTTGAGCACCACGACGGCGGTCTCGCCGCCGCCGCGACGGATCCAGGAATAGACGCTCGACTCGACGTCGGACGCGTCGATCCAGGCGAAGCCGTCGGGGTCGTGGTCGGCGGCCCACAGTGCCGGGCTCGACGCATAGACGCGGCCGAGGTCCTCGACGAACCGCGTCACGCCGCCGTGCATCGGCTCATCCAGGAGGTGCCACGGCAGCGGCCGATCGTGGGACCACTCCTCCCACATCCCGAGCTCGGCGCCCATGAACAGCAGCTTCTTCCCCGGCTGCGCCCACAGGTTCAGCAGCAGGGCGCGCAGGTTCGCAAAGCGCTGCCAGGGATCGCCGGGCATCTTGCGCAGCAGCGAGCCCTTGCCGTGCACCACCTCGTCGTGCGAGAGGGGAAGCACGAACTGCTCGGTGTCCTTGTACAGGCCGCGGAACGTCAGCTTGTCGTGGTGGTAGCGCCGATGCACGGGGTCTTCCCTGAAGTACGCGAGCGTGTCGTGCATCCATCCCATGTCCCACTTGAAGCCGAAGCCGATCCCGCCGAGGTAGGTCGGCCGCGTGATGCCCGGGAAGGCGGTCGACTCCTCGGCGATCGTCACGACGCCGGGGAAGCGAGCGTATACGCGCTCGTTCATCTCGCGGAGGAACGTGATCGCCTCCAGGTTCTCGCGCCCACCGTGGACATTCGGCGTCCACTCGCCGGCCTTGCGCGAGTAGTCGAGATAGAGCATCGACGCCACGGCGTCGACCCGCAGCCCGTCGACGTGATAGCGCTCGAGCCAGAAGAGGGCGTTGGCGACGAGGAAGTTGCGGACCTCGGGTCGCCCGAAGTCGAAGATCAGCGTCCCCCAGTCCGGGTGGGCGCCGCGCTGCGGATCTGCGTGCTCGTAGAGCGGTGTGCCGTCGAACTGGCGGAGCGCGAAGTCGTCGGTCGGGAAGTGAGCCGGGACCCAGTCGACGATCACCCCGATCCCGGCGGCGTGCAGCGTGTCGACGAAGGCGGCGAAGTCGTCGGGGTTGCCGAAGCGCGCGGTCGGCGCGAAGTAGCCGGTGACCTGGTAGCCCCAGCTGCCGTCGAACGGGTGCTCGGCCACCGGCATCAGCTCGACATGCGTGAAGCTGAACGCCCTGCAGTACCGCACCAGCTCCTGCGCCGCCTGGCGGTCCCCGAGCCACGAGCCATCGGGGTTGCGCATCCACGAGCCGAGGTGGACCTCGTAGGCCGCCATCGGCGACCGATACGGATCGCGCTGCGCGCGCCCAGCCATCCATGCGTCATCGGTCCACGGGTAGGCCGATGGATCCCAGACCCGCGACGCCGTCTCCGGCCGCACCTGCATCGCGAAGGCGAGCGGGTCGGCCTTGAGCCGCAGCGTCCCGTCGCGGCCGAGGATCTCGTACTTGTAGAGCTCGCCGGCGCCGATGCCGGGGACGAACAGCTCCCAGACGCCGGATGCCCCCATCGAGCGCAGGGGCAGCAACCGGCCGTCCCAGCGGTCGAAGTCGCCGACGATGCGCACGCTCCGCGCGTTCGGCGCCCACACGGCGAACGAGACCCCGTCCACGCCCTCGTGGGTGCGCGGGTGCGCGCCGAGCACGTCGTACAGGCGCTCGTGGGTCCCCTCGCCGATGAGATGGAGGTCGACCTCCCCGATCGTGGGGCCGAAGCGATACGGGTCCTCGCGTTCCCACGTGTTCCCGTCCGGGAAGGTGAAGCGCACCCGGTAGGTGAAGTCGCCCGGCGCCAGGTCGTCGATGAGCACGGCCCATACCCCGTGCCCGATCGCCACCATCGCCTCCGTGTCACCGTTCGGTGCGACGAGGGATGCGGCCGATGCGTCCGGGTGGAAGGCCCGCACGACCGTGCCGCCCACCGCGTGATGCGCGCCGAGGATGGCGTGGGGGTCATGGTGCTCGCCTCGAGCCAGGCGGGCGAGCTCGTGGTCGGGCGCCTGGAGCGCGGTGGCGGTCGTCATGCCGTCAACGATACCCGCCATCGCGGCCGACGGTCAGCCGGAGCTCGAGCTTCATCGCCCTGCCGGGCTCCAGCATGCGGAGCGCGTCCGGCTCTCCGTGGAGCAGCCGCCGCAGGCCGTCCGGCCCATGCGTCTGCGGCTCCACGGCCACGGCAGGGATGTCCGGCGGCGTGGCCAGCGCGACGAGCGGGCCGCCGGAGGTCGCCGCGTCCAGCGTAACGCGGACCCCAGCCTCGGGCCATGCGAGCTCGATGACCGGTGGCTCGACTGCGGCGAAGGTGGCATCCAGCCCGGGCGGCGGCGCACCAGCCGATCGAAGGTCGAAGGTGTCGTGCACCGGCTCGGGGACGGCCGGCGACCCGCTGTTGGCCGGATAGACGAGGCCGGCCGGCACGCGGACCTCGAGCGGTCGGCGGAACCAGGGGTGGAGGCCGAGCCCGGCCGGCATCGGCTCGTCCGAGCGGTTCGATAACGCATAGGCAAGGGTCAGCGTGCGCGCCGCGACCGTGGCGGTGAGGCTGACCTCGAAGGCCCATGGCCAGCCGTCGCCCTCACCGGCAACGTGGAGCGCGCCGCCGCCATCCAGCTCCCACGGACGCGCGGCGACCAGGCCGTGGATGGCGCTGCCGTCGGGAAAGTTCGGCACGAGATCGACCGTTCGGCCGGCGACCTGCACCGGACCCGGGATGATCCGGTTGCACCACGGGGCCATCACGTACGCCCCCCAGAAGAACGGGTCGCTCGCATGGAGCGCCACCCCGTCCGGCGTGCGCAGCAGGTCGACGCCGAAGGCCCGGATCCGATGGATGCGCGCCCCGTGCTCGGGAAGCACCACGACCTCGAGGTCGTCGCCCTCCAGCACGAGCGGCAGGCGTCCCATCAGGCCAGCGTCATCGCGCGGTCGGGGCGCAGGAGGAACGGCGGCAGGACGGCGGGCAGGTTCGAGAAGGGAAGGACGTCGGGATGGAGCTCGATGCCCAGCTGGTCGGCCATGAACGCGCGACGTCGCAGGATCCGTTCCCAGGCGCCCGGGTAGCCTGCCGCCAGCTCGGCGCGCAATGACGCATCGGCCAGGGCGATGCCGTCCTCGATGTTCGTCGTGAAGTACGGCGTGCCGGTGGCGGGGATGACGTCGACCTGGAAGGCCATGCCGGAGCGCAGCTCGATCGTGGAGCCGGCGAAGATCGGCGAGTTCACCCACTCGTCGAG
>DASVEQ010000141.1:0-6361 GCA_036380455.1 Candidatus Limnocylindria bacterium | reverse complement strand
AAGGTGAAGAGCAGCAGGAAGACGAGATAGCTGCCGATGCCGCCCACGATCATCCGCGCCTCGCGGCCGAGGACGGCATGGTGCCGGCGCGACACGACGAACAGAAGGCCGATGATGCCGAAGATCGCGCCCGAAGCTCCCGCGGCGAATTGCATCGGGTCCACGAGGATGGTCAGCACGCTACCGCCCGCGGCACACAGCAGATAGATCGCGGCGTATTCGATCGGCCCATACATGCGCTCAACGATCGCGCCGTACAGGTAGAGCACGTACATGTTGAAGCCGAGGTGGATGAGGCCGAGGTGGAAGAAGGCGCTGGTGAAGATCCGCCACCACTCGCCGTTCGCCACGAAGAAGCCGTTGATGAGGTGCTGCTCGCCGATGGGGCCGACGTTGCCGCCGAACATCCCACCTCCCAGCGTCTGGCCGCCGCTGACCGCGGCGTCGAGGCCGAAGAGCGCCACGCAGACGGCGATGATCGCGTAGGTGACGATCGGCGTGTGGGCGGCGTACGCCCCTCGCGCCCGGTTGAACTGGCGGCGCGCCGCGAAGTCGTGGCCGGTCTCCTTGAGGAGCCAGGCGATGCGGTTGGCGATCGCGCCGCGTTCGTGGGCTGGCGCACGGCGATCGGCCTCCCGATAGGCGCCGATGGCTCCCTCGAGGTCGCCGTCGCGGACGAGCTGCTCTGCCACGCTGCGCCAGCCGAGCCAGGCGCTCGCGGCATCGGAGTTCGCGGCCTGCTGCCAGGCGGCGAGGGCGCCGGGCTCGTCGTCGGCTCGGTACCGGGCGGTCCCGATGGCGAGCCACGCCTCGGCAGCCAGGGACCGATCGGGGTGGCCGGTGAGCGGCGCGAGGATGCGGGTCGCCGCGTCGAGGTCGCCGGCGTCGAGGAGGCGGCGACCCTCCTCGAGCCGCAGGGTCGGTTCGTCGTCAGGCATCTGTCCGCGGATTCTGTCACAGACGTGAACGACCGCCGAGAATTGGCACCTCGGCGGTCGTTGCGCTGCCCCTGGCAGGGGCGCCACCGGCCTGGGCCGGGAGCATCGAATGAGCGGCGGGGCTACTTGGCCCGGCGCAGGAACTCGACCACGTCGTCGTAACGGAATCGGCGGTCGCCGCGCTTGCAGACCCGGAAGAACGGGAGCTCGCCGCGATCCCCGAGCCGCTTCACGGTGTTCACGTGGAGGTGCAGCATCTCGGCGACCTCGCTCGCCGTGAGCAGCTTCCCCACCTCGTTCGTCATCATCGGTTGCGTCTGATCCTCGTATGGGCACGATGTGGATGAGATGAGACCGTCCGCACCGGGCAGGTGCGGTAGGTGCGGCTCGTGGTCGGATAGTAAGGTTGTGGTGCCCTCGGCCCGCCCGGTACGTTCAGGTCAGTGCCAGGAGTACTTCCGTCCATGGCCCATCGATCCCTCCCGGACGCCGTCCGTCGCCTGCTCGACGAGCGCTCGGAGGCCCGCGACGCGCGCGACTGGGCGCGAGCCGACGCGTTGCGCGACGAGCTCGCCACGCTGGGATGGGAGGCCCAGGACGGCCCGTCCGGGTCGACCGCGCGTCCGATCCTGCCGCCCGCCTCCGAGCCCGGCGCTGGCCTCGCCGATCCGGCGGAGGTGGCGGTCTCGATCCAGGCCGTGGCCGAGGACCACGCCGACGACCTCGCCCGATTCCTGCGGGGCCTGGCGGCCCATCCGCCGGCGGCCACCTGGGAGCTCGTGATCGTCGCCAATGCCCCGACCTTCGAGCTCGAGCCGGTGCTCGCCGGCGCCGGTCTGCCCCTCCAGCCGCGCGTCGTCGCCACCGACGGCCGGCTCGGCTGGGCCGACGCTCGCACGCTCGGCATGCAGCGATCGCGAGGCGAGGTGACCGTGCTGCTCGACACGTCCCTGGAGCCGACCGGCGACGTCGTCGCTCCCCTGCTGAGCGCATTCGAGGATCCCTCGGTCGGGATCGCCGGCGGCTGGGGCGTGACGAGCGAGGACGGCCATGAGTTCGAGGACGCGCCACCCGGCGAGGTGGACGCGGTCGAGGGGTACTGCCTGGCCGTGCGGCGCGCGGCCCTGCGCGCGGTTGGCGGGTTCGATCGGCGCTTCCGGTTCTACCGCAACGCCGATCTCGACTTCAGCTTTGCCATCCGTGATGCCGGCTGGCGCGCGGTTCGCACCGCCCCGCTGCCGGTCGAGCGCCATGAGCACCGCGGATACGCATCGCTGCCCGACGACGAACGCGATCGGCTCAGCCGGCGCAACTTCTACCGCTTCCTCGATCGGTGGCGGGATCGGCCGGACCTGCTCCTCCACCGCCGCGGCCGATGAAGGCACATCGCATCCACGTATGGCCGTGGCTCCGCAGCCCGGGGCGCCGCCTCCTCCCGAACTGGCTGGCGATCACGATCGGTCGTCATGTCTTCACCTGGCGAGCGATGACCGAGACCGAGACGGCCCACGAGCTGGCGCACGTCGAGCAGTGGCGACGGCATGGCTGGCGCTTGCCGATCATCTACCTGGCGGCGTCGCTGCAGGCGCGACGGTCGGGCGGCCACTGGTACGACGACAACCGCTTCGAGATCGAGGCCCGCGAGGCGGCGCGGCGCGCGAAGCCGAACTAGCCCTCGGCGGGCCGATGGCCCTCCAGGCAAGCGCAGCCTTCGTCCCCGACGACGGCGGCATGTCGCGTGCCGGCCGGCAGGACGAAGCCGTCGCCGGCGCGAAGTTCCACGGGCGCCTCGTCGGGCCCGACGAGAAAGGTGATCGAGCCCTGCGCGCAGACGAGAAGCTTCGTGGTGGCGTGCTCGTGCGCCGCGTACCGGTCGCCCGGGCCATTGCTCCAGGCATGCGGCGCCACGCCCAGGGCGCGGAGCCGAGCCGCGGCGGCGGGGGCGCCAGGAGCCGGGTCGCCTCCGAGCGGCCGCAGCGGCGACGGCAGCGGGCGGCTCACTCGCCCAGGAGCAGCGCCGACCGCTGGACGAGGAGCTCCCCGTCGAGGACGGTGACCGTCACCATCCGGTCGAGGGGCGCCAGCCAGGGCGCCACCGTCGACTCGTAGACGCCGTCGGGATCCATGGCGTCGAGCATGGGGCCGATGGCGGTCTCGACCGCCACGCGCAGTCCGGCGAGGTCGAGCCACGCGACGCCCGCGTTGCTCGCCGGGCCGAGGGCCGCCACGCCCTCCGTGTAGCGAGCCTCCGACGCGAGCGACTCACCCGCCTCGAGCTCGAGCACGCGGCCGACGAACGATTCGCCGATGCCGATGACGGCGCGATCGTTGGTAACCGCGACCTGCACGGCGATGCCGGTCGGAATGGGCAGCTCGTCCATCGGGATCGCGCTCGGGTCTTCCCAGCGGATGGTGGTCACCGTGGCGCCGGCCACCTCCGCCTCGTCGACGGTGATGCCGGATGACGGGTCCAGGGCCGCCAGCCCGGCAAAGGTCACGAGCTGGCCGATGCGCCGCTGCGCGGCGTCGACGTCGTTCGGCACGAGCAGCAGGCCGGCGTACGGCTCGCTGCCGTCCCATCCCGCGACGAGCGCGCCGTCATCGATCCAGGCGACCATCTCCTCCAGGTCGGCGCCGAGCGCCGCCTCCGCGGTGTCGATCTGCTCGGCGACGGTCGGATCCTCCTCGGCCGCCCCCTTCACCGCGTCGACCAGCGCCGACAGCGCGGCGCCGATGTTGCCGCCGTCGCTGAAGTACAGCGCATCGCCCGGCACCTCCGCGGCGAGCCCGCGGTCGGCGTTCTCCACGGTGAACGCACCAGTCGGGGCCTCGGAGACGCCGTCGAACGTGAAGCGGTCGCCGGCGGCCGTCACGGCCATCGCGCCGCGCATCGGCTGGTGTTCCATCAGCGCGGAGAAGGCCTCGGCGGCGGCGGTGCCATCGGCCTCGGCAAAGGAGGCGGCCATGAGCCCGGTGAAGTCGTAGGTCGCGAAGGCCAGCCAGTCTTCGGGGAGCTGTTCCGCCATGTCGGCCACGGTCGCATCCCCGCTGAGGCCGAGCTGTGGATCGGCGGCCGTATCGAGGGCGGCGGTGATGTCCGCGGCGGAGGGTGCGAAGAGCAGGGCGTCATCGGTGATCGCATAGGCCCCGTCCCCGCTGGACAACGCGTGGATCGTCACGCCCCGGTGCTCGGAGTCGGTTGTCTCCATGTCGGGCTGCTCGGCGCGGAGGCGCTCGATGGCGCTGTGGGCGGCAGCCGGATCGGTGACGCCGAAGACGACGATCATGCCCGGGATGGGCGGCTCGGCCATCGGATCCATCGACCCGGACAACGCGTCGAGGGGCAGGTCGGTGAGGCCGAAGGCGACGTGGCCGTCGAACCAGGGCGCCACGTCATCGGCCCAGGCGAGGTCGACCTCCCCGTGGGCGGCCAGCTCCTCGTCGATGAGCTCCACGAGCTGCTCGTGGAGCGGCCGCGCCAGGTCGAGGCCCTCGATCGCCGGGAATCGCGCGAGGAGCTCTCGGAGAGCTGTGTCCTGCTCGGCGGACGGCTCGAGCCGCAGCTCGACGTAGAACGGCGCATCGGCGGGGACGTAGGCGGCGGATCCGCCGAGAGCACCTGCCCGGGTGTCCAGCAGGAACCCGCCGACGGCGACGCCGATCCCGGCGGAGAGGGCGGCCACCAGCCCGATGACGGCGACTCGCCAGGCGCTGAGTCCGGAGACAGCTCGGATGGACGCGGACACGGTGGTATCGACTCCCTGCTGGCCCGGCCCTCGGTCGCCGGACGCTGCGGCTAGCCTACCCCCGACACCGTCTCCCCGCATCGGGACCTTCCGGTCAGAGGCGACCGCCACCTCCGGCGCCGCTACTGATGCGCTGCGCGAGATAGACCGGGATCGTCGAGACCAGGATCAGGACGGACGCCACGACGTTCACGACCGGCAGCTCGGTCGGGCGCCTGATGGCGCCGAGGATCCACATCGGCACCGTCTCGGTGCCCGGACCGGCCGTGAAGTTCGTGACGATGATCTCGTCGAAGCTCAAGGCGAAGGCCAGGAGGCCGCCGGACAGCAGCGCCGTCCCGATGGACGGCAGGGTGATGCGCCGGAACGTCGTCCAGGTATCTGCGCCGAGGTCCGCCGAGGCCTCTTCCGGCGTGCGCGGCAGGCGCCTGAGTCGCGCGATGACGTTGTTGTAGGCGATGACCACGCAGAACGTGGCGTGCCCCACGATGATCGTGAACAGTCCGAAGTCGACGCCCGCCGTCTGGAACGTGGTGCGCAGGGCGATCCCGGTGACGACGCCCGGCAGCGCGATCGGGAGCACGAACAGGAACGAGATCGTCTCGCGTCCGAAGAAGCTGAACCGATGGACCGCCAGGGCGGCAAACGTGCCGAGCACCAGCGCGATCCCGGTGGCCCCCAACCCGGCGAGCAGCGAGTTGAGGATTGCCTCCCGCAGCCCGGGGTTGCCCGCCGCTTCCCCGAACCAGTGCAGTGTGAACCCGGTTGGCGGCCACGCCTGGAGCCGGCTCGGGTTGAACGCATAGATGATCAGGATGATGAGCGGCACGTACAGGAAGGCGAGCACGACGCCGGTTGCCGCCCTGAGCGCGATGCGCGTCCAGAAGGACTCAGTCATCGACCATCACGCTCACAGCGACTCGAAGGCGCCCAGGCGCCGGGCCACGAGCAGGTACCCGATCATGATCGCGATTGGAACCAGCGAGTACGCCGCCGCCAGTGGCAGGTTGCCGAGGCTGGAGTTGTCGTAGATCACGTTGCCGATGAACTTCGCGTCGCTGACGAGATCCGGGGTGATGTAGTCGCCAAGGGTGAGCGAGAAGGTGAAGATCGACCCGGCCACGAGGGCCGGAAACACGATCGGCAGGATCACCCGACGGAAGGTCGTCCCATTGCGGCCGCCCAGGTCCGCCGACGCCTCGAGCAGCGATTCCGGGATACGCTCCAGGCCGGCATAGATCGGCAGGATCATGTACGGCAGCCACAGGTAGCTGAGCACGATCCAGGAGTTCAGGATCTGTCCGAGCCCCGGGGCGTCGACGCCGAGGGGCGTCAGCAGCCACTCGAGGATGCCGTTGCCCTGGAGGATGGCCCGCCAGGCATAGACCTTGACCAGGTATGCCGCCCACAGCGGCAGGAGGACGGCCACGATCAGCATCCGCCGCATTCGCGGCGAGGCCACGCGGGCCATGTAGTACGCGATCGGGAAAGCGAGGAGCGCATCGGTCACCGTGACCGCCGCGGCGATCCCGATCGTCCGGATGGCGATCGTCCGATACACCTCGTTCGAGACGATGTCCTCGAAGGCTTCCAGGCTCCAGGCGAACGGCTGCACCTGCCCAGTGAACGAGTCCGTCTCCCAGGAGGCTCCGAGCAGCAGGATGAAGAGCGATCCCA
>DASVEQ010000140.1:0-2327 GCA_036380455.1 Candidatus Limnocylindria bacterium | reverse complement strand
GCCTGGGGCACGGCATCTTCACCGATCCGGAGATCGGCAGCGTCGGCCTCACCGAGGCGGCGGCGCGCGCACAGGGTTACGACGTGGCGGTCGGCTTGGTGACCTTCGACCGCATCGAGAAGGCGGAGCTGATCGGTTCGGAGCTGGGCCTCATCAAGTACGTCGTGGAGCGCGGCAGCCGGCAGCTGCTGGGCTGCCACGTCATCGGTCCGCAGGCGGCAGACCTGGTGTGGAGCGCGACGGTCGTCCTGCGCCGGCGCGGCACGCTCGACGAGCTGGCCACCGCGGTCGGCATCTTCCCGACCCTGGCCGAGGGCATGGAGGGCACGTCGCGTGGCTTGCTGCGACGCCTGGCGCCCGAACTGGCGACCCGACCGCTGGCGGTCATTTCGCCCAAGCAACCATCAGAGGAGGTCGCGATGACATCGAGCGGAGCGTTCACCTGTCCGGCCTGCGGCGCGGAGTTCGACGTCCAGGAGCGACTCGGCGAGGAAGGCAAGCCGGCCGCTCGGCCCGTCGAGGAACCGATGGTCGCCGACGAGCCGTCGCACGAGCAGGCGGTCAGCTTCCAGTGCCCGGCGTGCGGGGCCGACTACGACACGCAGGAATCGCTGCTCGACGAGGCGCAGGCACCCCACTGAGCTGGGCGACAGGCCACATCGATGCTTGGCGAACTCTAGGTCACGTCGGGCCGGCAGGCTCGCGGCGACGAGGTGGATCAGCCCGGCCGGGGCGGGTCGCCCATGGCCCATGGTTGTCGCGTCCCGGTTTATGCGCCGAGGAATGGCCGCCCCCGCTCGCTGCCACGTCGAGGTAGGGCGAACCGAAGGGGCCGCGCGCCGGGATGCACAGATCAGGCTCCGGCCCCCTTGATCCGCCCGCCCGGAGCGGTGACGGCGAGCACCATCTTGACGGGCCTGTGCACATAGGAGTACACCAATCCAAACCGTGACGCGAGCCGACCGCGTCACTGCCCCCGGCCGGCCCCTCCGCCGCGATCCAGTCAGTGTCCCGCTGGATGAAGGAGGTGCGCATGACAACTCCCCGTACTAGCCGCTGGGCGCTCGCCGTCCCAATCGCGCTCGCGACACTCCTGCTGACAGCCACCGTGCCGGTGGACGCCGCCCCTGCCCCAGCGGTCAGGGGTGGTGGCGTGGTCGCTGGAGACCTGGGCGTCACGTCTCAGCTGGGCTTCACCGCCTCGACGACCGGCGGCAGCCTCCTGTGTGTGATGGCCGGCCGATCCGGCGGCTTCCCGTTCGACCAGTGGGACGAGATCCTCCAGATGCAGGTTCAGGGCCGGGTAACACCCGGGACGTTGGAGATCAACGGAGCCTGGTCGTCCTTCGAAGGCGTGGCGAGGATCGACGTCGTGGGCGTGGCCGGCGGAGAGGTAGTGAAAGCCACCATGCTCGACGTCAACTTCGTCTCCACCCAGGGCGCCGGTGGCGCCGGCGTGGCTTGGCACCTGCTCGAGCTTCCCGATCTCGAGCTCGCGTTTGGCCCGGCACCGATGGCGTCGGGGCACATCTCGATTCGGGAGTGAAGGAGGCAGTCATGAAGCGTCGCGACTTTCTCAAACGGGCTGGCCAGGGTTCTGTAGCCCTGGCATCGGCTCCCGCGTTGGCCCAGATACTCAGCGGGGTCGCCCTCGCCCAGGGCGGATCGACGAACTACCACTTCCTGGCCTTTAGCAGCGCCGGCGTGGTCGACAGTGTCGACCACCGCGTCGCGATGGTGGGCGACGGCGCCGTCACGCCGGGTGGCGTGAGCGGAGGCGGCGCGTTCGTCCATTTCGACAATGCGCCACCGGCACCCAAGCCGATCCTCGGCACGGGATCCTGGAAGGCGAAGCGCCTGCTCAGCTACGAGCAGTTCGGCACATGGGGCACCTTTGCGTCGGCGGTGCTCGAGATGGAGATCAACCTCGTTCCGAGCGGGGGCTCGCGGGTGCCGGCCATCCTGAAGGTGGTGTGCAACATCGGGCCGGCCGCCATCTTCGTGGTGCCGCCCTCGGCCGAAGGGTTCACCCTCACCATTCCGGGTCTTCCGCCCTTCACCCCGCTGGTCCCGGCGCTGGGCCTCACCCTGTTCACGACCGTCAACGAGCAGCGGGCCAGCGGCTGACCCCCGCCGTCCCCGAGCCATCTGAACACCCCGCGGCGCATCGGCCTTGTTGGCATTTTCCGCGGGGGTGACCTCTCCTTCAACGTTGGAAAGGAAGTGCCCGATGGGTCGAATGATGAGATTGAGCCTGGCAGCGGCGCTGGCCGGAGCGCTGATCGCGCTACCCAGCGGAGCGCTGGCCGGCAGCGCCACCCAGACGT
>DASVEQ010000139.1:0-2210 GCA_036380455.1 Candidatus Limnocylindria bacterium | reverse complement strand
TCTCGCCATCATCGCCGGCATGATCCTGGATCCCTTGATCCCGGTGCTGCTGCCGATCATCCTGCCGACGCTGCTCGCCTATCAGATCGACATGGTGCACTTCGGCGTGCTCATGGTGATCGCGGTGGTCATCGGCCAGGTGACGCCGCCGATGGCGATCGCCCTGGTCATCAGCGGGCGCCTCGCCGAGGTCGATCAGCTCCGCGTGTTCTGGGCGAACTGGCCGTTCCTCTGGGGCATGGTCGCCTTCCTGCTGCTGATCATGGCGGTGCCGGAGCTGGCGACCTGGCTGCCGAGCATTGTCCGCGAGTAGGGAGGGATTGGCCGGGGCGGAAAGCGGGGCGTGCCTCGTCGAAGGCGAACCGGCGGCCGACCACCGGGGGCAGCCCGCGGGCGCGAACGCGCGATTTATCGCCTCGAGCATGGCCCCCGGCTGCCGACGTCGATGGCACGCACCGTGAGCGACCGGCCCATGAATCGGCTGCCGTTGATCGTCGAATTCGGCGCACAGCGCGGGAAGAAGAGCTCGACGGTGGTCCCGGCGCCGCGCCCGGACTCAATGCGCAGATCCCCACCCACCTGCCGCACGAAGCCATAGACCTGGCTGAGGCCGAGCCCGGTCCCCGCCTCGCCCTTGGTCGTGTAGAACGGCTCCAGCACCCGGCGCGCGACTTCGTGCGGCATACCCTGGCCATTGTCGGCTACCCTGACGCGAACATAGTCGCCGGGCGGCAGCATGGCCCGGCCGAGGCCTGCGCGCTTACCGAGGCCAGCGCGTTCGGAGAAGTTGGCGGTCGCAATACGCAGCTCACCGCCCTTCGGCATGGCGTCCCGCGCGTTGATGATCAGGTTGAGCAGCGCCCTGTCGAACTGTGTCCGATCGAGCCGGCATGGCCCGACCTCCGGCGCCAGGCGCAGCTCCAACCGGACGCCGGGCCCGGCGGCGCCGTTCATGAGCGGTTGCAGAGCGCTGAGGAGTTGGTTGACGTCGACCACCTCGAGGTCGAGTGTATCCTGGCGCGAGAACGAGAGGAGCTTTGAGGTCAGCGTGGTGCCGCGCTCCACCGCCGCGTCGATCTCATCCAGAATTGGCGCCAGGGCGGGATCCGGCACGCGCCTCCGGAGCAGGCGCCCGCCGCTCGCGACGACCGCGAGCAGGTTGCGGAAGTCGTGCACGATTCCGGCGGCCATCTGACCCACCGCGTCCAGCTTTTGAGCCTGGGCGAGGTGTTGCCGTACCGCGGCACGCTCGCGCTGGTGCCGGATCAAGAGAATGACGGATGCCGCGCCCAGAAGGGCAATCCCAAGCGCGCTCCCCGACGTTACCAGGGCACGCTGCTGCCAGTCCGCAAGCAGGGTTTGCTTGTCGAGTCCGACCGCCACGACCAAGGGGGTGCCGTCGACCGTTCTATAGGCGAGGACGCGCGCCGAACCGCCAATCACGCCGTCGGTTTCGAAGCTTCCGGTCGACATCGTCTCCAGCTGGCTCTTGAATGGCTCGTAGCTCGCGTAGGATTGGCCGATCGCGGTTCCGACGTGGGGATACCGCGCGACCAGAGTGCCGTCGCGCCGGAACAGGGCGATGCTGTCCGTCGCGCCGAGCCTCAGCCCGCCGTAGAACTGCTCGAAGTAGCGGGGCTCGACGGCGGCCACGACGATGCCGGCAAAACTGCCGTCTGCCCTCGGAACTCGGCGGCTGACGCTGACGAACCATGTGCCCACCCGGCGACTCTGCAGCGGCGTGCCAATAAAGAGACCAAAATCGTCACGCTCCGCATGAGCCATGAAGTAGTCCCGGTCGGCGGCGCTCACCGGCGGGGTGTTGGGATGATTGGTGTCGTGGGTGAGGAAGCCGTCCGGCCCGACGACGAACAGGGCGCGGATGAACGGCGACGGGTGCAGGAGCGCCCGCATCTTGTCCTGGAACGCGGGATCGTGGTCGGGGAGATCGGGCGCGGACCCCAGCGTATCGGCGAGCCCCGTCAGGATGAGGTCGACGGTCTGGACCGTGCGCTCGGTCTGCTCGCCCAGCACGTGGACTAATCGCAGCGCGGTCGAATGCGCCTCGCGCAGCGAGTCGACCCGATCGAGCCAGATCCACAGGCCGGCTCCGCCGAGCACGAGCACGATCACACCCACGCCCAGCGTCGTGCCTCCGAGGCGCGATGCGAATTTTCCCGCGCTTGCGAGGCTGGCCATGTTGCTTCCGT
>DASVEQ010000138.1:0-2717 GCA_036380455.1 Candidatus Limnocylindria bacterium | reverse complement strand
TAGGTGGTCAGCCCGTCACCGCCGGTAG
The DNA here is from genome assembly GCA_036380455.1 of Candidatus Limnocylindria bacterium. Taxonomy (GTDB): domain Bacteria; phylum Chloroflexota; class Limnocylindria; order QHBO01; family QHBO01; genus JACDBZ01. Next base: position 2,689 of record DASVEQ010000138.1, on the reverse strand, counting down.
GCGCGAATCGCTCGTCCACCGTCTCGTAGGCGGTCCGTAGCGTCCGCAGCCGGGTCGGCACGACGCGAATGGTCCGCACCACGGCATCGTGCAGGTCCGGGTCGGCGCCGGCGCGCTCAGCCGAGATCGTGAGCTCGTGGGCCCCGAGCGGGAGCGCGGGGAGCGAGGTGCGGACCGGCTCGAACGCGCGGCCCTCGACCGTCTGCGCCGTGATTCCCAGCGACGGCGCCTCGATCGTGAACTCGACCGCCTCGCCGGCTGCCAGCCCGTCGCCGTAGGCGCGGAGCTGGACGATCGGCTCTTCCCCGGCGAGGTACTCGGGGGCCAGCGTGGCGTCGACGAAGAACGGAAGGCCAACCGGCACCTCGACCGATCCCGTGCCGGTTCGGAGCGCGGTTCCGACCGCCGTGGCCGAGACCGCCCAGCTGGTGAGGTCTTCCGGCAGCTCGAAGGTGGCGGACCCGCGCCCATCGGCTCCGGTCGAGACGAGCTGGAAGGTGGCCACGTCCTCGAAGTCCTCGCGCGGTTCGTCGCCGCCGCCGGTCGCGGCGCCGAAGCCGCAGTCCGATCCCGGGGTCGGGACGCGGTGCGACGCGTACGAGCCGAGGAACCCGGTCTGGACGGGGCGCATCAGCGCGCTGGTGTCGATCTGCTCCGCCGCGCCGATGGCGTACAGCTTGAGGTCGATTGCCTGCACGATCACGTCCGCCGCGAGCGGCGCCCCGTCGGGCCCGGTCGTGTTGATCGCGAGCCTGACCTCCTCGCCCGGCGCGTATCGGGCGAGGTCGGGCTCGACCGTCACATCCATGGTCGCCGCGTCGGCCGCCACCTGGACACTGGCGTCATTCAGGACGAGATAGCCGGCCGACGTCAGCCGGACGGCGCGCACGGTGAGGTTCGGAAGGTCGGCGTCGGTGAAGGTGCGTTCGAGCTCGGCGCCCGTGCTGAGCACGACATCTTCGACGCCGAGCCTGCCGACGACGAACAGCGTCGTGCCGTCCGCGCTCGGCGTGCCGTCCGGGTTGAAGACGGTCAGCGTCACGTTTCCGCCGATGCTCGCCGCGCTGGCCACGCCACCGCAGTAGCTGGGCGTCTCGAGGTACGGAACCGCCATCGCCCCGGGGCCGGGGCCATGCGTGTCGGCCCACAGACGAAGGACGAACCGGCGCCCCTCGTCGTCCGTGACGGCCATCCTCAACTCGACGCCGTCCGGCTGGCCGCTCACCGGGATGGACAGGTTGAACCCGCCGTCCGCACCTGACCTGGGGTTGAACGTTCCGATCGGCTCGTCCTCGCGCTCGTAGTCGTAGATCGGGACGTTCCGCTTCTCGATGAAGTCGTACCGCGAGCCGGACTCCACCCGTCGCCAGCTCACCGCAGTGGCTTCGACGTCGACTCCGCGACCCGGGAGCGCCTCGCCCGCGGGATCCTCGACCCAGCCGGCCGAGGAAAGCTGGGCGCCCGCGGCCGCCAGGTCGACCTTGGTGACGCGGCCGGTGATGGTGAGCGTGCCGTCCTCGAAGGTTGCCTCCGAGTCCAGCCATGCGGCGGACGGGAAGACCGCAAACGACGCGCTACCGGTGCTCGAACCCTCCTCCGGCTGCGCCGGGCTGACGTGGACGCTGCCCACCTCGATCCCCTCCTCGCCCGCCCTGGCGCGGTAGGTCAGGCTGGCCTGGCCGGTGGCATCGGCTGCCACGTCACGGTCTGCGCCCCCGTCGGTGACGCCCGATGCGCTGACCCGCATCCGCAGGCCGGGCGCCCCGGTCCCATCGTAGAACCGCGTGCCGGCGCTGACCTCGATCGCCTCGCCGGAGATGTAGGCGCGCCGATCGGTTGTCGCCTCGATGCGGAACGCCGGCTTGCGGATGGTGGTGACGGTCACCGTGGCCTGCGTCACCGGCTCGTCGCCGACGAACAGGACGACCGTGTACTGCGCGGGTGCCAGGTCGGCGACGGGCAGCTCACCGATGATCGTCCCGCGAGCCGTGGCCTCGATGCGCGTCCGGGAAATCGGGGGGCCGGCGGTGTCGGACCCGCTGACGAGGCGCAGCTCGAGGTCGCCGGGAACGCTCCGGTCGGCGCGTGAGCGAATGAGGCCCCACACGCGGATCGTGTCCTCGGATCGGTATTGGAGCCGATCCGTGCCGAACATGAGCCACCAGTCGTTCGAGGGCGCGGCGCGCCAGAAGAGCGGGGAGAAGCCCTCGCCGCCGAGCGACGCGACGATGTGGCGGCCGTCCGGGGCTGCAACCACCAGCAGGTGGGGTCCCACGGAACCCTCGGGGAGGACCGAGAGGGCTGCGGGAGTCGCGACGTCGAGGAGGCCGTCGGCGCCCGTCTTGCCGAGCCCCGTGCCATCCGCCAGCGCGAGCGTGGCCGCCGCCACGGGGGTCGCCGCGCCGAGGTCGTTGACCCAGGCCACGGTGCGGGTCTGCGACGCGAGCACGTACGCGGAGAGATCGCTGACCTGCAGTACGAGCTGCGCGTGCCGGCCGCCTTGCGGGACGTCGACCAGGTACCAGCCGGCGGCCATGCCGGTCGGCAGGTGCAGCAGCTGATCGGGCCAGGTGAGAGTCACGCGCGCGTCGAACGTGGCGACGCGGCGCAGTCCGTCGGTCTGGACGCCCCCGTTCGTCGAACGCGATGCCCACCCGAGATCGACGCTCAACGCGGCTGCGGCGTCGAG
>DASVEQ010000137.1:0-57044 GCA_036380455.1 Candidatus Limnocylindria bacterium | reverse complement strand
CTCGGGGTGCAGCCTGCCGGCCCGCCGTACGGTCGCTACCACCAGTTCGGGCCGGACATCGTCGACGTCGAGATCGGCATGCCGACCTCCGCCCCGGTGGCGAACCTGGCGCCGATCGCCGATGCGGAGCCCGGAGAGATGGCCGCCTCGGAGCTTCCGGGAGGTCGCGTCGCAATCACCTTGCACCGCGGCTCGTACGACGGTCTCTCCGACGTATACGACCAGCTCCATGACTGGATCCACGAGCGCGGATTCGAGGAAGGTCCGGGGCCGTGGGAGTCCTACGTGGACGACCCCTCCGAGGTCGACATGGCCGACCTCCGGACCGAGGTCTGCTGGCCGATCGGCTAGCGTCCGCCGCCGAACGCCCGGTCCAGGTCGTCGCTGCTCAGCGCGTCGTCCTGGTAGGTCGAGGTTCCGGGGCCGAGGAGCTCCTCCGCGGCGCGTCGCAGCGCGCCGTAGGCGGCGCGCGCCAGCGGGCCGCCGGTCGACACACGCCGAACCCCGAGCTCGGCCAGCTCCAGGACGGACGGCCCGTGGCGCATGGCCAGGGCGTTGACCGGCGCATCGGTCGCCTGGACGACGCGCCGAATCTGCTCCGCATCGGTCAGGCGCGGGGCATACAGCACGTCCGCGCCGGCATCGCGGTAGGCTCGGAGGCGGGCGATCGTGTCCTCGATGTCGTCGTTCCCGTACAGCGCGTTCTCGGCCCGGGCCGTGAGCAGCATCCCGTGTCGGTGCGCGGCGTCCGCGGCGGCGGCCACGCGCTCGGCGGCGACTCCGACATCGTCGATCGCCGCGCGGGCCGGATCGTAGTCCTCGATCGAGCAGCCGGCCGCGCCGGCCTCGGCGAGGAGCGACACGGTCTCGGCCACGCCGGCGGCGTCGCCGGCGAAGCAACGCTCAGCGTCGACGTTCAGGGGAAGGTCGACGGCCGCCGAGATGGCGGACACGTGGCCCAGCAGCTCGTCGCGCGTGACCGTCTGGTCCACCTTGCCGAGGGAGGCGGCATGCCCGAGGCTCGTCGTCGCCAGTGCCCCGAAGCCCATCGATGCCAGGATGCGGGCCGAGCCGACGTCCCACGGGTTCGGCATGACGAACAGGGCCCGCTCGTGGAGCTGGCGGAACCGCTCCCGGCGTCGCGCCAAGTCGGCGGAGTCCATCGCGATCAGCGTACCGCAGCGAGTCCCATCATCGAGCCGCGACCTCGATGCGCGCCGCATCGGCCAGCGCCTGCCGGTCGACGCCCAGCCGGTCGAGCACTCTCGGCATCGTGCCGCGCTCCAATCCGGCGACAGCCGCCACGACGTGGGCTCCGGCGAGGCGCTGCTTCGAGGATCGCGCGAGCTTGCCGGCCTCCTGGAAGACCTCCCGGGCGGTCGGGCCGGCCCCGTACAGGATCGGTGCGCTCGCAGGTCCCAGGGGCGTCGGCGCAGCCATGGCCTCCTCGGTCTCGCGTGGGACGCCGGCGGCGACGAGGGCATCGGCCTGCTCGTTCCGCAGCGCCGTCTGGATGGCGTCGGCGTCGACTCCCAGGCTGCCAAGGGCGCGGGCGGCGGTGCCGTCGGGCAACCCGATGGCGGACAGCAGCAGGTGCTCCGCGCCAGGCTCCTCCTCCCCCATCTCGCGTGCGATGCGCTCGGCGTCGGTCAGCAGCTGCTTGATGGTCCGCATGTCGTCGAGCATCTTCATCGGGTTCACCGGTCGTTCTCCCTCTGCCGGCCCCGGTCGCGGAGCCGAGCTGCGTGTCGCTTGTGGGCCGCCTGGCGAGTGACGCCCAGCGCCTGGGCGATCTGCTGCCACGTCCATCCGGTGTCAACCGCGCGTTCGACTGCCTCGCGCTCCATGCGGTCGGCGAGTCGGCGGAGGCCGATGACCGCCGCGATCGCGACGGCCGGGTCCTCGGGCATGGTTGCCATGAGCGCACCCTACCGCCCGGGGCCTGACGTGTCAACGTACATTGACATTCCAGCGGGTGCGGTAGGATGCGCCGATGCCCCAGCCGACCACCCTCGTCCTGTTCGCCGGCGCCGCCCTGGCGCTCCTGGTCGTGCCCGGACCCTCGGTCATCTATATCGTGACGCGCGGGATCCACCAGGGGCGAGCGGCGGCCCTCGTCTCCGTACTCGGCGTGACGACCGCCACGCTGGTCCACACCGTCTTCGCCGCGGCCGGGCTGTCCGCGATCCTCGCCTCGTCCGCGCTGGCCTTCTCGATCGTGAAGTACGCCGGCTCCGCCTACCTGGTGTACCTGGCGCTGCGGACCTGGCTCGACCGATCCGACGACGAGCTGGACTTCCCGCGTCCGGCGGCCGACCTTCGGCGCGTCTACCTGGAGGGGGTCCTCGTCAACCTGCTGAATCCCAAGACCGCGCTGTTCATCCTCGCCCTGCTGCCGCAGTTCATCGAACCGGCTCGTGGGGCGGCCGGAGTGCAGATCCTGCTGCTCGGCGGGATCCTGGCCAGCCTGGGCCTGCTGTCGGATGGCACCTACGCGCTGGCATCGGGCTCCATCGGTTCCTGGCTGCGCGGACGCCGATCGATCTCTCGCATCCACCGGCGGGTCAGTGCGGCGATCTATGCGGTGCTCGGGATCGGGACGGCATTGGCCGGCGAGCGCCGCTGAGGGCTCGTCAGCCGGGGACTTGACGCCTTCCGGCCTGTCGGTTATATATCGCTAGTCGATATATCGCCTACCGTTCTACTGGGACGAGGAGACGCGCATGGCATCCGGACTCAACGATCTCGGACGATTCGCGGAACCTGCCCTGCTCATCCTCGTTGCGCTCGCGGACGGGCCGAAGCATGGGTACGCGATCATGACCGAGGCGGAGCGCATCAGCGGCTCGCCCCTCGGTCCGGGCACGCTGTACGCGGCGCTCGGGCGCCTCGAGCGACGAGGGCTGATCGAGCCGATGGCCCGGGAGAGTCGACGCCGTCCCTATCGGCTCACCGGTGCGGGCGCCTCCATCCTGGAGGAGCAGCTGCAAGAGCTCGAGCGGTTCGCCCGCACGGGCCTCACGCGGCTGGCCAGCCAGCGGTGAGGATCCTGCTGCGCCTGTACCCCGCGGCCTGGCGTGCACGCTACGAGGAAGAGTTCCTCGCCGTGCTCGAGGAGCGGCCGCTGTCCCCATTCGACACCCTTGACATCGTGCTCGGCGCGCTCGACGCCCGCCTCCGACCTCGGTCGCTGGCGATCGAGGTCGCGCCGCGGAGGAATTCATCCATGAGTCCACGTATTTCCGGCTATGCCGCGATTGCCGGGGGAGCGGTCGCGCTCCTCATGATCGCGATCGGGCTACTTGTCCCCGAACCCGCCAACGGTTCGCTCGCCGTCTTCCTGTTCCCCGTCGTCGCGATCGCGCTGCTCCTGGCGCTGCTCGGCCTGAGCGCGGCGCAGGGACGCCGGCTTCCTGCGCTGACCTGGGCCGCGGTCGTCATTCCTGCAGCCGGTCTGGTGACCTCGCTCGTCGGGGTACTGGCCAGTGCGGCACTCGGCGACCGCTTCATCATCGGCGAGCTGAGCGGCTGGCATCTCTGGTCGATCGGCCTCGGGGGCGCCATCTTCGGCTCGATCCTGTTCGCCGCGGCCACGATCTTCGTCGGGGTCCTCTCTCGCGGCGCAGCGATCACGCTCCTCGCCGGGTCACTCGCCCTCGGGCTCATCGGCATCCCGGTCGGCATGGGCATGTTCAACCTGGCGCCGAACCCGGCCGTCTTCACGCTGCTCGTGGGCGGCGGAATCGCGTTCTGTCTCGGCTGGATCTGGCTCGGCTTCGCTGCCGCATTTCCGGCCAGGCGGCCGGCGGTCGGCAGCCCCGGCTGAGCACGCACCCGACTCTCAGCATCAGGAGGCTCCATCCCATGCGTCGATTCACGATCGCGGCTTCATTGGCCGTGCTCACCTCCCTCGCGACGGCGGGCATCGCCGCCGCCGACCATGCTCACGACCTCGTCACTCCCGGCACGACCGTCGAGGACATCGGTGCCGGCCAGACCGCGAGATGCGCGACCGATCCCGGCGGGCACCAGTACCACGTGCATGTTCACCTGGGCGTCCCGGGCACCTTCGCCTTCGCGATCGGTGGCCAGGTGTCGGTCATGAAGACCGAGAACGCCACCTGCTGACCATGGCTGCCGGTGCGGCTGTCGCCTCTCGCTCCATGCGGTCGGCGACCTCGTGGCCAGATGATCGGTAGCTCAAAGCAGCGGGGTGTCAGCTCACGTTGACGGACCGTTCCGCACACGGTTGTGGCTTGCGCGAGCGACACACAACGACCAACGTCGACGCCAGCTGGGTCGTGGATTGTCGCCGGCACAAGCCGCGACCAGCGTCGACCGCCGGCTGATGCCAGGCTGGTCGTTGCTTGTCCCCTCGACAAGCGTGCGGAGTCCGGAGCGCGTGGAGGAGACTCGCCAGACAGCCGAGCCGTCAGGCGTCCAGCCACTTGCGCGGATGGCTGGAGAGGAAGGCCTCGAGATCGATTCCTCCGGCGCCGATCATCAGCGACCGCGAGCCTCTGTGCGTCTGCGTGAAGGCCACCGTCCCGGGCGTTCCGCGCGGATGGCCGGCCTTCACCTCGATCGCCAACGGCGCATCCCGGCCGCGGAGCAGCTTGCCGGGACGAATGACCCAGTCGACCTCGTTGTTGCCCTCCCGCCACCAGCCGATCTCGTCGGGATCCGCATGCGCCCAGAGGTGGGCGCCGACGGCGGTCTCCACCAGGCGACCCCAGAACTCGTGGTCGGCCTTCGCCCGCCCGAACGAGCTGCGCGCCGTGGCCGTCACCAGCGCGGTGTTCAGCGCCAGCAGTTTCGGTGACGAGGCCCGGCGCCGGATGGCCGAGCCGGAGTACTTGCCGATGCCGGTGACCATGCCCGCGCCACCCAGCAGCTCGAGATAGTGGGCGAGGGTGACGGTGTTGCCCGCATCGGTCAGGGTGCCGAGCATCTTCGTGTAGCTGAGGACCTGGCCGGAGTAGGAGCAGGCGAGGCGGAACAGCTGCCGGAGCAGCGCCGGCTTCTCGACCCGGTTGAGCAGCAGGATGTCGCGCGACAGGTTCGTCTCGACGATCGAGTCGAGGATGTACTCCTCCCATCGTTCGTGGCGCCTGATGAGCGGCGCGGCGCCGGGATAGCCACCGTAGAACAGGTAGGTATCGAGGTCCCAGCCGAACGCGTCGCGCATCTCGGCGAACGTCCAGTGTGGCACCCGGATGATCTCGAACCGACCGGCCAGCGAGTCCGACAGGCCCTGCCGCACGAGCAGCGGTGCCGACCCGAGCAGCATCACGCGCAGCGGCAGGCCGCTCGTGGTGTCCTCATCCCACAGCTGCTTGACGACGTCGGACCAGTCGCGGATCTTCTGCACTTCGTCGAGAACGAGGATGCCGCCGGCCCGGCCGCCATTGCGCGCCGCATGGCGGCCGACCTGCCACTGGGTGTAGATCCAGCCGACATCCTCCGGGTCGGGCGCATCGGCGGAGGCCAGGTGACCGGGGATGCCGACCGAATCCATCACCTGGCGGGCCAGCGTCGTCTTGCCGACCTGGCGCGGCCCGGCCAGCACCTGGATGAACCGCCGGGGCTCCTCGGCCCGCTCCACGATTTCGTCGTAGATCGGCCGTCGGTAGACCTTCGGGCGCCGCGTCGGGCTCACGACCCGCATTCTCCACTGAGTAGATTTACTCAGTCTACTGAGTTGTTTTACTCAGTGAGCTCGATCCGCGCGCGCTCGAGCGCCTCGCCGGTCGCATCGGCTGGGAAGGGCGAGCGCCGGGTCGCCTCGTCGAGGCCGATGGCGCCACTGACGGCATCGCGGGCGAGGCGCGCCAGTTCGGCAAGCTCGTGCACCTGGCGCTCGGCGAAGGCGCGGTCGAAGGGGTCGCCGTGGCCGGGCACCACGACGCCGTCCACCAGTCGGAGCAGCGCGCGCCCGGTCTTGGCCCACGCGATCGGGAAGCTGTCGCCGAACCCGGGCGCCGGCGCGTTCTCCAGCAGGTCGCCGGCGAACAGCAGCGAGGCGTCCGGGACACACACGACGATGTCGTTGTCGGTGTGGCCGCGGCCGAGGTGCCGCAGCTCGACCTGCCGCTCGCCGAGCTCGATGCGCGCGGTGTCCTCGATCAGCCGATCGGGCGGGACGAGCTCAACCTCACGGAACTGCTCCGCGGTTTCCGCCGAATACCGCTCGAGCAGTCGGGCCCGCTGGTCCTCGCCGTGCTCGAGGATCATCGTCGCGCACCGGACGTGGCCGTAGATCGGCGACCCGCGGAAGCGGGCATTGCCGAAGACGTGGTCCCAGTGGCCGTGGGTGTTCACCACCGCCACCACCGCTCCCGCCAGCTGGCGCAGCTCGTCGCGCAGCTCATCGGCCAGGCGATGGCTGGCACGGGTGTCGATGATTGCCAGCCCCACCTCACTGCCGATGACGCCGATCGTCTGGTCGAGCGCCTCGTAGCGGCGCACCCAGACGCGGTCCCCGACCTCCCGCCACGGGGAGGTCATGCGCCGAGGCGCACCGCGGTTCCCGAAGCGCTCACCATGAGCATGCTTCCCTGGCCGCCGACCGTCTCGTAGTCGAGGTCGATGCCGAGGATCGCATCGGCGCCGCGGGCGGCCGCCTCGGCCTCCATCTCCTGGAGCGCGATCTCGCGCGCGTTACGCAGCTCTTCCTCGTAGGCGCCGGACCGGCCGCCCACGATGTCGCGCACGCCGGCGAAGAGGTCGCGCACGATGTTCGCGCCGAGGATCGCTTCGCCGGTCACGACGCCGAGGTACTCGCTCACGGTGCGGCCGTCGATCACGTTGGTGGTGGTCTGGATCATGGTGTCCGCTCCAGCATGTACAGCTCGGTGAACTCCTCGCATCGACCGTCCGGGGCGAAGCGCAGGAGGAAGACGTTGTGGAAGGTCCGCTCCGGCTCATCGTCGGTGGCGGTGTAGCGGCTCCACCCCGTGGCCACGGCCCGATCCCGGTCGACGGCGAACGGCTCGTAGTGCGCATCCCAGGCGTCGGGGTCGTCGCCTTCCTCGAGCCAGCCGGCCACGATCGCCTCCCGCCCCTGGAGCGCATCGGCGCCGTACGGGTGGTAGCGATACGTGGCGCCCTCGGTGAACAGCGACTCGATCTGCTCAGGCTCGTTCGCCCGCCAGGCGGCGAGATACCGGTCGAGCCAGGCCTGGACATCGTCGCGGGTCATCGGCTCATGCTACGCCGCGACAGCGCCTCCCATTCGGTGCGGAGGAGCGACATGATGTCACCGCTCGTGTGGGCGCCATGCTCGTATCGGTCGTGGCGGAGCGTGCCTTCGCGGACGAAGCCGGCCTTCTCGTAGGCGCGCCGTGCCCGCGGGTTCTCGGTCCACACGTTGAGCCAGATCCGCTCGAGCCGAAGCTCGCCGAAGCCGAAGTCGACGATCGCGTTCACCGCGTCGGTGCCGTAGCCCATGCCCCACTCGCCGGCCTCGCCGATGAAGATCCCGAGCTGTGCGCTGCCGTTCACGCGGTCCAGGTCGGCGAGCATGACCTCGCCGATCGGCCGCTCGTCGGCGACGAGGCAGATGAGAAAGGTGAAGACCTCCTTGCCGTGGTCCTCCGTCAGCCGAGCGATGCGGGCCTGCACCTGCGCCAGGCTCAGCGGCGCTCGTTCGTGCCAGCCCGCCAGCGCCATCGGGTCCGCATCGGCACGCCAGCGGCGGTAGACCTCGGCATCGGCCGCCTCGAACGGTCGGAGGTAGACGCTCCCCGAGGCAAGCATGTGCCCCATGCCGAGGGGCTACTCGCGTCCCGCGAGCTGCCAGGACTTGCCCTCGGTTGCGATCGACGGCGCGATGACCATCTCGACACCGTGCATCTCGCGGATCGAGCGCGCCCCGAGCGCCGCCATCGACTGGCGCAGCGCCCCGACGAGGTTCTGAGTCCCGTGGGTCGTCTCCGCCGGTCCGAACAGGATCTGCTCGAGGGGCAGCCGCTCGCCGATCCGGATGCGGGTCCCGCGCGGCAGCGTCGGCGACGGGGCGGCCATGCCCCAGTTGTAGCCGCGCCCCGGCGCCTCGAGTGCTGCGGCGAACGGCGACCCGAGCATGACCGCGTCGGCGCCCGATGCGATCGCCTTGGCGATGTCGCCGCCGGTCTTCATCCCTCCATCGGTGACGACCGGCACGTAGCGGCCGGTCTCGCGCTCGAACCGGTCGCGCGCCGCGGCCACCTCGAGGGTGGCGCTCACCTGCGGCACGCCTATGCCGAGCACCTCGCGGGTCGTGCAGGCGGCACCGGGTCCGACACCGACGAAGATGCCCGCCGCGCCCTGATGCATCAGCTGGTAGGCCGCCTCGCCGCTCACGGTGTTGCCGACGAGGACGGGGATCTTCAGCGCGCCGGTGAGGTCGGACAGCGAGAGCACGCGGGTCGAGGTCGAGATGTGATGGGCGCTGCTGACCTGCGACTGGACGAGGAACAGGTCGGCGCCGGCATCGGCGGCCAGCTCCGCATGGTGCCAGGCCGATGCCGGGGTGGTGGCGATCGCGGCGATCGCGCCCTGGGCCTTGATGCGGGTGATGAGCGCGGTGATCAGCTCGTCACGGATCGGCTGCCGGTAGGCTTCGGCAAGCACATGCGCCGCGGCCTGGCCCGATTCGGCGGCGGCCACGCGTTCGATGATCGGCGACGCATCCTCGTAGCGCGTGTACAGGCCCTCGAGGTTCACGAACGCGACCCCGCCGTGCCGGTGCAGTCGCACCGCGAAGTCGGCGTCCGCGACGGCGTCCATGGCCGCGGCGAGGAACGGGACCTCGAGGCGGAACGCGCCAAGCTCGACGGAGAGGTCCACCTCCGACGGGTCGGCCGTAACGGCGCCCGGGACGAGCGCGACCTCCTCGAACCCGTACGCGCGACGCAGGCGGGTCTCGACGGCGTCTCGCACTGCTGCCTGGTCGATCAACGGAACCTCCTCGGGAAGCACGAAGCCCGCGCGGCACGGCGGCGCGGGCTCTGGTCGTGGCGGTGGATGCTGACGGCGCGGATCGGGTGCACGTCGTGACGGGCTGCGGCTTTGACGAAGTATACGGCACCGCAGTCCGGCCGCAGCCCCGCCGTCGCATCGCGCGCCCGCATGGACGGATGGCTCGTCGTGGCGTGAAGCTGGTCCCTGGTGGTGGCCACCGGCGGACCGCTCGTCGCGGCCGTCGGGATCGGCGGAGAGGTCGATTCGTCAGGCTGGATCGAGCTGCAGGCCGACGGCCCGCGCATCGGCGGCCAGTGAGTCGAGCGCCGCGTCGGAGGAGGCCGAGGCCTGGAGGAGGCCGATGACGCGCGACACGCCGAGCTCCGCGTAGTCGGCGAGGAAGCGCTGTCGCGCGCGCCCAGCCTCGCGCCACGCGGGCATGCCCCACCAGGTGTGAACCGAGACCGCCAGCGAGCTCGGGTCGCGGCCGATCTCCTCGCAGCGCGCCCGGATCGTCGGCAGCGCCTCCCGCACCTCGTCCGGCGAGAAGCCGTCGAGATTGAGCTCGTCGGCGTAGCGCGCCGCAAGCCGCCAGGTCACGTTCGGCCCGTTTCCCCCGACCATGATCGGCATGCCGGTGGGCTGAATCGGCTTCGGGACGTTCCGCGCATCTCGCACCACGTGGCGGTCGCCCTCGTAGGTGGCGCGGATGTGGCGTCCGGGCTCGAGCATGCGGGTGATGACCTCGAGGGCGTCATGGAGCATCGCCAGCCGCTCCCGGGTCTCCGGGAAGCCGTAGCCGTACGCCAGCCACTCGTCGCGTTTCCAGCCGGCGCCGATGCCCAGCTCAAACCGACCGCCGCTGATCGTGTCGAGGGTCGCGGCCATCTTGGCGGTGAGCGCCGGGTTCCGAAATCCGTTACAGATGACGATCTGACCCAGCCGTACGCGCTCGGTCAGCGCGGCCACGGCAGCGAGCGAGGTGAACGACTCGAACGTGATCTCATCGGTCGGCTTCGGCACCGTGTGGAAGTGGTCGAACAGCCAGACCGATTCGGCCCCGAGCCGTTCCGCCTGCAGCGCGACCTCCACCGTGCGCGCCCAGGCGCGCTCCGGCTCCCAGCCGTCGTACTCGCCGGTCCACCCCTGCGGGACGATGATCCCGAGCTTCACCGGCTCACCTCCGGACGATCATCTGGGCCCGCTCGGGGCCAACGCTGACATGGGTGATCGGCGCGCCCGCCAGGGACTCGAGATGCTCGACGTACGCTCGCGCGGCCTCGGGAAGGTCCTTCCAGGTACGGCAGGCGGTCGTATCGGCCCGCCATCCCGGCAGGTCCTCGTACACCGGCGCGAGCCGCTCGTAGACCGATGTCGAGGCCGGCACCGTCGTCCACTCGCGGCCATCGTCCGAATCGCGATACGCGACACCGACCCGGATCGTGTCGAATCCGTCGAGCACGTCGAGCTTTGTGAGGGCGATTCCCGAGTAGCCGGCCAGCCGGACGCTGAAGCGGACGGCGACCGCGTCGTACCAGCCGCAACGACGGGGGCGGCCGGTGGAGGTCCCGTACTCCTCGCCACGCTCGCGGAGCCGATCGCCATGTGCGTCGGTGAGCTCGGTCGGCAGCGGCCCGGCGCCCACGGCGGTGGTGTAGGCCTTCACGACGCCCAGGACCCGGTCGATCTTCACCGACGGAAGCCCGGCGCCGAGCGACGCGCCGCCGGGGATCGGCGACGAGCTGGTGACGTACGGGTAGATGCCCCAGTCGATATCGCGCATGGTGCCGAGCTGGCCCTCGAGGAGGATCCGCTCTCCGCCCTCGAGAGCCTCGTCCACGAGGGCCTGGCCGTCGACGACGTGGCGCCGCAGCCGATCGCCGGCCGCCAGGTAGTCGTCGGCGATGCGGCGCTCGTCGGTCGCCTCGGTGATGGCATCTGCCATCTCGGCGTCGCCGTAGCCCGCCACCATGCGTCGGACGCGGGGCAGCGTGGCGGCGAGCCGCGCGCGGAACGCATCCGGCTCCATGAGCTCGATGACCCGGATGCCGCGCCGCGCCACCTTGTCGATGTAGGCGGGGCCGATCCCGCGCGAGGTGGTGCCGATCTTCGCCGCGCCGCGCTCCCGCTCGTCGAGCTGGTCGAGGAGCACGTGGTAGGGCATGACGAGGTGTGCCCGGTCGCTGATGAACAGGTTCGCCGCGTCGAACCCGGCGGCCGCCAGGCCGTCGAGCTCGGCGACGAGCGCCGGCGGGTTGATGACCACCCCGTTGCCGAGGAGGTTGCGCGTGCCCGGATGGAAGATCCCGGATGGGATCAGGTGGAGCTTGAAGTGCCCGTGCGGGTTGACGACCGTGTGGCCGGCGTTGTTCCCACCGCCGTAGCGGATGACGAGATCCGCCTCGTCGGCCAGGTAGTCGACGACCCTGCCCTTGCCCTCATCGCCCCACTGGGCACCGACCACCGCGATGACGGACATGGCGGGACGACGGCAACCTCGCTGCGGGAAGGGTGGCCATGGTAGCGCAGCCGTTCAGCCGGATCCGCGCAGCCACAGCCACTCCCGGAGCGTGAGACCAGAGGCGCGTTGCTCGGCTGCGAGCGGGCGCCCCAGATACCGGTAGTGCCACGGCTCGTAGTCGTAGCAGACGGTGGCGAACCGGTTTCGTGGATAGCTCATCACGAAGCCGTAGCGCCAGGCGTTCGCCGCCATCCAGCCGCCCGCCGGCGTCGACGCCCAATCGGCGTACTCCCACGGGGGCCGTCCACCGAGGCTGGTGAGGTCGAACGTCGTCCCCAGCTGGTGCTCCGAATGCCCGGGGCGGGCGCTCGTCCGCAGCGCCTGCTGGTAGCCACCGACGCTGACCCAATGGCTGAACGTCGCCTGCTGTGTGGCGTAGCTGCGGAAGGCGCTGGCGACCTGGATCGGGCGGCCGGCGGCGCGGGCGGCATCGGCCATGGCCTTCAGGTCGGCCACGACGTGAGCCCGCGTCACGTGCCCCGCGTTCAGCCCGGCCTTCGAGGTGTCGACCAGGTCGCCGGGGTGATAGTCGCTGCCCACCATGAGGATCGTGTCGACCAACGTCCGCTGCCAGTCGGCGTAAGCCCGGAAGCGGGTCAGGACGTCCTGGTAGGCACACGTCGGCAGTGGCGCGAGGTCGCCGATCGCGACACGGAGATCGAAGGTGGCCCGCTCGTTCATCGCCACCATGCCGCCCAGCAGCGCAAGGCGCGCGGGGTGCAGCCGGGCGGCCTCGGTCCGGATCGCGCCGGGCACCGGGGCGCTGCCGGGAACGAGGATCAGCGCGGCCCCCGACCTCGCGGCCGCCGGGACCGCGACGAGCGCGTCCGGGAAGGTCTGGCCGGTGGCCACGTACAGGGCGGGGAGATTGGTCGGGAACGACGCCCTGCTGATGGCCACGGCCGTCGCATACCGATCCGATCCGGCGAGCCGGACCACCGTGCCGCTGGTAGCGATGGTGCGCAGCCGCGCCACCACTCCGTCGCCGACCGCGCTGACCCCACCCAGCACGACGATCCGCGACGGGGCCAGCCGCCGGAGCTCCGCCTCTGTCGACGCCGGCAGCGACCCCGGCAGGGTGAGCAGCACCGGGCTTCCGGCGCGCGCCGCGGCGGCGCCGCCGACGAGCGCGTCGGGGAAGGTGAGGCCGGTGGCCACGTACGCGGTGGCCAGGCCGGAGCCGAACGTCGCCGCGCTCACGGCGGCGGCGGTGGCGAACCGGTCGGCGCCGCCAAGCCGGCTGACGCCGCCGCCGGTCTGGAACGCCGCCAGCGACGAGGCAAGCGCGTCGGAGACCACGCCCGGCCCGCCGAGCACGACGATCCGCGCCGGACGCAGACGGGTCAGCTCGGCGACCGTCGGCGCAGGGACCTTCGTCGCGGTCACCAGCAGGATCGGCGCGCCAGCCCGGGCGGCTGCGGGACCGCCGGCGAGCGCGTCGGGGAAGTTGGCGCCCGTGGCGACGAAGACCGCGGGGACTCCCGGCGCGAAGTGGCTGGCGGAAACGGCGGCCGCCGTGGCGTAGCGGTCGGCTCCGCCGAACCGCTGGACGGGCATCCCGGCAGCCGCGGCCGGCGAGGGCGGCGGGAGGGCGACCGCCGCGAGGGCAATGGCGCTGATGAGGAAGCCTCGAGCGAGGCGCGACGTCGTCGGCGTCAAGCGATGCGGTCCGTACGGGTCGGCGTCGCCATTGTCGCGGCCGGATCCGCAGGGGGCATCGACCGAATGTCCTGGGCCGGGTATGCAAGAACGGCGCCGCGGGAGCGCGGCGCCGTCATCGGTCGCGGGCGCTCAGGTACGGGCGCGGACCTTGTCGAAGCAGTTGCTGCAGTAGACGGGCCGATCGTTGCGCGGCAGGAACGGCACCAGGGCCTGCCCACCACATTCGGCGCACACCGCCGCGTGCATCTCGCGCTGGCCCCCGTTTCCTCCACCGCTGCCGAGCCCGAGCGCGCGGTTCTGCTTGGCGATCGCCCGGCAGCTCTGGCAGCGCTGCGGCTCGTTCACGAGCCCCTTGCTGGCGTAGAACTCCTGCTCGCCGGCGGAGAACACGAAGTCCATCCCGCAGTCTCGACAGCGGATGGTCTTGTCGGCGTACACCCTTCCCAGTGCCTCCTGTTTCGCACGCCCGGTCCCACATTGGACGGTCGCGGTCTGTGAAGAGCCGTGATCTGCGTGCGAAGCTGGGCGCGGATCCACCGAACTCGGGTCAGACGCTCTGGACCGGTCGTTTCTGGCGCGGAGTGTACACCCCGATTTCAAGCCTGCAGAGGGTTCGTCCGAGCCCTTGCTCGTCCAGCGTGGTGCGGGCACCCGACAACGGTCAGTAGGCGGCGATCTCCTCGCGGGCCGCAACGGTGTAGAAGCGGGTGTTCGCCTTCCGGAACTGGAGCGGGACCTCGCCGATCGGGCCGTTCCGGTGCTTGGCGACCTTGGCCTTCACGAGCTCGACCTCGGCGTCCGGGTTCTGCTCGCCGTCGCGGTACAGGAAGATCACCACGTCGGAGTCCTGCTCGATGCTCCCCGACTCACGGAGGTCGGACAGGCGGGGCTCCGCGCTGCCTCGTTGCTCGACGCCGCGCGACAGCTGCGAGAGCGCGACGACGGGGACCTTGAGCTCGCGGGCCAGCTGCTTGAGCCCACGGCTGATCTCGCTCACCTCCTGGACGCGGTTGGCGTCCTTGTTCGGTGTCGACGCCTGCATGAGCTGGAGGTAGTCCACGATGATGAGGTCGAGGCCCCGCTGCTCCGCCTCCAGCCGCCGAGCCTTCGTGCGCAGCTCCATGACCGACAGGGCCGCCGAGTCGTCGATCCACATCGGCGCCGTGGCCATGTCGTTCATGACGGTCGCGATCTTCGACCAGTCGGTCTCGTCGACGAAGCCGGTCTGCAGCGGCCGGGGATTGATCCCGGTCTCCGCCGACAGGAGGCGGAGCGCGAGCTGCTCCTTGCTCATCTCGAGGCTGAAGACCGCCACCTTCTTGTTCTCGCGCACCGCCGCGTGCTGGGCGATGTTGAGCGCCATCGAGGTCTTTCCGACCGACGGCCGCGCGGCGAGGATGATGAGATCGGACGGCTGGAGCCCGCCGAGGAGTGCGTCGAGATGCGTGAGGCCGGTCGGCACGCCCAGGATCTGCCCGCGGTGCTCATGGAGGTACTCGAGCCGGTCGTATGCCTGTCCGAGCAGGATCGAGAGCGACTCGAAGCCGCCGTCGGTTCGTCGCTGGCTGATCTCGAACAGGATCGACTCGGCGCGGTCGATCGCCACCTCGGCGTCGTTGGCCTCCTCGTAGCCGACGGCCGCGATCTTGCCGGCCGCGCCGATGAGGTTGCGCAGCACCGCCTTGCGCTCGACGATCCGCCCGTAGTGCTCGACGTGCACCGCGGTGGGGACCGCGTTCATGAGCGTCGTCAGGTAGCCCGGGCCACCGATCTCGTCGAGCCGATCCCGTCGCCGCAGCTCGTCCCCGAGGGTGACGAGGTCGATCGGCTCGCGCTGCCCGTGCAGGGCCAGCATGGCCTCGTAGATGTCGGCGTGCTGGGCGCGGTAGAAGTCGGCCGGCTTGAGGAAATCGCCGACCTTGAGCATGGCGTCCGCGTCGATGAGGATCGAGCCGAGGACGCTCTGCTCCGCCTCGACGGCCTGTGGGGCCAGCTTGTCAATGCTCATCGGCGCGGCCTATCGGATGTCATCGATGGCCGATGCAGCGCGCGGCACGGGGATCCCTCCTGCGGATGGACGAGCGAAGCGCCCGGCCGGTCCGGGGTGAAGGAGGACCGTCGAGCACCGGGCGTACGTCCATGCTGGCCGAACCTCCCGTCATCCTCAATGCGCTTATCAACGAACCCTGTCCACAACCGGTCGCCCGGAATGTGGATAGCCCGCGCGGGCGGCGGCCGGCACGGCGTCCGGCCTGATGACCGCACCGGTCCGTGACAGCTCAGGTGTCCGGTTCGGCGAAGGGGCTCCAGTCGGAGGGTGGGCTCCGCTTCTCGGCCAGGACGTTCCAGGCGTCCCACTGCTCGGTCACGAGCCCGTCGTCGTCGTAGCGCAGGACCGAGGTGCCGGCGAGGGTCGCATCGGCGTCATCCTCGCGGAGGGCGGCCCACCAGGAGATCGAGGCCCGGTTGCCGTCGACGATCGGCTCCGACACCCACACCCGGGGACCCTCCTCCTCCCCGAAGGCTCGCGTGACGTACTCGCGGACGCCGTCATGGCCGCGGTAGGCCTCGCGGAACGGCTCGGTCGAGAACGTCACGTCCGGCGCGTACAACGCGACGATTGGCTCCACGTCGAGCGCCTCCCATGCCTCGGTCCAGGTCCGGGCCCATCGGGCGGCGGCCATGCGGAGATCGGTCATGGACTGTGCACCGTGCGCGATACATCGGTCATCTTGCGCCTGAGCGCGGCACCAGGAGCGGTTTCGCCGATCCATCGATCAGCTGCACGCTCAGGCCGCGCCGGTGTCGCCGGTTCGGGCGTCGTAGTGACCGATCTATCGCTCAAACCGCGCCGGAGCACCGCTCGCGTGCTGGTTCGCCGATCCCTCGCCGGATCGACGCCGGAGCCCGCCCTCGCGTGCGGTTTCGCCCATGTATCGGCCGCAGGAACACCGGAAGCCGGGCGCCGGGCGCATCGCGAGCACGGAGCCAGTCGATCGATCGATCAAACCGCGCCGGAGCACCGCCTCGGGGTGCAATCTCGCCGATCCATCGGTCAGGCGGAGGCGGCGCCCTCGGCGACCACGCTGACCGAGACGGTGGTCTCGACTCCGGGCATCAGGCGGATGTCGATCCGATAGTCGCCGAGCGCCTTGATCGGCTCGCGGAGGTGGAGGGCGTGGCGATCGAGTTCGATGCCGGACCGGTTGATGTGGTCGGCAATCTGGTGCGAGGTGACTGCGCCGAAGAGCCGCCCGCGCTCGCCCGCCTTCACGGGGATCTCGAGCTTCAGCTCGCGGAGCTTCTCGGCCAGTGCCTCGGCATCGGCCCGGACGGCGCGATCCCGCTCCTCGCGCTGGTCGCGGTGACGCTCCCAGTTGGCGACGGCTCCCTTGTCGGCGATCACCGCCCGCCCGGTCGGCAGCAGGAAGTTGCGGGCGTAGCCGTCCTTCACGTCCTTCAGGTCGCCCTCGCGACCCAGGCCCTTCACGTCCTGCTTGAGGATGACCTTCATTCGAGCTCCTTCGTCGATGTCGTGCTCGCCCGCTGGCGTCGCCAGGACGCGAGGGCGCGCTTGAGTTCATCGGGGTCGCGGACGCGACCGTAGCGCTCCAGCAGCTCCGGCAGGGCGTCCCGGATACGGTCGAAGCGATGACCCATCAAGCCGCGCAGCCTTTCGAGATCGCGGTCGAGATCGGCGGTGCCGTTCTTCGCCCGGGTGGTGTGCTCGGCGCGCACCTCGGGCGGGGCGTTCTGGATGAACAGGTCCAGCACCAGCAGCAGCACGGTGAGGTCGTCGGCCTGGCCCAGGATCGGGATCGCGTCCGGGATGAGATCCACGGGGAAGACGACGTAGGCAAGCGCCGCGACGAGCATGCCCTTCAGACCGATGGGCGTGCGCGGGTCGCGCACGATGCCCCACACGATCCGGGCATAGGTCGGAAGCTTCACGACGAGACGTCCCATGCGCAGATAGCGTGACGTCGAGGACAGGTTCACTCAGCGGCTCCAGCCAGCGGTGATGGGGCGGCGATGATAGCAGGAAGCGCCGCGGGCCGGGTTTGACATTAGAACATGCGTTCTGCTACCGTCGGACGAACGACACGTAGCGCGGCCCGACGCGCGAAGGGAGCAGCCCGTGACCAGGCACGATCAGGAACGGCGACAGCGGATCCTCGACTGCATTGCGCAGACCGTCGAGGAGCGGGGGTATCCACCCTCGGTTCGCGAGATCGCCGATGCCGTCGGCCTGGCGTCCACGAGCGCCGTCCACCACCACCTCATCGCCCTCGAGCGGGACGGCCTGCTCGAGCGCGGCGGCAAGCACTCCCGCGCGCTGCGACTCATCGGCCGCTCCAGCACGCCTGCGGAGCCGAGCAAGGTGACCCCGTTCCGGATGCCGGTCGAGCGCGACACGCTCGCGCTCCCGGTCATGGGCGAGATCGCCGCGGGCCAGCCGATCGAGGCCTACGAGGACGCCGCCGAGACCCTCGAGGTGCCGGCTTCGATGGAGGCACGCCCCGACTCATACGTCCTCCGCGTGCGCGGCAAGAGCATGATCGACGCGCTCATCGACGACGGCGATTTCGTCATCGTCCAGCCTCAGGCCACCGCCCGGGATGGCGACATCGTCGTCGCCCTGCTGGAGGACAACGGCGTCACATTGAAGCGCTACTTCCGCGAGCAGGACCGGATCCGGCTGCAGCCCGCAAATGCCGAGATGGAGCCGATCTACGCCACCGACGTCCAGATCCAGGGCAAGGTCGTCGGCGTCATCCGCCGCCTCTCCTAGGACGGGCCCCATGGCGCCGGCGGCGCCGCTGACGACGCGCGACCTGAACCGCGCGACGCTCGCCCGCCAGGGACTTCTCGAGCCGATCCGCGGCTCGGCCGCCGATGCCGTCCGCCGGGTGGGCTCGCTGCAGGCCCAGCATCCGGAGTGGCCGCCAGTCGCCCTCGCCGCGCGAGCGGGGTCCGCTCGGACGGCCGACCTGCTCCGCGCGCTCACGGACCGGCATGTCGTGCGCAGCTCCCTCATGCGTCTCACGATCCATGTGGTCCACGCCGAGGACCTGCGGCCGATGTTCACCGTCGTCCAGCCGCTACGTCTGAATCAATGGAGGCTGCTGCTAAAGTCTGACCCGATCGACTCGACGCTCGGGAAACGAATGATGGCGGCGCACGCGGTGGCGATGGCCGCGCTGCGCGAAGGTCCGCGGTCCTCGCTCGAGCTCGACCGGATCATGGCCGCCGAGGTCGGACCGGCAGCCACGGCCACCACGCGCCGCGCGTGGCGCCAGCCGGAGACCCAGGTGGTGGTCCGCGCGGCCTGGCGGCACTTTGCTGCCTTCGTTCCGCTCGTCCACGTCCCGTGGGAGGGCGAAGGCTACGGCCGCTCGCAGTACCTGCTGGCCGACGACTGGCTGGGCTCGGATGGCGCCGCTCCCGACGAGGCCGCCGCTCGCGTTCACCTGGCGCGCCGCTACCTGGCCGCCTTCGGGCCGGCTTCGGTCGAGGACCTCGTCGCCTACGTCGGCCGCGGCAAGGGCGGCATCGGCATCTGGCGCGACGCGGTGGCGACGCTCGGAGACGAGGTCATTCAGCTCAGCGGCGGCGACGGCCGTGCGCTGTTCGACCTGGCGGACGCGCCGCGGCCGGGTGCGGACGCGAACGCCTCGCCCCGGCTGCTGGCGCGCTGGGACAGCCTGCTCCTCTCCCACGCGACGATGCACCGGCAGCGGATCATCGCCGACGAGCATCGGGGAGCCGTGTTCTCGAAGAACGCTGACGTGCTTCCCACCTTCCTCATCGACGGCTTCGTGGCCGGCACCTGGGACCTGTCGCGCGCGAACGGGAGGGTCGAGATCCGGCTGCACCCGTTCGGCAGGCTTCCGCGAGGCTCGCGGGAGCCGCTCCTCGCCGAGGCCGAGCGCGTCCTCGCGCTGCTGGCACCGGGCGGCGCGAAGCGGTCGGTCCGCATCGGGGTCTGAGGCGGTGAGCCACGCGCGGGCCATCATCCACGCGGACCTCGACGCCTTCTACGCCAGCGTCGAGGTTCTCGACGATCCGTCGCTCAGGGGCAAACCCGTCATCGTCGGAGGGCGCAGGGACGAGCGGGGCGTGGTGAGCGCGGCCTCGTATGAGGCGCGCGTCTTCGGCGTCCAATCGGCCATGCCACTCCGGACGGCCGCCCGCCGCTGCCCGGACGGCGTGTTCCTGCCCGGCCGGCCGGGACGCTACCGCGAGCTGTCGGAGCGGGTCATGAGCATCTTCGCCTCGTACACCCCGCTCGTGGAGCCGATCAGCCTCGACGAAGCCTTCCTCGACGTGTCGGGCAGCGCCGCCGTGTTCGGCGACGGCGAGTCGATCGCGCGGGCCATCAAGCGCCGCGTGCTCGACGAGGTCGGGCTGGTGGTCTCGGTTGGCGTGGCCACGAACAAGCTGTGCGCCAAAGTGGCGTCCGACCTCCGAAAGCCGGACGCGCTGGTCGTGGTCCCGCCCGGTACCGAGGCCGAGTTTCTCGCCCCGTTGCCGATCCGGCGCCTGTGGGGCGTCGGCCCGCAGGCGCAGGCCGCCCTGGCGGAGTACGGCGTGATCACCATCGGACAGCTGGCGGCCCTGCCACAGGGCACCCTGCATCGCCGCTTCGGGCGGCACGGAGACGACCTTGGCGCCCGCGCTCGCGGCATCGACCGCGCGTCGGTGCAGCCGCTCCACGCGCCGAAGAGCGTGGGGCACGAGCACACTTTCATGGCCGACACCCGCGATCGAGGGCGGCTGGAGGCGACGCTTCTCGACCTGGCCGAGTCGGTCGGAACGCGGCTCCGCCGGCACGACCTCGCCGCCCGCGCGGTGCAGCTCAAACTGCGATACGAGGGCTTCGAGACGCTCACTCGCCAGGCACCGCTGCCCCGCCAGACCCGCGAGTCGGGGCCCCTGTACGAGACCGCCGTGGCCCTCCTGCGGCGAACCCTGGTCGAGGGACGCGCGGTGCGCCTCATCGGTCTCACCGCCATCTCGCTGACCGATGCTCAGCAGCTGACGCTGTTCGATGCGCCCGACCGAACGGACCGGCTGACCCATTCGATCGACGCGGTCCGCGAGCGGTTCGGGGAGCGCGCCATCACCCGCGCGCGGCTCCTCCGTGAGCGGCCGGCGCGACGCTTCGACTTCGGCGAACGGCCCCGGGTCCCGCCGGCGGATCCGGGTGAGGATGGTGCTTGACGCATCGAACGTCTGTTCGATATGATGCCCACCTGAATCGAACGCCTGTTCGAGTGCCCGGACAGGTTCTCTCTCAACCGGCTCAAGGAGCACCGACATGGCACTCGTCCAGATTCCGCCCATCGAGGCGAATGTTCGCTGGGACCGATCCTCGCACCGCCCGAGCCACATCCGCTGGCAGGGGCATCGCCTGCGCGTCACCCAGCTCGACGCGATCCGCGACGAACGATCGGCCTACCCAGCCGATCGGGGTCCGCGCGTCACGTTCGTGCTGCGGACGGAGGATGGAGGGCGTGCGTCGGTCGCGTTCGACGGCCGCCGGCGGCGCTGGTTCGTGGAGGCCGTCGAGCCAGCCGCCTGAGGGGCCAGGTTCCATCACCCTACAATCGGCCCGGTGCGCCCGGTCCGATTCCCGTGTCCGGCGGCCGCGCAGCCGGGGATACGCCCACGCTCATGGATTCGCGACTGGCCGACCTGTCGGTGGAGGAGCTCCTTCGACGCCTTGCCACCGATGACCCCGTCCCCGGCGGAGGGAGCGCCTCGGCGCTCGCCGGCGCGATGGCGGCGGCCCTCGTGCACATGGTCGTTGAGCTCACGGCGGGCCGGCCTGCGTCCGCGGACCACGAGGGGCGCCTCACCGAGATCCGCGGGGCCGCGGCCGGGCTTCAATCGGAGCTGCTCGGCCTGATGCAGGCCGACGCCGTCGCGTACGCGTCGGTCGTCGCCGCCCGCCGGCTGCCAAGGGAAACCGATCGCGACCGCGAGGCTCGCCGCATCCAGCTCGACGCCGCAGTGCGGGAGGCCACCGGCAGCCCGCTGTCGATTGTGCGTCGCGCCGCTGAGGTGCTCGTTCTCGCCGAGGAGCTGGCGCCCATCGGCAACCGCAATGCCGTGAGCGACGTCGGCGTCGCCGGGCTCCTGGCAAGCGCCGCCATTCGGGGCGCGGCCGTGAACGTGGAGATCAACCTCCCGTCCCTGCCCGCGGACGACCCGCTCCGCGCGGAGGCGCGCCGAGAGATCGACGAGCTCGTCAGCGGCCTGGCCGATCGGGAACGAGCGCTGGCCGCCGCTGTCGGTGCCCGGATCGGATGAGCGCCCGCCTGCTCGACGGACGCGACCTCGCCTCGCACCTTCGCCGTGAGCTGGCGGGCCGGGTGGCGCGGATCTCCGATCCCGAGGCCGGGCTGGTGCCGGTCCTCGCCATCCTGCGCGATCGGTCGAGCGAGCCGGCGGCCGTCTACGCCGCGAGCCTCGAGCGAGCGGCGCGAGCCATCGGCGTGACGACCCGGCTGGTCGAAGCCGGTGATGCCGGCGAGCTCGGGCCGCTGGTTGACGCGCTCAACGCGGAGGACCAGGTCGCCGGCGTGGTGATCGCACAGCCGTTCGCCGACGCCGCGGCAGGGCGCCGCCTGGTGGAGCTCATCGACCCTGCCAAGGACGTCGACGGGGCCACACCGACCAACGCGGGTCGGCTTGCCCGCGGAGAGCCGGCCTTCGTGCCGGCCACCGCGCTGGCGGTCATCGCGCTCCTCGAGGCCGCCGGGGTCGAGATCGCCGGCCGGCGAGCGGTCATCGTCGGACGCTCGGCCGTGGTGGGCCGGCCGGTCGCTTCGCTCCTGCTGGCCCGCGACGCGACGGTCATGGTCTGCCATCGTGCGACGCGCAACCTGGCGCGGGAGACGCGGCGGGCCGAGGTGCTCGTCGCGGCGGCCGGGGTGCCGGGGCTCATCCGCGCCGAGATGGTGAACCGGTCAGCCGTGATCGTCGACTGCGGCATCAACGCGATCGGCGGCCGCATCGTCGGCGACGTCGATTTCGAGCATGTGGCACCGGTCGTCCGCGCAATCAGCCCGGTGCCCGGTGGCGTGGGCCCGGTGACGCCCATGATGGTGTTGCGCCAGACCGTAGAATCGGCAGAACGACGGGCGACCAGCGCCTGATTCGAGTGTCCGATGTCGGACAGCCGACCCGTCGCGACGTTGCTACCTCGCATCAGCACGTGGGTCGAGGATCGCGGCAGCGAAGCGCCCGCCAACGGGCCGGCGGGCACCCGGAGGTTGCGCGACCCGAACGACATCGACGCAGCCCGTGAGCGGCCCGATGGAGCCACGGCAGGAGGTCGACTGATGACCGATCAGGATCTGCGCATCGAGCTCGAGCCCGATGACACCCAGGGACACGCCACGTTTCGCGTCACCGACGACGAGGGGTGGCTGAAGGACAGGCTGGGGCGTGACCCCGGCTCGGTCCGGATCTCGCTGAAGGCCAGCGACGAGGACGACGTCGAGGGCCATGGCATCGGCACGTCGGTGACGCTGCGCGCCTTCGAGGGCGACGACGACACCGAGGGCCACGCCATCTCCGTCCACTTCCCGAGCCGCACGGAGGCGGACGCCTTCCGTCGCCGATTGATGCTGACGGGCGTGCTGGCCGGCACGATCGCCGTCGGTGCGGCCGCCGGGATCGGCCTCTCGAACCTGTCGAGCGACAGCCCGGCGGACTCGACGGTGATCAGCGCCGGCGCGGCAGCCGGAGCAGGCATGGACTGGACCCAGGCCGAGCGGCCCGACGCCGCCGCGACCGGCAGCGGCGCGGCAGCCGGGATGGATTGGACGCAGGTCGAGCGGCCCGGCACCGCGACCGGGGGCGACGCCGCCGCCGATCTCGGGAGCGACAAGCGCGGCCCGACTCCCCGCTGATCTGCGCCTGGACCGCGATGGCGTCGAGCCCGGCTTCGGCCGGGCTCGACGTTTCCTCAGGACCCGACGACTTCGGGCGCGATCATCTCCTCGAGCGGGACGGACCCGTCAATGAACCCGAGCCGCTCCATCGTCGCGTAGCCGGTCTCCCAGAGTTCCACGTCGACCGCCCCGTTCGTGAAGCCGTCGCCCTCCCACAGGTCGACGGTCGCCTCGAGGACTGCACGGGCGACCTCCGGATCCTCGGCGATCGTCAACACCGCCTGGTCGGCGGCGGCGAAGCCGACGTCCGGGTCGGCGATCACCTCGGCTTGAGCGGCGGCCACCGCTTCGACGAAGGCGCGGACGAGCTCCGGGTCATCGGCCAGCAGCTCGTCGCCGACAATCATCCCCGGTCCGGGGAGCGGCGCAATCTCGTCGACCGTCAGCAGCCCGGCGTCGGTGCCGCGCGCCTCGAAGCGGAGAGGCTCGTTGTTGCGGAACCCGGTGATGAGCTCGACGTCGCCGTTCGACAGCCCGTCAACCTGGTTGAACTGCGGGTACTCGCGGATCGTCACATCGTCGGCGGTCAGTCCGCCGGCCTCGAGCAGCGCCAGGAGCGCATGCCACGACGAGCCGAACATGCCCGGCGTCCCGATCGTGCGTCCCGCCAGGTCCGCGGGGTCCGCCGGCACGTCTTCGGCCGCGCCGATGATCGCCACCGGGAACGACTGGTAGAGCGTCGAGACGTAGCGGATCGGAATTCCCGAGGTGCGCGCGATCATCACGTCGGTCGCATCGGCCACGCCGAACTCCGCCTGCCCGTCGGCCACCAGGCGCTGGACGTCGGGCGCCTGCCGGTGCTCGATCGTCACCTCGAGGCCGGCATCGGCGAAATGACCGTCCTGCTGCGCCAGATAGAAGGGCGCGAACTGGACGTCGGGGCGGTAGCCCAGCAGGAGCGTCACCTGGCGCAGCTCGGGCGCGGACACGGACTCCTCGGGAGGGGCCTGGCAGGCGACGAGCGCGACGATGGCGATGAGCGTGACGAGGAGGAGGGGCCTGGTGGAGCGAAACGGACGCATCGGAGTTCCTTTCAGCGGCTGACGAGCCGGCGCTCGACGAGCACGACGAGGCCGTAGAAGACCAGGCCGATGAGCGCCAGCGTGGCGAGGGCGACGAACATCAGGGGTGTGTCGAACAGCCCCTGGTTGGCGATGTTGATGAGGACGCCGAGGCCGACGCTGGCACCGGCCCACTCGGCCACCACGGCGCCGATGACGGCCAGCGTGACCCCCACCCGCAGGCCGCCGAACAGCACCGGCAGGGCGGACGGGATCTCCAGCAGGCGGGTCCGCTGTCGGCCGTTCGCGCCGAGCGATCGCAGGAGCTCGTCGAGCAGCGGATCGGTCGAGCGGATGCCGACCATGGTGGCGATGGCGATCGGGAAGAAGACGATGAGCGCGCAGATCACGACGCGCGCCAGCAGCCCGCCGCCGAACCAGATGTCGAGCAGCGGAGCCAGGGCGAGGATCGGCACGGCCTGGGCGGCGACCAGGTAGGGGGACAGCACCCGCTCCACCAGCAGCGATTTGCCGAGGGCGACGCCGGTCAGGACCGCGCTCGTGGCTCCGACGGCGAACCCCAGCACCACCTCCAGCACCGTGACGGCGGTGTGCTCCCACAGCACGCCGGAGCCGATCGCCCGCGCGCCGCGCTCGACGACGACCTCGGGCGCGGGCAGGATGAACTCGGGATAGCCGCCGATCACGGTCGCCAGCTTCCACACCACCAGGAAGGCCGCCAGGCTGCCCAGCGCGGCACTGATGCGCCTCATGCCGCGCCCTCCTGCTCGGCCCATGGACGCAGCTCGATGGCGCGGGTCTCGGCCAGCGCGTCGCGCACGTTCGTCGCGAGCGCCGCCGCCCGGGGATCCGCCGCCAGCTCGACCGGCCGGGGCCGGGGCAGGTCGACCTCCACGATGCGGGCGACCCGCCCGGGCCGCGGCGTCATGACCACCACCCGATCGGCCAGGCTGATCGCCTCCGACACGCTGTGGGTGACGAGCAGCACCGTCCGCCTGCGCTCCTGCCAGAGTCGCTGAAGCTCGCGATCGAAGGTCTCGCGCGTCAGCGCGTCGAGCGCGCTGAATGGCTCGTCCAGCAGGAGGACCCCCGGCTCGCCGATGAGCGCGCGTGCCAGGGCGGCACGTTGCGCCATGCCGCCGGACAGCTCACGAGGTCGAAGGGCCGCAGCTCCGGTCAGGCCGACGCGCTCCAATGCGTCGGTGGCGCGCGCGTGGCGATCGGCCGCAGGCACCCCCGCGATCTCGAGAGGAAGCGCGACGTTCTCAAGGGTCGATCGCCACGGCACGAGTCGCGGCTGCTGGAACCCGAGGCTGACACGGCCGTCCCCGGCCTGCGGTGGCGAGCCGCCGATGCGGACGGTGCCTGCCGTCGGGGCCAGCAGCCCGGCCACGGTCCGCAGCAGCGTCGACTTCCCGCAGCCGTTGGGGCCGATGATCACCGTGAAGGACCCGGCTGCGATCTCGAGCGAGCAGTCGGCAAGGGCGACGACCTCGCCGCGCGGGCCTTCGAAGCGCACGCCGACCTCGTCCAGCCGGACGTCGAGTGCGCTCGAGGATGGCGAGCCTGCGGTCATGGCGCTCCAGTCAGCCGATGGCGTCGGCGGGGCATGACCGAGGGTCGACCCGCGTCGGGCGGCTCCGTCGCACCGCGTGCGGCGAGGCCGGGCGCGATCGGATCGCGTCGCGGTCGTCTTCTCCCTTCCGGACTGTGACCGTCGGCCCTGTCTGCCCCGGCGGTGCGCCGGAGATCAGGTCGGCCGCATCGGCGCTGACGCCGAAGCGGTTCGCGGGCTGGCTCGCCAGGCGAGCCGACCGCCGGTGGGGACTTTCACCCCGCCCCGAAGACGATGGATGGTTCGATTGCCGCTGATCGTGTCACGCGCTGAGGGTCGCGGTCAATCGGACGGCCCGCCGCGGCGCGCCCGCCGCTTTGCCCACCACCAGCGACCGACGAGGACCGCCGCGACGCCGATGACGGCGACGTACACGAGGTACTCGTACGGCTTCATCGCCGCCGAGATCGCCTCGTAGTTCTCACCGACCGCGAAGCCGGCCACGATCAGCGCCAGGTTCCATGGCAGCGATCCGAGCGTGCTGAACAGTAGGAACCGCCCCATCGGCATCCGGCTGATGCCGGCCGGATAGCTCACGAAGGTCCGCACCAGCGGCACCATGCGACCGAGGAAGACGGCCCAGCTTCCCCATCGGTCGAACCAGCGGTCCGCACGGTCGAGGTCCTCGGCGCCGATGCCCACGTAGCGGCCGTAGCGGTCGAGCAGCGGGCGACCGCCCCATGCGCCGATGGCGTAGCCGACGAGCGCGCCGATCACACTGCCGGCCGTGGCGAACGCGACGGCCAGCGGGATGTTCCACGCCAGGCCGGTCAGCGGCTCGAGGATCGCGGCATGTGTGGCCGACTGGCTCACCTTCCAGCCCGCCATCGGCAGGATCACCTCCGACGGAATCGGCGCCACGATCGTCTCGAGGGCCACGGCACCGGCCACGCCGAGGTAACCCACCGCGTCGTACATCTGGAGGATGAATGGGATGACCTCGCGGTCGATGAAGTCGAGCAGCGATCAGCCCTCGCTCGCCGGCGGCACGCGCCGCGGGACCGCCACGCGTCGCTCGCCCCGCGCCATCCGCGCGGCGGCCTCGGCCGCCTCCCGCACGCGGGCGCGCTCATCCACGCGCAGGACGTGGATCGCGACGATGATCGCCAGCAGCGCCCCGCCCGCCATCCAGCCGCCCAGGACGTCCATCGGGTAGTGGGCCTGGAGGTAGATGCGGGTGGCGCTGATGGCACCGATGAGCATGATCGCGATGGCGTAGGCGATCTGCCCCTGTCGCACGTCATGGGCGAGGCGGGCGACGCAGAACGCGGCCAGCCCGTACAGGACGGTGGCCCGCAGCGCGTGGCCGGCAGGGAAATCGGCGATGTCGTCGAGGCCCCGGTCGTTGACGTTGAAGATCGCGCCGACGAGGTCCGGGAGGCTGATCGCCTCGGCCGAGACAAAGTACTTCAGCGCCCACTCCATCGGGAAGCACAACGTCCCCACGGCGAGCAGGAAAGCAAGGTCGCGCCGACCGCGTGCCAGCGCCAGGAGGCCGAGCCCGGCGAAGGCGAGCGCCACGAACCAGCCGCTTCCGAGCGCACTGATGCCGATGATCAGCGACTCGAGCAGGGAAAGGTTCGTCTCGACGAAGCCGTGCACGGCCGGCACGACCGTCGACATGAGCCACTCCTCGGGGGCCGTGTACACCGTCGTTCTCTTCAGCATCACGAGCCAGAACAACGCTGGGAGGGCGATGACGGCCAGGAGGAACGCGGCGGCCGGGCTGGGGACGGCTCCGCCCAGTCGGTGGGCCGCGTCGTCATGGACGACGAGGCGGCTCATGGGGTCCGGCAGCCGTCGCACGGTGCGTAGTATAGGGACCGATGCCGCCCCTCCTGCTCACCGGCCGAGACCTCACCATCGACCAGGTGATCGAGGTGGCACGCGGCCGACGTGCCGTCTCCCTGGACCGCGCGGCGGCCGATCGGATGGGCGCGTCACGGGCGGTCATCGAGCGCCTGGTCGCCGACGGGGCCACCGTGTACGGCGTCACGACCGGCTTCGGCGACCTCGCGGACGTGCGGGTCGACCCGTCGCGCACCGCCGAGCTGCAGCGCAACCTCGTCCGTTCTCACGCGGCCGGCGTCGGCGAGCCGCTGTCCGACGAGGTCGTGCGCGCCATGCTGTTGCTGCGCGCCAATGCGCTGGCGGTCGGGCTCTCCGGCGTCCGGGTCGAGATCGTCGAGCTGCTGATCGGGATGCTGAACGCCGAGGTCCACCCGGTGGTCCCGTCGCGGGGAAGCCTCGGCGCGTCGGGGGATCTCGCGCCGCTCGCCCATCTGGCCCTCGTGGTCATCGGCGAAGGCGAGGCCACCGTCGACGGTGCCGGCCCGGGTCCGGGCGCGGTCGCACTCGAGCGGGCGCAGCTTGCGCCGATCGAGCTCCAGGCCAAGGAGGGGCTGGCCCTCCTGAACGGCACGCAGCTCATGGCCGCCATCGGCGCGCTGGCCCACCACGACGCCCTTCGACTGGCGATCACCGCCGACCTCGTGGGCGCCATGAGCCTCGAGGCCATGCTCGGCACCGGTGCCGCCTTCGACGAAGCCCTCATCGGCGCGCGGCCGCATCCGGGGCAGGTGGCCGCCGCCAGGCACCTGCGCGAGTTGCTGGCCGACAGCGAGATCTGGGCGTCGCATCGCGCCGACACGGAGCACCGCGTCCAGGACGCGTACAGCCTGCGCTGCATGCCCCAGGTCCACGGCGCCGCGCGTGACGCGCTCGCCGAGCTCGAGCGGGTGCTGGCCGTCGAGCTGAACGCGGCAACCGACAACCCGCTCGTCTTCCCGACCGGCGAGGTCGTGTCCGGCGGCAACTTCCACGGCGAGCCGCTGGCCATGGCGCTCGACTACGCCACGATCGCGGTGGCGGAGCTGGCATCGATCTCCGAGCGGCGGACCGCCCGACTCGTGGATCCGCATCTCAATGCGGGCCTGCCGGCCTTCCTCACCGAGCAGCCGGGCATGGAGTCGGGACTGATGATCGCCCACTACACGGCCGCGGCCCTGGTGAACGAGCTGCAGTCGCTGGCCCACCCCGCATCGGTCGACACGATCTCGACCAGCGCCAACCAGGAAGATCACGTGAGCATGGGCGGCACCGCCGCGCTCCAGCTGGCCGCGGCCATCGACCGGGCGGAGCACGTGCTCGCCATCGAGGCGCTGTGCGCCGCCCAGGGCCTTGACTTCCGCTCGCCGATGCGTCCGGGCGCGGGCGTCGCCGCCGCGCATGCGGCCATCCGCGCCAGACTTCCGCATCGGTCCGGCGACGCCCCGCCCTCCCCGGAGATCGCCGGGATGCGCCAGCTGATCCACGCCGGGGACCTGCTCGCGAATGGCGCGACCGCGCGCGCGCACCTGCCCGATGCCTGAGCTGGAGATCGAGCTGCTCGACGAGGAGCGGTTCGAGGACATCCCCGCTCCTGCCGCCCCCGGGGCGCGGTGCCAGACCTGCGACTACTGGGAGCGAATCGACGGCGGGCGCGAGAAACCGGCGGCCGACGCGACCGACGCTGCCGCGCGGGCGACGCTGAAGCGGCGCCGCCTGTTGGCCGGACGCGGCATCTCCGGGAGCTACGCGATGCTCGGCTACCGGATCGATGCGGTCGAGCGGGTGGCCATCGCCTACGCTCAGTTCGGCCCGCTGAGCGCGTACCCACGCGCGCAGTCGATTCGCGAGCGCTACCCGCAGCTTCCGGAGTCCCCGGCGCCGTGGGTGGTGACCTGCCTCCAGGTGAGCGCAGAAGCCGGCGACGGGGCGACACGCAGCGCCCTCGGCGTCGAGCTGCTGCGCTCGGTGTGCGACGAGCTCGACCGGCGAGGGATCACCGCCGTGGAAGCCTATCCAGAAGTCGTGACCGACGGATGGCTGCCCTCGCCGGGGCCGGCATCGGTGTACGAGGCGGCCGGATTCAACGTGGCGGCCGGCGACGAGCACTACCCGGTCTACCGCCGTGAGCTGTCGGGAGAGACGGCGGCCGATGCGTGGTCCGACCTCCTGAAGGCGGCGGCGCCCGACGAGGGTGACGACTGGCCCTTGCCGATGCCATCGTCGCCGGACGCCGACGACTTCTTCCGTCTGCCGCCGGAGCGCCCGAAGCGTCCGAATCCATTCGGCGAGGACTGATCACGCGAGCGCCCGCAGCGCGGATCTGCGCCGTATTATCGGCGCATGACGGCCGTCGAGCCCCGCAGCGGTCCCCGGATGGTCCGGGCACCGCGCGGCGTCGAGCGCTCCTGCAAGGGGTGGCAGCAGGAGGCGGCCCTGCGGATGCTGATGAACAACCTCGACCCCGACGTGGCCGAGGACCCGGACAACCTCGTCGTCTACGGCGGGACCGGGCGCGCGGCGCGCAGCTGGGAAGCCTTCGACGCCATCGTCGCCGAGCTGCGCCAGCTCGAGAACGACGAGACCCTGCTCGTCCAGTCCGGCAAGCCGATCGGCGTGTTCCGCACCACGCCGAACAGCCCGCGCGTCCTCATCGCGAACGCCAATCTCGTGCCTCACTGGGCGACGTGGGAGCACTTCCGCGAGCTGGAGCGCGCCGGCCTGACGATGTACGGCCAGATGACCGCCGGCTCGTGGATCTACATCGCCACCCAGGGAATCATCCAGGGCACTTACGAGACGTTCGCCGAGGCCGCGCGCCAGCATTTTGGCGGCAGCCTGGCCGGCACGGCAACGATCACCGCCGGACTCGGCGGCATGGGTGGGGCTCAGCCGCTGGCCGTGACGATGAACGACGGCGCGGCGCTGGTCGTCGAAATCGACGAGGCCCGCGCCAAACGTCGCCTCGAGGCCGGCTACGTGGACGAGCTGACCGACTCGCTCGACGAGGCGGTCGCGGTGGTCGACCGATGGCGCGGCGAACGCATCGGCCGATCGGTGGCCCTGGTGGCGAACGCTGCCGACGTTCTGCCCGGACTCGCCGCGCGCGGCTGGCACCCCGACCTCGTCACGGATCAGACCAGTGCCCACGACCCGCTCGCTGGCTACGTCCCCAACGGGATGTCCCTCGCCGATGCGCTGGCGCTGCGCACCAGCGACCCGGATGCGTACGTCCGTCGCAGCAAGGCGGCGATGGCGGACCACGTCCGCGCGATGCTCGCCTTCCAGGCGTCCGGATCGGTCACCTTCGACTACGGCAACAACATCCGCGCCTTCGCCCAGGAGGCGGGGGTCGCCAACGCGTTCGACTTCCCGGGCTTCGTGCCGGCCTTCATCCGCCCCCTCTTCTGCGAGGGCAAGGGCCCCTTCCGCGTGGCCGCCCTGTCAGGAGACGTCGGGGACATCGCGGTCATCGACCAGGCCCTGGCGGCGCTCTTCCCCGATGACGCCGGCCTCCAGCGCTGGCTCCGCCTGGCGGCCGAGAAGGTCCCGGTCCAGGGGTTGCCGGCGCGCATCTGCTGGCTCGGCTACGGCCACCGCGCCACGGCGGGCCTGCGGATCAACGAGCTCGTGGCGTCGGGCGAGATCTCCGCACCGATCGTCATCGGTCGCGACCATCTCGACGCGGGGAGCGTGGCGAGCCCGAATCGCGAGACCGAGGCGATGCGCGACGGGTCCGACGCGATCGCCGACTGGCCGATCCTCAACGCCCTGGTGAACACCGCCGCTGGGGCCACCTGGGTGAGCTTCCACCACGGAGGCGGCGTCGGCATCGGCTACAGCCTGCATGCTGGCATGGTCGTCGTCGCCGACGGCACCCCCGAGGCCGCCGCACGGCTGGAGCGGGTGCTGACCACCGATCCGGGAATGGGCGTCCTGCGCCACGCCGATGCGGGCTACGAGCGCGCCATCGAGGTCGCCGATGCGCGCGGCATCCGCATCCCGATGCGGGAAGGCTGAGCAGTGGACTGGCTCGCGCTCCTGCTCAAGCTCGGTCGCTGGATCCTCCTGAGCCGTGCCGCACGAACCGATGACGTCGAGCGCGCCCACCTGCTGTCGGAGGCCGCGTCGCCCTTCGAGCGGATCGTCCAGGTGGCGAGCCCGATCGTCGTCCTCCTTGGCCTGCTCACGGCGTGGGCCAAGGACTATCCGTGGCTCGGGCTGACCACCGGCTGGATGCTGCTGACCGTCCTGCTGATCATCCCGATCCTCATCGCGATCCCGACCATCTTCCTTCCGCGAGGCAGGGTCTTCGAGGCCGAAATGACGGCGGCCCGCGTGGCGGGCGAGGTCACGCCCGGACTGCGCGCGGCTTGGGCGGACGCGGCGATCGCGCTGGCGCGCCGATACGAGCTGGGCGCCATGGTGGTCATCGTGGCCCTCATGGTCCTCAAGCCGTTCTGACCCGCCGATGACCCCGGCCGCCGACGATCTGCTGCCGGGTGCGCCTGACCCGTGGGCCGGATCCGAGATGCCCCGCTTCCGGTCGCGTCCGCCGTACCTGATGACCGAGATGATCGCGGCCGAGCCCGCATTGGCCCAGCGACTCGTTCGTCGCCTGCGCGAGCAGGAGGCGGTCGGTGCGCTCGCCGACGCCATCCACAAGGCAACGGAGAAGCGGCGGCCGGTGGTGATCACCGGATGTGGCACCTCCCAGCATGCCGCCATGGCCGTCGCCGAGCTGCTGACCGAGGCGCTGTCGCCAGCCGCCGGCCACGAGATCCGCGCCGTCGAGGCCCTGGCCGTGGTGCGACGACCGCTCGATGCCGGCATCCTGATCGGCATCAGCCACGAGGGCGGGACGACCGCCACGAACGCCGCCCTGGAA
The DNA here is from genome assembly GCA_036380455.1 of Candidatus Limnocylindria bacterium. Lineage (GTDB taxonomy): Bacteria > Chloroflexota > Limnocylindria > QHBO01 > QHBO01 > JACDBZ01. The sequence goes on along the minus strand of DASVEQ010000137.1, from coordinate 24,601 downwards.
GCGACGCGGGCGGCGGGTGGGACGACGGCCCTGGTGACCGTCGGCGGAGATTCGCCCGGCGCGGCCCTCGCCGATCACCTGGTGACGACACGTGAGCAGGACCAGAGCTGGTGCCACACCATTGGCTACCTCTCGCCGATCGTGGCGGGGATCGTGCTCGGCTCGCGGATCGCGAGCACGCGGCTCGATGCGGCCGCGATCCACGCCCTCCTCGACGTGGCGAACGAGCCGCGCGGCGCCGCGGACGTCGCCGCCGGCCTGACAGGCGTCGACCGCTTGATCGTTGCCGGCGCGGGGCCGGACTGCATATCGGCGCGCGAGATGGCGCTGAAGGTCGCGGAGGGCGCGCGCCTGCCGGCGCAGGCAGTGGAGCTCGAGACCGTCCTCCACGGCCACCTTGCGGCGGCGACCCGCTGGACGGGCATCGTCGTCATCGGCACCGATGCCGTGGGCGACGGCCTCGCGGCTGACCGGCTGATGCGCGTGCTGGAGGCAGCACGCGCCCTCTCCATGCCGGCGGCCGGCCTGCTCGACGAGTCGATCTCGGCCGGCCTCGACGCGGCGCTCACCCCGGCCGGCAGGATCGTGCTGCCGCACACCGGCCGCGTGAGAGGCGCGGCTGCGTCGCTCCTGGCACCGATCCTCCCGCTGCAACTCGTGGCCGAACGGCTGGCTCGCGCCAGGGGCGTGGATCCCGACACCATCGGCCGCGAGGACCCTGCCCAGGCCGCTGCGCACGGCTGAGCGCCGCCGTAGAGCCAGTGGCGCGGCGCCACGATCGAAGGTGACGGCCGCTTACGAGCGCAGGAGGTCGAACAGCCGCACGTAGAAGCGGAGGTTGTGGAGCGTGGCCAGGCGCTCGGCCGAGAGGTCCCCGACCTTGAACAGGTGGTGGAGGTAGGCCGCGGAGTGGCGACTGCAGACCGGGCAGTCGCAGTCCTCCTCGATCGGCCCGTGCTCGACGTGGAACGGCTGATCGTGGATCCGGACCGCGCGGTAGAAGTGGTCGCCGGGTGACGGCCGGCGGGTCGACCAGCCGTCGCGGAATGCGTAGAGCCGCCCGTGCCGCGCATCGCGGGTCGGCAGCGCGCAGTCGAAGATCGAGTAGCCGAGCGCGAAGGCGCTGACGACGTGATCCGGCCGGCCGACGCCCAGCGCGTGCTTCGGCGAATCCGCCGGCAGGGATTCTGCCACCCAGCGCATCGGCTCGGCGAGCAGGTCACCCTCGGCGGTCAGCGGCCAGCCGCCGAAGCCGTAGCCGTCGAAGCCGATGGACGCCAGCTCGGTGGCACACTGCCGTCGCAGCGCCTCGACGCGGCCGCCCTGGACGACGGCGAAGATCCGGGGCGGATCGCCGCCGCGCTGAGAAGCCTGCCGATCGAACGCTTCGCGGGAGCGCCGGGCCCAGCGGATGGTGCGCTCGACCGATCGCTCCTGCTCGACCTCCGGCGCATCGGCATCGGTGCAGTCGTCGAGACAGACAACGATGTCGGACCCGAGCTGGAACTGGAGGTTGACGATCCGCTCCGGGGTGAGGTTCCACCTCTCGCCGGTCTCCGGCTCGCGGAAGATCACCTCGTTGTCCCGGATCACGCCGCGGTTCGGGTCCTGGCGGATCAGGCTCCAGACCTGGAACCCGCCCGAGTCGGACAGGATCGGGCCCGGCCAGTCCATGAACCGATGGATCCCGCCGGCCGCCTGGACCACCCGCGCCCCCGGCCGCCGAAGCAGGTGGAAGGCGTTGACGACGAGCGCCTCGATACCGACCGCTCGCAGGTCGTCGCTGCTGACCCCGCGCACGCCGGCCCGCGTCGCGTCCGGCAGAAAGGTCGGCACAGGAAGCACGCCGCGCCGAGAGGAGAGCGGATTAGCCACGCGGGACCTTCATGCGAAGGATGAAGACGAGCTCGCCAGGGACCGACGCCTCGGCGACCTCGGCCACCCGGCCGACCTCGGCGACCACCGTGGCGAGCCGGTCGCGGTACGCTCGCTCCATGCCACGGCTGCGCCCACCCAGCGTGCGGGTCGTGAAGGTGACCACCGCATGCTCCGCGTTCACGCCCATGAGGAGGCGAGCCGCCGCGGTCGAGTCCTGCCGGTCCAGCGTCGTCACGAGCTTCAGGAGCAGCGCGACGTCGGCGGGCTCCGCCACCGGCACGGCCACGAGGTCGCGTCGTGTCACGCGGTGCGGCTGACCGACCAGGGCAAGGAAATCACGGACGGTGGCGAGCGGCCGCTCGTCGACGTCGACCGCCTCGTACGCTGCCCCGCCGATGCCCATCCACGGCAGGGCCAACGGGTTGAGCCCGCAGCCGAGGTCGAGCACGCGGCGCGGCTTGCCGGTCATCGCCCAGATGTCCGCGAAGAACGTCTCGAGGTGCGGCAGGCGCTCGCGGGTCGACGTGTGGCCGCGCATCGCCTCGGCACAGGCCGCCCGGAACGACGGCTCGTCGAGCCGCCCGGTCCAGGCGGCCGCCAGCGCCGGCGGATGGCCGGCGCGACGGAACGCGCCCACGGCCTGGTGGAGCCGCCGCTTCACGCGCTTCACTGCCTCGTCGACGTTCCGCGCGCGCGGGAGCTCCTCTGCGGCCAGGCGCCCCAGCATGACCGGATCGACGTCCCGGTAGCGTGCTGAGCGCCGAACCCGTTCGACGACGTCGAGGCTCATCGGCCGCTCAGGCGGAGGACGAGCGCGTACGCCTGGCGTCGCGAGAGCCCGCGCCGCGCGGTGAGCAGCTCCTGGACGGCGCGCGCGGGGGCGCCGTGGTCGAGCAGCAGGCGCGCATCGGCCTCCGCGTCCGCGTCCGCCCCGGCCCTCTCGGTCGCGCCGTGAATGACGAGCGTGGCCTCGCCGCGAACCTCGCCCTCGGCCTCCAGGTCCGCGAGGATCGTCGAGAGCGGGCCGCGTTGCCATCGCTCGTGCGGCTTCGTCAGGTTGCGGGCCAGGCAGGCGCGACGATCCCCGAGCACCGAGATGGCGTCGCGGAGCGTGGTGACCAGCCGCCGCGGGGCCTCGAAGGCGACCAGTGTCGCGGCATCCCGCGCCAGCCCCTCGAGCGCGGAGCGACGGGCCGCGGAGGCCCGCGGGAGGAAGCCGATGAACCGGAACGGGTGCGGCGGCAGGCCGGACGCGGCCAGGGCGGCCATGACCGCCGACGGCCCCGGGACGGTCGTCACCGGCGCGCCGGCCTCGATGGCGGCACGGACGAGACGGTAGCCGGGGTCGCTGACGAGCGGTGTCCCGGCGTCGCTCACGAGGGCGACGTCCTCGCCGGCCGCGAGGCGCGCCAGCAACTCGCGCGTCCGTCCCTCCTCGTTGTGATCGTGGTAGCTCGTCGCGCGCGGCGAGAGGCCGTGGTGGCGCGCCAGGGTGGCGTAATGGCGCGTGTCCTCGGCGGCCACGACGGACGCGGATGCGAGCACGTCACGGGCGCGCGGCGCGAGGTCGTCGAGGTTCCCGATCGGGACCGCCACGAGGTACAGCGTCCCGCGTCGCTCAGCCACGAGCCGAGCGTAGCAGCGCTACGATCGGTGCGTGCCAGGCTTGATCGAGTGCGTCCCGAACTTCAGCGAAGGGCGCCGCGCCGAGGTCGTGGACGAGATCGTCCGCGCCATCGGCCAGATCGAGGGCGTCACGGTCCTCGATCACTCGCGCGACGAGACCCACAACCGCAGCGTCGTCACCTTCGCCGGCAGCGCGGAGCCGGTCGTGCGAGCGGCGACCGCGGCGGTCGGGCGCGCCCTCGAGCTCATCGACATGGAGCGGCACGCCGGCGCCCATCCGCGCATCGGCGCCGTGGACGTCATCCCCTTCGTGCCGCTCGGCAGCACGACCCTCGAGGAGTGCATCGACCTCGCCCGCCGCTTCGGGGAGCAGATCGCGATGCGCTTCGACCTCCCCGTCTACCTGTACGGGGCGGCCGCGCTGCGGCCCGAGCGGCGGCGGCTCGCCCACGTGCGGCGCGGCCAGTACGAAGCGCTCCGCGACGAGATCGGCACGAGCCCCGAGCGGGCCCCGGACTTCGGGCCTTTACGGGTCCACCCTCGTGGCGGCGCCGTGGCGGTCGGGGCACGAAAACCGCTCATCGCCTTCAACATCAACCTCCGGACCGCCGACCTGGCGCTCGCGATCCGGATCGCGACCGCGATCCGCGAGAGCAGCGGGGGGATGCCGGCGGTGCAGGCCATGGGCGTCCTGCTCGAGAACCCCGGACAGCCGCCGATGGCGCAGGTGAGCATGAACCTCGTCGACTGGGAGCGGACCGGGATCGCCGCCGTGGTCAGCGAGGTCCGACGGCTGGCGAGGGATGCCGGCACCGACGTCGACCACTGCGAGCTCATCGGCCTCGCGCCCACCGGCGCCCTGCTGGAGGTGGCCGCCGATGCGCTCGGGCTCGTTGACTTCAGCCCCGACCAGGCGCTGGAGCTCCGCCTCACCCGCGATCGGTAGCCGAAATCCCGGTGCGATTTCGCAACGGCCGGCACGCCGAACTGGCACGGCGCTTGCCTCCCTCCTCCACGAGGGGGGACGCGGAATCCACATGAACCGGACGCCACATCGATGAAGCCGAACATCGTCGCCGCCCGGGCGACCACCAATCGCCCGAATCGCATTCTCGTCGCGCTGGCGGCAGCCTGGATGATCCTGTCGCTGGCCATCGGCGGTGCGGTCAGCGCGGAGGCGCCTGCTGACGCCACCGGGCCGAGCCGGGTCACGGCCGCCACGACACCGTAGCCGGCGAGGCGCGCGCCCCGGCGGCGAGCAGGTAGACTCGACCGCCCATGACCGTCCGAGCCGCGCTGACGCGCGCGATCGCCGAGGCCCGTGACCGCGCCATCTCGAGCGGCGCGCTCTCGATCCGTGCCGGTGCGCAGCTGCCGGCCATCGGCCTCGAGCGGCCGTCCCATCCCGAGCACGGCGACTGGGCCAGCAACGCCGCCATGCAGCTGGCGCCAATCGCCCGCCTGGCGCCCCTTCGAATCGCCGAGGCGCTCGTCGCGCACCTCGAGCGCCCACCGTCCATCGCGAGCATCGAGATCGCCGCACCCGGGTTCCTCAACATCCGGCTCGACCCGCAGTGGGTGGCCGCGCAGGTCGGCCCGATCCTCGACGCTGGCGCGGGCTACGGACGCGCGACGGCCGCGGATCCGCGGCGCATCAACGTCGAATTCGTCTCGGCCAACCCGACCGGCCCGCTCCACGTCGGGAACGCGCGAGGCGCGTTCGTCGGCGACGTCCTGTCCCGCGTGCTGGCGGCCGCCGGCCACGAGGTCGCGCGCGAGTACTACTTCAACGACTTCGGCACCCAGGTCGCGAACCTCGGCCTCTCGGTCCTCGCGCGCCGAATCGGCGCCGAGCTGCCCGAGGACGGCTACCGCGGCGCCTACGTCGAAGGGCTGGCGACGGAGCTGCCCGAGGCGCTCGTGGCTGAGGCGGCCGCAAAGCCCGACGAGGCCGCCTGGACCATCGGCCGCTGGGCATCCGAGCGCGTTCGCGCGGGAATCGAGGCGTCCATGGAGCACCTGGGCGTCCACTTCGACGTGTGGAAGGAGGAGGGCTCGCTCCACTCGGAAGGCTGGGTGGATCGTGCCGTCGAGCGCCTGCGCGCATCGGGAGCTGTCTACGAGTCCGACGGCGCGACCTGGTTCCGCTCCACCGACTACGGCGACGACAAGGACCGAGTGATCGTGCGCTCGAACGGGCAGCCGACCTACTTCGCGTCCGACATCGGCTACGTCACCGAGAAGTTCAGCCGCGGCTTCGACGAGCTCATCTACATCTGGGGCGCCGACCACCACGGCACGGTCGCCCGCGTGCGCAACGCAGCCGAAGCGATGGGCTACGACCGCGAGAGGGTCCGGATGCTGCTCATCGCCTGGGTGCGCTTCGTGCGCGACGGCGTCGAGATCCCGATGAGCAAGCGTTCCGGCGAGTTCATCACCCTCGACGAGGTGCTCGCCGAGGTGGGCGTGGACGCCGCGCGCTGGTACTTCAGCTCGCGCGCGTTCACCACCGGGATCGACTTCGACCTGGAGCTGGCGAAGAAGCAGAGCAGCGAGAACCCGGTGTACTACGTGCAGTACGCCCATGCCCGCGCGTCGTCGATCCTGCGCCACGCATCCGAGGTGGGCGTGCGCCCAGACGCGAACCGTACCGGGGATCTGCTCGTGCATCCCTCGGAGCAGGAGCTGATCCGCCATCTCCTCGACTTCCCGGACGCCATCGCGACCGCCGCCGATCGCCGAGAAACGCACGAAGTCCCGCGCTACGTCTACGAGCTGGCCAGCGCCTTCTCCGCCTTCTACCGCGACTGCAAGGTGCTCACTGAGGACTCGGGATTGACCGCCGCACGCCTGGCGCTGGTGGATGCGACGCGGCGCGTGCTGGCCAACGGCCTCGAGCTGCTGGGGATCTCCGCGCCCGACGCGATGTAGCGCGCGCGTCAGCCGGCGGCGCCGGCCACCTGGCGCAGCACGACGTCGTCGGAGGCGTGGACGACGAGCACCTCATCGGCTCCGACCGCGCTGACCAGGGCCGGGAACGGAAGCTCGCCGACCACGATCTCGTAGACGCGCACGAACTCGGCGGCGTCCTCCGGCGTGTCCCAGGCCAACCGCCACGCCACGGCGAAGGCGCCATCCGGGCCCGCGGCGATGCGCACGCGATCGCCGCCCCAACCGTCGGCCGCTCCGTCGGCGACATCCGCGGCGATGCCGAAGTGCTCGAGCATGAAGCCGATGCTGGCCTGCCCGATCGGCGTCTGGTCGATCTCCTCCCAGCCGTCGCCGAGCAGCGCTACGAGGTCAGCAACCGTGACGGGAACGGGTTCCTCGCGTGCCTCCCAGGCGTCAAGGTCGATGATCTGCTCGGTCGAGTCCGGTGGATCGTCGTAGGCGGCGTCCAGCTCGTCGAACCGCGGGTTGAGTGGGTCTCCCGCCAGCGTACTGGCCCACAGCTGGCCGGTCGTGTACGGGAACTGCAGCTGGCGGACCATCCACGGGGGAATCCCGGTCGTATCCGGCAGCTCCTGGCTGGCGCCGATCTCGATGAGCTCCTCCTGGCTGAGGTGCTCGAATGCCCAGGCGAACATCGTCACGGTCGCATCGCCCTCGCTGAGTGACGTCAGGGCCAGCGCCTGATCGTCCTCGAGGTCGGCATCGGGGTCGAACTGCGGCGGCCCGAAGGCCGCATCCTGGAGCGCGTGAGTGTATTCGTGGGCGTACGTCAGCTTCGCGGCCGCATCGAGTCCCGCGTCGCTGACGACCACCATCCGCTTGTCCGTCGGATCGTAGAACCCGAGCACCTGGTCGCCGAGGAGCTGGAGCTGGAGGTCGGCGACGTCCTCGTCCGGCCCCAGCAGGCCGAGTGCGCGCAAGGCGAGGTTGTCCCGCTCTCGTTCCTCCGGCGGGTACTGCTCGTCGAACATGGCCTGCAGCTCGGCTCCGAGCTCCGCCCGGGTGATGATGTCGGCGGGTCCGATGTCGGCGGCCTCCAGGCCGCGAATCGCGATGACCTGCTCCTCGATCTCCGCCAGCTCGGCCAGCACCGCGGCGTCGTCCGCGCGGCTCGGCTCCGCGGACACGCCCGGCGTCGGCGTCCCGCTCGGTGGAGTGCTGGCTGAGGCCGATGGCGCCGCGGACTCCCCGGCGCTGGCGGGCGGGCCGAGGCCGATCGGGACACCGGCGGCCCCGAGACCCAGGACGCCGATGGCCACGACGACCAGGATGAGCACGACCGCCGCGGCGATGCGCTGGAGGGCAGACATTCGGCGCATTCTGCCACGCCCGTCCAGGACCGAACGTTTGCGTTTCTTAAGGAACGGCAAGCCCGCGGTTTAGGAGGGGTCCCTAGTCTCCATTCTGCGAGATGGAGATCCACGCGGGTTTCTACCTCCACCCTCCCTCCTTCGAGCCCCGGTGTCATTGGGCGGGCACCGGGGCTCGTGCTATCCAGGGGACTCTCCCCAGGCCGATCCCCTGCCGCAGCCGATCCCCTGGCGCGGCGCGCAAATCGCCCGATGCATCGGCAGATCGCACGGCGGCTGGTGCAAACGGCTACCATCCAACGACCGATGGAGATCACCTGGTACGGGCGTGCCTGCTTCCGCCTGAAGGGCAAGGACGCGACCGTTATCACCGACCCCTGCCCGCCCTCGACCGGCTTCGTGGCCGGCAAGCATGACGTCGAGCTGCTGACGATCAGCCACGACCATCCCGACCATACCTATACCCGGTCGATCACTGCCGGGCTGACTCTGACCCGGCCCGGCGAGTACGAGTTCAGCGACCTGCTGGTGACCGGCATCCGGACCTTCCACGATGGCGAGGCCGGCCAGTCCCGCGGCGAGAACATGGTCTTCGCGGTCGAGATCGACGGCGTCCACATCTGCCATCTCGGCGATCTCGGCCATCTCCTGACCGAGGAGCAGATCAGCGAGCTCGGCCCGGTCGACGTGCTGCTGGTGCCGGTCGGCGGCGAGACCACGCTGACCCCTGCCGAGGCGGCGGAGGTTGTCGCCCAGGTCGGTCCGAAGATCGTGATCCCCATGCACTACGGCGTGGATGGCGGATCCAAGGACCTCGGCGGTCCGGAGAAGTTCCTCCACGAGATGGCCACCGAGCCGATTCGCCAGCCGAAGGCACAGGTCACCGTCAGCTCACTCCCCGACGAGACCCAGGTCGTCGTCCTCGAGGCCCGCGGCCGAACCTCCTGAATCCCTCGCGGGGCCGCGCTTCCCGCGTCCGAGCCCGTTCGGCATGTGCGTGCTGGCACCACGTCCTGGGACGATAATCCCATGCGGACCGCACTTCTCCGCACTCAACTACCTGTTGCCGACCTGGAGATGGGCTGGCGGCACCAGGACTTTGGTAGGTAATCTGCATACCTCGCGGGATGGCGGAGGCTCAGCTGCCCGAAGCCGCCCATCATCCGCGCCGGGTTTCCGAGGCTCGGTAGCGGCCAGATCTTCATCTAGGCAAGGGGGCCTATCGATCGTGTACCACTCGTCGATACGGTCGGCGCGCGAGACTTCGGGCAAGACCGTCCTCGCGCTCGTCGCCACTCTGTCCCTTCTCCTCTCACTCTTCGTCGTGGCCGCGCCGGTCGTGGCACAGGGTGGGGTAGGAGAGGCGGACTGTCCGGAAGGCACGACCTTCCTCATCAACTACAACCAGGCCGACATCGACGTCGGTGACGAGCTTGTCGCGGGCGTCGTCGTGACTGCGATCACCGAGCACGACGGGGAGCTGGCCAGCGTCACCATCCAGAACGACACGGACGCCAATGTGACGATCGCCGTCAAGGGTGGATCGGACCAGGTCGGCAACTCCGTGACGATCGCGTCGGGTGCGAGCGCAACCATCAGCGTGACGGACAACCCGACCATCAGCAATCTGTCCGTGTGCGAGGGACCGGAGGGGGACCAGAGCCCGACCCTCACCGTCGCCAAGGTGACTGTGGGCGGCGACGATGAGTTCCAGCTCACCCTCGATGGAACGAACGCCGCATCGCTCTCGAACGGCGAGTCGGACGAGGTTGCGACCGCGGCCGGCGATTACGACCTGGCCGAGGTTCTCAGCGAGGCGCAGGTGACAGCCGGCTGGAGTGTCACTGCCATCGAGTGCACGGGCAACGCCGCCGCGGAGACGGCAAGCGTCACCGCGGGCACGGTCGCCGTGACCGTGGGCGCCGACGAAGACGTCGTGTGCACCTTCACGAACACGCTCGACACCCCGGCGGAGGGCGCTCCCGACGTCCTGGTCGAGAAGTCGGCCGAGGTCGACGGACAGCCGATCACTTCCGTTGAGATCGGGGGGAGCTACGACTACGTCCTCACCGTCACCAACGTCGGAGACGCCACCGCGATCGGCGTCCATCTCGAGGACAACCTCGACGACGAACTGACGATCGATGGGATCTCTGCGTCGCAGGGAACCTGCTCGGTCACGGACGCGGAAAACCGGCACATCGGATGCGACCTCGGTGATCTCGATGCTGGCGCATCGGCAACGGTGACCGTGAGCGTTACGGCCACGCTCGGCGATCCGAATGGAGGCACGGGCAATCCGATCTGCCGCAGCCCGGTGGACAACGTGGCGGAGGTCTCGGCCGACAATGAGTCGGACGAGGCGGAGGGAAACAACGACAGCAACGAGGTCGTGGTCGTGATCGACTGCGGCGACGTCGGCTCGCTGAAGGTGAGCAAGGTGGACGAGGAGGGCAACGGACTCCCCGGTGCAGTCTTCACCGTCGAGGGCCAGGAAGGCACATTCACGACCGGTGAGGATGGCACGTTCTGCATTACTGGCTTGCCCTTCGGCGCAGTCCTGACGGTCACGGAAACCCAGGCTCCGACCGGCTTCGAGATCGTTGGCTCCGGCACCGCCGAAGTCACCGTCGACCCGGACGGCGACTGCGACAGCCCGGAGGCGATCTTCGTCAACACGCCCGACTCGGGCGAGGCGGAGGATGAGACCGGAACGCTCGAGATTCGCAAGACCACGAACCCAAGCAACGCGGTTGAGTCCTTCGCCTTCACCGCGACGTTCGGCGCTCCCGAAGGGTTCGCGCTGTCCGGTGGGGGCGTCCTGGCCGCAACCGTGCTCCCCGCCGGGGACTACTCGGTCCAGGAGCTGCTGACCTCGGATCAGACGGCGGCAGGATGGTCGCTCGCGGCGATCACCTGCACCGCCGACGGCGACGCGGTGGTGAACCTCGCCAGCGCGATGGTGACCGTGACGATCGACGACGGGGACGAGGTCGTCTGCACGTTCGAGAACGCGCAGGAACGAGGCGGCGAGCAGCCCGGCGTTGGCGGACCTGGCCAGAGCGAGACCCCGCGGGAGGGGACGCAGGGTGGCAATCCGCTGCCGAACACGGCGACCTCGCCCATCCCGACCGGCTCGCCGCCAGCCGTGCTCCTCGCGCTGCTGCTGCTCGCCGGCCTGGGTGGCGCCGGCTACGCCGCAACCGCGGAGGCGCGACGCCGCCGATAGGGTCCCGCCAGGCGACGTTCCTCACGAGGGCCTCCGGATCCGTCCGGGGGCCCTCGTTCGACGTCCCGGTCCTGGTACTTCGGTGCCGCGGCGCAACGGGATCGGACCCGGGTACTCCATCGGACCCCACCGGACCCCATCGGTTACGTCATTTGACAGGTACCGAAGTACCGGGTGCCCGCCCTATACTCCGTCTCGGATCGCCCGCCCGGCGTGCGACCGGAATCATCCAGATCATGGGGGCTGGCCCGGCCGTCGATCGGCCGGAATCGGAGGAACGCGATCGTGTCTGAATTGAGGGCCCGCAAGGGGCTCCGAACCTTCCTCGGCCTGCTGGCGGCGCTCGGCCTGGTCGCGGCGCTGAGCATGCCAGCGATGGCCGGCGCGGACGTCGACTGGGCGACGGTGACCGGCTACGCCGAGGGCACACCCGAGAACAACGACGCGGAGACCTGGGGCGCCACCTGCGAGGACGTCGCCACTCCTGAAGGCGGCTGGGGCGAGACGTACCTGCTACCCGAGCTCGGCGAGGGCCTCGTCTACAGCCTGGTCGTGGTGAAGGCGGGCTCCGATCAGTCGAGCGACGAGGGCGCGAACACGCTGTTCGCAAACCCGGCGGCCGGCGAGACGGTCTGGGCCGACAGCGTCGCCGACGGCGAGTTCGGCGAGGGCGACAAGAACATCTCCCACATGATCGTCTGCACCGAGGAAGAGGAGGAGGAAGAGGAGGAGCCCACCCCGACGCCGACCATTCGCGAGGAGGAGGAGGGCGGCACCCCAACCCCGTCTCCGACGATTCGCGAGGACGAGCAGGGTGGCAATCCGACCCCAACGCCTGCCGAGGTCCCGGACACGGCAATGGGCCAGTTCGGCCAGGTCCCGGCGACCGTCCTGAGCCTGGTGCTCCTTGGAGCCCTGGCGGCGATGATCTACGTTCGACTGGCGCGCCAGCGCTAGCGTCGACCTCCTGAACCGAACGGACCCCCGGGAATGCCCCGGGGGTCCGTTTTCTTGTCGCCCGCCGCCGGATGGGAGGGTCGTACCAGGACCCTCGTTGCCGCCTGTCAACGGAGCTTGCGCACCGTTCCGGTCCTCACCGCCACAGACCGCTCAAATCCAATCAAACCATCGGGTACCAAAGTACTGTACCCCGGTCATATACTCCGCCTCCCTGCGAGACCGCAGGTGACTGACGGCCAGGAACAGCCGCCGCACATCCAGGGGGCGCCGCGAGGCGGTAACGGGACTCATCGGCGCATCAGGCGCCACCGCCAGGGGTCTATCGACAGTCACAACGGGCGCCAGGGGCGACCCATCAGCCAGAGGGGCTTCGACACATGGATACCCGAGCTTCCACCACGCGCTTGAGCCTGATCCCGGTCGTCATCGCACTGCTGATGAACCTGGTGATCGGGCCTCTCGCTCCCGTCCTGAACGCCGGACCGCAGACGCTCGTGTCGGCGGACGACGTGGAGATCGTTCAGGACACGACGGTCAACGGCTGTAACGGGGTCGTCACGACGCCGGGCAGCGAAAACACCGACAAGCGGCTGATCGCGGGATCGCTCGAACCGGGTGGCACCGCCACCTTCGAGATCAGTTACCCGGTCGATCCCGACGACGTCGCCGGTCGCGAGGAGTTCGAGATCACCGACTGCGTCTTCATCGAGGACGTGGCCGTCGCGAAGTACTTCATCCACTTCGTGCCGAACACCGAGAACTTCCTACTGACGTTCACCCTCGAGATTCCGGACAACGCCCCGGTTGGCGATGAGTACTGCAACTACGCCAAGACCACCGCGGCCCCGTCGCAGTCCCAGGCCAGCAACCGCAAAGCCGGTCCCGCATGCTTCCTCATCGGCGGCGACCTCCTGATCCACAAGACCGATGCGTCCGGCGCGCCGCTCGCGGGCGCCACGTTCAGCATCGCCTGCACCTGGCCCACGACCACCGCGGATCTGGCGGGAACGGTCATCACCGCGTCGCCTGACGGCTCCGTGTCGGACGGCAACGACGCCAACGGGACGAACGACTCGAGCGAGGCATTCACCTCGACGTCGGGCGGAACGCTGAACAGGTCCGCTACGACCGGCAGCAATGGCACGATCGGGGTCGCGGCCCCGGTGGGCACCTCCTGCACGTTCACTGAGACGGCGCCGCCGCCCGGCTACGAGGCCGACCCGAACGACCTCAGCGAGACGCTGGTGGTTACCAGTGGCCAGCAGCAGGAGCACACGTTTGTCAATACCCTCCCGCCGACGCACCTGACGATCGTCAAGGATCTGACGGGTGAGGTGCCGGGTTCGGATTGGGCGTATACAGGCGACCTGGGCGCGTTCACGCTCCCGGCGGCCGGCGGCTCCACGAGCGCGTTCGAGCTGCAGGCCGGCACGTACACAGTCAGCGAGACGACGAAGGAAAATTACGACGTCAGCGTCACCTGCGACAACGGAGACAGCGGCACTGCCAGCGTCGACGTCACGCTCGATCCGGGCGACGACGTCACGTGCACGTTCTTCAACGTGGCCCAGCCGGGCTCGATCACGATCATCAAGGCACTCGACGGCGACGCGCCGGCGAGCGCATGGGGCTACACCGGTGACCTCGGGGCGTTCAGCCTCCCGGCCGGCGGTGGGCAGCAGACCTTCTCCGACCTGGCGGCCGGCCAGTACGACGTCGCCGAGTCGACGAAGGTCGGGTATACCGCCACGGTCAGCTGCACAAGCGGCGAGTCCGGCTCGTCGAGCGTCAGCATCGACCTGGATCCCGGCGAGAACGTCACCTGCACGTTCGACAACGTGGCCGACACGTCCGTCACCATCGACAAGAGCAACGATGCCGAGGCCGGTGGCGAGCCAGGTGCGGTATCTCGAGGTGACACGGTCCACTTCGTCATCGAGGTGAACATCGACGGCAACGACGCATCGAGCGTCGTGGTCACCGACACCCTTCCGGATGGCCTGACCTACGTGGCCGATTCGGCCGACCCGTCCACCACCTCGGTGGCCGGTCAGGTCCTGACCTGGGACATGGGCGACCTCGCCCAGGGCCAGTACGTCTTCTCCTACGACGCCACCGTCGACGGTGACGCCACCGGAACCCTGACCAACGTCGGGTGCATCGAGACCGATGAGCTGGCCGAGGAGCTCTGCGACGACAGCAGCGTCCTCGTCAACGAGCCCGTCGTCACGATCGACAAGGTCAACAACAGCGAGGACCCGGTGACTCGCGGGTCGACCGTCCACTACACCCTGACCGTGACCGTCGCCGACGGCCCGGCTCACGATGTGATCGTCACGGACGAGCTGCCGACCGGGATCAGCTACAAGGTCGACACGGCCGATCCGTCGGCCGGCTTCTCCCTGAGCCTCGACGGTCGCACCCTGACGTGGGATGCCGGCACCCTGGCGAACGGGACCCACACGTTCGAATACGACGGGCTCGTCGCCAACGATGCGCCCATCAACGCGAACATCACCAACGTCGGTTGCGTCGCCGCCAGCGACGACGACACCGACGAGCCGATCTGCGACGACTCCACCGTGACGGTGACGCCGCCGTCGATCACCATCGACAAGTCGAACGAGTTCGAGGGCGAGTCCGTCGTCCGCGGTGAGACCATCGACTACTCGATCACCGTCGAGGTGGTGGATGGGCCGATGCAGAACGCGGTCGTGACCGACACCCTCCCTGATGGCCTGACCTACGTCGCCGACTCGGGCTCGCCCGAACCGACGAGCGTGATCGGCAGCGTCATCACCTGGGAGATCGGCGCGATGGCCACCGGTGAGCACACCTTCACGTACCAGGTGACGGTTGATGAGGACGCCGCCGGCGAGCTCACCAACCTGGCCTGCGTCGACACCGACGAGCTCGACGACGAGCTCTGCGACCAGACGACGGTCGGGGTCACGCCCCCGAGCGTGCACATCATGAAGGACAACAACACCGAGGGTCCGGTCGCCCGGGGATCCCTTGTGGACTACACCCTGACGGTGACCGTCCAGGACGGGCCGATTGCCTCGGCCACGGTCACGGACACGCTGCCCGACGGGCTGACCTACGTGGTGGACTCCGCCGATCCGTCGGCCGGGTTCGTCGCCGATGGCCAGGAGCTCACGTGGGTGACGGGGCCGCTCGCCAGCGGTTCGTACGCGTTCACGTACCAGGCGCTCGTCGACGGTGACGCCGAGATCGGCACCGAGCTCATCAACACCGGCTGCGTGACGAGCGACGACGATGCCGAGGACGGCCTGATCTGCGACGACTCGGAGATCGAGGTCATCCCGGCCACCATCGCGTTCGACAAGTCGAGCACCTTCGAGGGCGAGTCCGTCCTGCGGGGCCAGGCGATCGACTACACGCTCGAGGTGACGGTCATCAATGGCCCGATCCACGATGCGGTGGTCTTCGACAGCCTCCCCGACGGCCTGACCTACGTCAGTGATTCGGCAGATCCGGACACCGGCTTCGCCAACGCGGGCCAGGAGCTGGTCTGGGCGGTCGGCACGCTGGACAGCGGGACCTACGAGTTCACCTACTCGGCCACCGTGGATGCGGATGCCAGCGGCGAGCTGGCCAACCTCGCCTGCGTGGATGCCGACGAGGCGGACAACGAGGTCTGCGACCAGACGACCGTCGAGGTTCGTGTCCCGACGCTCCTGGTCGACAAGAGCGCCAGCACGGACACCATCACGATCAGCGGACCGAGCGACGAGCTCGTCGCCGATCCTGAGATCGTGACCTGGACCCTGACCTGGACGCTGACCGACGGCCCGGTCACCAACGCGACGATCAGCGACGAGATCCCCGCCGGCTTCGAGTTCCTCGATGCCTCTGACGGTGGTCTGCTGATCGGCGGCGAGGTGGTCTGGACCTTCGCGACCCTCAGCGAGAGCGGCAGCGTCACGTTCCGCACGACGGTCGACCCGGAGACGATCTCCCGCGTCGCCCCGACGGTGAACGTGGCGGTCATCGACTCGGATGAGACCGAACCCGACGAGGGTGAGGACAGCGTGACCGTGGTGGTCGAGCCGCCGGTCCTGGGTGGAACGCCCACCCCGCGCCCGTCGCTGCCGAACACGGCATCCGGGTTCGGGACGGACGGCACCCCGGTCACGATCCCGGTCGAGCTGCTGGTCGCCTTCTTCCTCGGTTCGCTCGGCGCGCTGGCACTGGCGAACGTGAAGGCCCGGAGCCGCCGCAGGTAGCGGCACAGGGCTGGGACCGATCGCCCGGATCGGTCCCGCCCATTCATCCAGCCCCCCTGGCAGGGACGGGGTAGAGGTTCGCCTCTACCCCGTCTTCTGACGTGCGGGGCGAGCCGCTCGCGGAAGTTCGCCGCGGAACTACTGCTCGCCGTCAACCTCGTCCGTGCCGCCATCGTCAGCGGCGCCGTCGGGAGCGCGCGATGCCCGCGGCGTCGGATTGGGCCTCGGGCTCTTCGTTGGCTTGGGCTCCGCCGTGGCGTCGACGCCATCCCCATCGGCGGACGAGCCGCCGGCAGCGCCGCCAGCCGGGGTGGAGCCGCCGTTGCCGCGCGGCGGGTCGCCGTCCGGCCCACGCGGGACGGACCGCGTCGGGTCTGCGCCGGACCGCCGATCGATCGCGCCCTCCACGGCGGACCGAGCCGGATCGGGCAGGCGCTCCACGAGGCCGGCAAGGACGGTCAGGTAGCGTTCGTTCGAGCCCGGCGGGGCCGCATCGACGAGAGCGAGGAACACGTCGTAATCGTGCTGGACGGCGGCCGCCTGGATCGCGACCCGACCCCAGTCGCCGCGCTCCGCCAGGTGGCCGAGCTCGCTGATGCGCTCGGCAAGCGCCAGGGCGGCCAGGTCATCGTGGAGGTGCCCCGGCAGCACCTGGACGCGGAGCACCTCGACGTGCCGCTTCAGGGGATACAGCAGGTCGCCCGGCAGCGCCTCCTGGGAGGCGGCGAGGACGCTGGTCGAGGTCACTGCGAGCGTGAATGTGGCGTAGAGAACGGCGCGACCGAGGGCGCCCATCGATCGGCGTCGCGGCGTCGCACCGATGCCCTCGCGAGCGGCAACGTACCGGTTCATCACCTCGCCGCGGAGGCGGCGGCGGAACAGCGGATCGGGCTGGAGCTCGGCCCTGATGGCGGCGAGGTTTCGCTCGACAGCCTCGTCGGACAGGACGGCCGGAGGGCGGATCGTGCCGCGGAACAGGCTCACGCTCCCTGCTCCCGCCGCAGGCTCCGTCGGAGCGCCTCGATGGCGCGGAACGTCAGCCCGCGGATCGTGCCCGCCTGGCGGCCCATGACGCGCGCAGCCTCCTCGGCGGAGAGGCCCGCGCCGTAGCGGAGCGCCAAGGCCTCCTGCTGGTCCGGCGTGAGGCAACGGATGGCCGCCCGCAGTTCGCGGATCTCCTCGTCACGCAGGGAGAGCGCCTCGAGGAGCACGCCATCTGACGGCTCCGCGATCGCCCCGAGCGGCTCGGTCGGTCGCAGGCGTCGCTGGTGATCGATGACCGCGTTGCGCGCGATCCGGAACGCCCAGGCCGCAAAGGGTCTGCCATTGTGGCGGTAGCGCGGCAGGGCCGCGACGATCCGCTCGAACACGAGCTGGGTCACGTCTTCGGCATCCTCCCGGCGGCGAAGCCGGAGGGCCACGTACCGGTAGACCGGCTCCACGAGGGCGTCGTAGAGGCGGCCGACCGCCTCGACGTCACCCGCGGTGGCGGCCATCGCCAGCTCATCGACCGATGCGTCCTCACCGAGTCCGGTGGCCGTCCGCACGCGGGCGCGGAGCGGGCCCTCGACGAGGGTCGGGCGAAGGGTCGCGGACAGGGGTCGGTCACGCATCGGGCAGCGGGCTCGGGCACGGGCGTTGAACGGGCCGACGATACCATTGCCGATCCGGCCGGAACAGACGCAGCGGTGCCCAGACGCACCGGTCCCGCATCGCCGGACGGTCGTCAGATGATCGCGAGCTCCCGGCCGACGCGCTCGAAGACGTCCAGGCACGTATCGAGCTCCTCACGCGAGTGCTCGGCCGTGACGATCGTGCGCACCCGGCTCTTCGCCTCGGGCACGGTGGGGAAGCCGATACCCATCGCGAACACGCCCTCCTCGAACAGCCGATCGCTGAACCGGTGCGCCAGGGCGCCGGCCCCGACGATGACCGGCGTGATCGGCGTGTCGGAGTGACCGGTGTCGAACCCGAGCCGTTCCAGCCCGGCCTTGAAGTGCCGCGTGTTGGCCCAGAGGCGCTCGATGAGCTCCGGCTCGGCCTCCAGCACGTCGATTGCCGCCAGGCAGGCGGCGGCCACCCCCGGCGGATGCGACGTCGAGAACAGGAACGGTCGCGCCCGGTGCTCCAGGACGGTGCGGAGCGCGGCCGGACCGGCGACGTATCCGCCCAGCACGCCGATCGCCTTGCTCAGCGTGCCGACCTGGACGTGGACCCGACCGTGGAGGTCGAAGTGGTCGACGCTTCCGCGCCCGTTGCGCCCGAGCACGCCGGACGCGTGGGCGTCGTCGACGTAGACGATCGCGTCCGCCTCCTCCGCCGCCCCGACGATCCCGGGGAGGTTCGCGATGTCGCCGTCCATGCTGAACACCCCGTCGGTGATCACCAGGATCGTGCGGCGGGCATCGGCGGCGCGGATGTCACGGAGGGTGCTGCGCAGGGCGTCGATGTCGCCATGCGGGAAGATCCTGCGCTCCGCCTTGGTGAGCCGGATGCCATCGATGATGCTGGCATGGTTGAGCTCGTCGCTGACGATCGTGGCGCCCTCGGGAGCGAGGATCGGGATGACACCGGTGTTGCAGGTGAACCCCGACTGGAAGGTGAGCACCGCCTCGACGCGCTTGAAGTCCGCCAGGCGCGCCTCGAGCTCCTCGTGGAGGCTCATCGTGCCGGCGATCGTGCGCACCGCTCCGGAGCCGGCGCCGAAGCGCTCGACCGCCTCGAGCGCCGCACGCTTCAGCGCAGGATGGGTGTTGAGGCCGAGGTAGTTGTTCGAGCTGAGCGTGATGACCTCGCGCCCGTCGATGACGCATCGGCTCTTCTGCTCGCTCTCGACCACCCGCAGCCGCCGGTACAGCCCCTTGGCCCGCAGGTCGTCGATCTCGGCCTCCAGGAAGGCCATGGGATTCCGGGTGCGCGCGGTCGCATCGGTCATGCGTCGAGTATAGGTAGGGGCCCTGGGGTGCTCGCGTTTGCTTCGGAGCGCACGTACCTGGCACGGAGGCCCAGGCGGGACTTCTCGATTTGCATCTCCGAGCAAGATCAGGGGTGGAACCGCACCGAAGTGGGCAGAACTTGCAAGTTACGTGCGCGCGGGCGCAAGGGGGCGGGACCGCACTTCGAGCTACGGGACGAGGACCACCTTGCCAGCATGGCGCGACGCGATGAGCTCGAACGCCTGGCCCCAGTCGCTGAGCGGGAGGCGGTGCGTGATGATGGGCGACACGTCCAGGCCGCCACGCAGCAGTGACTGCGTTTGCTCCCAGGTGTCGTAGATCCGGCGTCCGTAGATGCCGTGGAGTCGCACGCCCTTCATGATCACCAGCTCGGAGAGCTCGACGGTCGGTGGCTCGCTGAAGATTCCGAGCAGGCTGACGCTGCCACCCCTGGTGATGACTCGCAGCGCCTGGTCCAGCGCCGGAGCCGCTCCGCTCATCTCGAGCACCACCTCGACGCCGTCGCCGCCGGTGGCCTGACCGATGCGCTCCTCCACCGACGGGTCGCGCGCATCGAGGACGCGGTCGGCGCCCATCGTCCGCGCCAGCTCGAGCCGGTACGGCTCGGTGTCGGTGGCGATAACGAGCGACGCGCCGGCCGCCTTCGCGATTCCGACCGCGCACAGGCCGATCGGGCCGCAGCCGGTGACGAGCACCGAGCGTCCCTCGATCGGCTCCGCGAACGCGGCGTGGACCGCGTTGCCCATCGGCTCCTGGAGCGCCACGACCGCCGGGTCCAGGCCATTTGACTCGATCGCGTTCGCCTCCGGGATCACGACCTGCTCGGCGAAACCGCCGTCGGTATGCACGCCGATGACCCGCAGGTTGCGGCACAGGTGCATGTCCCCGCGCCGGCATTGGGCGCAGGTCCAGTCGAAGAGGTGCGACTCGACGCCGACGAGGTCGCCCTCGCGCACGCGCGTCACGCCGGAGCCGATGCCGAAGACGGTGCCGGCAAGCTCGTGGCCGAGCACGCGGGGTGGCTCGAGGTTCTCGGCCGCCCACTCGTCCCAGGTGAAGAGATGATGGTCGGTCCCGCAGATGCTGGCGGCCTCCACCCGCAGGAGCACCTCGCCGGGGCCCGGTGTCGGGGCGGGTCGCTCGATCAGCTCGAGGCCGGGGCCGGGACGGGTCTTTGCCAGCGCCCTCATCGGACGACGTCGAGGACATCGATCCCGGCCGCCCGCTCGTGTGCGTCAGTCCGGGGCAGCGCGTCCACGATCCGGTTCTCGAGCACGCCGATCCCCTCGATCTCGCACCGCATGACGTCGCCGTCGGCGAGGTAGTGCGGCGGCTGCTGGTAGTGGCCGACACCGGCGGGGGTGCCGGTGGCGATCACGTCACCCGGCTCGAGCGTGATGGTCCGCGATGCGAAGGCCACGATCGTCGCGACGTCGAACACCATCTCCGCGGTCGATGAGTCCTGCCATGGCACGCCGTTCACGAACGACCGGAGCGCCAGGGAGCCGGGATCGGGGATCTCGTCGGCGGTGACGACGACCGGGCCCATCGGCGCAAAGCCATCCGAGCCCTTGGCGCGCAGCCACTGGCGATCCTCCTTCTGGAGGTCGCGCATCGTCACGTCGTTGAGGACCGTGTAGCCGAAGACCGCCGACGCCGCCTCGTCGCGGCCGATGCCGCTCGTCCGCCGACCGATGACGACCGCCAGCTCGCACTCGAGGTCGAGCTTCTCCGTGGCCACGGGGCGGGTGACCGGCGCGCCGGGATCGGCCACGGCGTTCGCGAACTTGCTGAACAGCATCGGGTAGGCCGGTGGCTCGATCGACTGCTCCCGGCAGTGGTCGTGGTAGTTGAGCCCGACGCAGATGATCTTTCCCGGGCGGGCGATCGGCGCCCGGACCACGATCGTCGACGGATCGATCCGCTCGGAGGAGATGCGCAGGTCCTCGACGTCCCCGACGCCGAGCCCGCGAGCGAGCATTTCGCCGATGTCGCGGGCCCCGAGGGCATCGGTGATGTCGTGGATGCCGCCGTCGGTTGTCTGAACGCCAAGGCGGGTTCCGGCTCGATCGGGCCCGCCCCGCGCGAAGGCGAGCAGGTGCACGGCCCGAGGATAACGGACGGGGGTGCGCGGCACGCCGACGCGTCGGCGGGCCGGAGCGGTCAGGCCTCCGAGAAGTAGGCGCGCGAGGACCGCCGGAGCAGCCCGACCACGAGGACGAGGCTGAGCAGCGCGCCGAGCGGGATGGTCAACAGGTACCACCCGTTGGCGGCGACGCTCGGCATGTCGAGCAGCACCGGGGGGAGCCCGGCCAGGATCGGCACCGGTAGCAGGGCGATCCCGACCGCGAACCGATGCGCGATGCGCTTGCGCTGGAGCGCGGTGGTCAGCCCGAACAGGACGAGCGCCAGCTCGATCATCATGAAGATGCCGAGCAGGCTGAAGGGCGCGCGCTCGCTGAAGTCGATGAACTCCACGATCCGTGGCAGCAGGAGCCCGGTGACGGCCAACAGCAGGAAGGCCCACCCGAACCAGAGCGTCACGGCCAGGGGACGCCGCCGGGCGTCGGTCGGCTCGTCGTCCATCGCCGGATCGTAACAACTCCCCTACGCTGGCGCGGAGTGAGCTGGCTTGCGGAGCTGTTCGAGACGAACCGGATCATCGTCCTGTCGATCTACGGGCAGGTCTTCTTCGTCATGGGCCTCGCCGTCGCGCTCCAGGCGCGCCATCGGTCGCAGCTCCCGTTCGCCGGCCCCCTGGTCTGGCTGGCGGGATTCGGCATCGTGCACGGCCTCATGGAGTGGGGCTACCTCTTCGTCCCCATCCAGTCGGGATTCCTCCCACAGCCGTTGATCGAGGGCCTGCTCATCCTGCAGCTCCTGCTCAAGCCGATCAGCTTCGCGCTCCTCTTCCAGTTTGGCGTGGAGCTGCTCCTCAGCGCGCACGGCGCGCGGGCGATCCCGCGCGTCGGCGGCCAGCCGTGGCTCCGGTTCGTGCCGGCGCTTGCCGTCGCCCTGTGGGCGGTGGCGACCGTCGCGCTGTCGAGCACCGTGGCCGCCGGGTTCAGCCCCGAGCCCCGACCCTGGCTGCAGACGGAAGAGATCGAGCCGGCGCTGGCCGCCGTCGGGGCACCGCTGGCCGTCGGCGACGTCACGGCCCGGGCGATGCTCGGCCTGCCCGCCGCGCTCCTCGTCGCCCTCGGCCTGCGGGACACGATGCGCAGCCTCGGCACCGTTGCCGGCCCGAGGATCGCCAGCGCCCTCCGCGCCGCCGCGATCGCGTTCGTCGTCTACGCGGTGATCGGCGGCCTCGTCCCGCTGCCCGCCCCATTCGCGCCGGCGTCCGTCGTCAACGGCAGCACCGTGTTCGACCTGCTGGGCGTGCCGATCGAGGTCTTCCGTTCGCTCAACGGGCTTGCGATCGCCCTGGCGGTGATCCGCAGCCTCGAGCTGTTCGAGCAGGAGACCGATCGTGCGCTCGCCGATGCCCGGCGCAGCGAGCTGCTGCTCCGCGAGCGCGAGCGCATCGGCCGCGACCTCCACGACGGCATCATCCAGTCGATCTACGCGGCCGGTCTCCACCTCGAGCGGGCGGCGGGCGACGCGCAGACGACGCCGGACCAGACCCGCGAGCGAATCGGCACCGTCATGGCCGAGCTGAACAGGATCACCGGTGACATCCGGAGCACGATCTTCGACCTGCGCTCCGGGGAGCTCGAAGCGCGGGACGCGGAGGCGATCGTGCTCTCCGTGGCCGACGAGCTCCAGGCCCACACGCTCGTCAAGCTCCAGGTCGGCTCGGAAGGGCTGTTTCGCCCCCGCCTCCAGCCCGATCAGGCCGAGCAGCTGCGGCACATCGTGACCGAGGCCTTCAGCAACATCCTCCGCCATGCGCACGCTCGGGAGGTGACGGTGCACATGACCGGCAGCCAGCGCCGCTTCACGCTGGACATCCGGGACGATGGAGTCGGGTTCGATCCCAGCGCCCCGCCGGGTCGCGGACGCCGCGGTCGAGCCCAGGGCCTCGAAAACATCCGCCGCCGTGCCGAGCTGCTCGGCGCCACCCTCGAGATCGAGAGCGCGCCGGGGCGCGGGGCGCGGCTGTCCCTTACGATGCCGGTGGCGACGACTCGCCGACCCTCATGACCGAATCACCTGCGCAGGCCGCGCCAGACCGGCCCATCCGGATCCTCATCGCCGACGACCACGAGGTGGTCCGCATCGGCCTTGCCGCGCTGCTCGACGGACAGCCCGGCCTGTCCGTCGTCGCCCAGGCGGCCTCCGGCAGCGAGGCCGTGCGGCTCGCCCGGCAGCACCACCCCGACGTGGTCGTCCTGGACATCCGGATGCCGAACGGATCGGGCATCGATGCGTGTCGAACGATCAACGCGGAGCTCACTTCGACGCCGGTGATCATGCTCACCAGCCACGCCGACTCGGACGCGCTGTTCGACGCGATCGACGCCGGCGCATCCGGATACGTCCTGAAGCGCGTCGGCTCCAGCGAGCTGATCGACGCGGTGCGGACGGTGGCGGGCGGGGGCTCCCTCCTCGATCCGGGGGTCACGCGCCGCGTGCTCGATCGCCTGCGCAACGCGAGCCGCCTGGAGGAAGCGGGCGCATTTGCCGACCTCACCGAACAGGAGCGGCGGGTCCTCGCCCACATCGCCAACGGCGAGACGAACCGGCAGATCGCCGGACGCATGGGCCTGGCCGAGAAGACCGTCCGCAACTACGTCTCCAACGTGCTTGCCAAGCTGGAGCTCGGCAGCCGGGCGCAGGCCGCCGGCTATGCCATTCGCAACCGCCTCCCGGAGCTCGAGGAGGAACCCGACGCGTGAGGCACGCCCGTCCCGGCGCCGCTCTGGCCGCGGTGCTGATCCTCACTGCCTGCCTGCCGACGCCGTCGACGTCGCCCAGCGCGTCCGCGGCACCCAGCATTGCGCCAACCGCCCCCCCCAGCCCGAGCGCCAGCGCGTCGCCGTCGGCATCGCTGTCCCCGACGGCCACCCCCGCCCCCTCGCTCTCGCTCGATCCGCCGGAGGGACGTGACGACCGGGTCGTGACGGTCGAGGTCACGCCGGACGTGCCGGCCGACGGAGACGGAACCATCACGGTCGTGATCACCTCCGCCGCCGACACGCGGATCGACGAGCTCGTGCTCCGCTGGCCGACGGAGCTCGCCGCGACCCTCTTCCTCGCGCCGTTCCGCCCATCCGACGACCGCGTGCGCGACGGCGGAGAACCGCTCGTGCAGCCGTGGACGAAGTGGGTGATCGGCCCCGGCGAGCGCGGTGAGCCGGCAGGCACCACCTCGCTGGGCTGGGGCCCGCTGCTGGCAGGCGCGACGCTCGAGATCCCGATCGTCGTGACCCGTCGCGCCCAGGGGCCGGTCGGCTTCGACCTCCAGGTCCTGGCCGGCAACGACCTGCTCACCCT